>NZ_CBCPLW010000010.1:0-187092 GCF_965119515.1 Aeromonas sp. Marseille-Q7275
CGCCGGGCGGCACCCCTCTTCGGGGCGGATGGCAGGATCCTGTGCACGGGGCGGGGCAAGGGATGGCGCCATATGCTACTGTAGCGGCGTTTTTTGAAGAAAGGGCGGGCTTGCCCTTTTGAAGAGACTGATTGCAGGCGCTTTTTGTAGATCTTTCTTGTTGATTCTATTTGTAGATTCTTTTTTGTTGATGGAACTGTATGCAGACCAACCCGACCATGACCTGGCTGACCGAGCCGACACTTCTTTTGAACTCCACTATCTGGCAGGTGACCCATGCTGGCCGATGAATCCATGCGCCTGAACAAGTACATCAGCGAGAGCGGCATCTGCTCCCGTCGCGAGGCCGACCGCTTCATCGAGCAGGGCCATGTCTACATCAACGGCAAGCGGGCCGGGATCGGCGATCAGGTGTTTGCCGGGGATCTGGTCAAGGTCAACGGTCAGGTGATAGAGGCGCGCGAAGCCGACAGCCTGGTCTTCATCGTGCTGAACAAGCCGGTGGGCATCGTCTCCACCACAGAGGCGGGAGAGAAGGACAACATTGTCGATTTCGTCAACCACAGCACCCGCATCTTCCCCATAGGGCGCCTCGACAAGGACTCCCAGGGGCTCATCTTCCTCACCAACCACGGGGATCTGGTGAACAAGATACTGCGGGCGGGCAACGATCACGAGAAAGAGTACCTGGTGACCGTCGACAAGCCGGTGACCGATGACTTTATCCGGGGCATGGGGGCCGGGGTGCCCATCCTCGGCGCCGTCACCAAGAAGTGCAAGGTGAAGAGAGAGGCCCCCTTCGTGTTCCGCATCACCCTGGTGCAGGGGCTCAATCGCCAGATCCGCCGCATGTGCGAGCACTTCGGCTTCGAGGTGACCAAGCTCGAGCGCATCCGCATCATGAACGTCAGCCTCAAGGGGCTGCCGGTGGGGGAGTGGCGCGATCTCACCGACGACGAGCTGATCGAGCTGTTCAAGCTCATTGAAGACTCCTCCTCCGAGGTGAAACCGGCCAAGGGGGAGAAACCCAAGACCCCGGCGGCGCAAACCGCCAAACAGGCCCAGGGCAAGAAGCCGCGCCGGGACGACGACCACGAGATTGGCGGGCGCCCCAATGTGCCGGGCCCGGAGGCCTTCGAGAAGAAGAGCCCAGCAGGCAAGGGTGGCGTGGGCAAGGGAGCGGCAACTAAAGGCGCCGCTGGCAAGGGGGCTCCAGCCAAGGGGGGCAAGCCTGCCACTGCGGGCAAACCGCGCACCAACCAGGGTGGACGGCAGAAGAAGGGGCGCTAAGGCGCCCCGTCACTCGCTTTCAACCTGCTCAATACACCGGCCCTAGGCCGGTGTATTGCTTTGTGCCGTCCGGGGCCCTTGGGTGAGGGGCGGGACGGACTGCCCCATCACCTTGACCCCCATCGCCCGGGCGTAGTGACGCGGATCCAGGCGCAGCACCAGCAGGCTCATCAGCGCCAGCCCCCCCAGCTGCCACTGCCAGGCGCTGGCGAAGTCGCCGCTCAGGTGATGGAGGCGGGCCGCCACCCAGGGGCCGGTGGCCGCCAGGATGAAGCCGACCCCCTGCATCAGGGCACTGAGGCTACCGGCGCGCCTGGGGTCTGGCAGGTGATCCAGCGCAATCACCATGATGAGGGAGAAGCTGCCGCCAAGGCCGGCGCCGCACAGCAGGCACCAGAGGATGGGGGCGACTTCTGGGGCGAGCCAGAGGCCGCCAAAGCCCGCCACCTGCATCACAATGGCCAGCCCCATCCAGGGGCGCCTGTCCTCCTTGCGCGCCGCCAGCAGTGGCAGACCCAGGCCGCTGGCAGTCTGGGCCAGGGCCAGCCAGGCCACCAGCTCGCCCCCCTGCTGGGGGCTCCACCCCAGCGCCAGGTAGGCGGGGGCCAGCCAGGCCACGACGATGCCGTAGCCGCTGTTGATGATGCCAAAGCAGACGATCAGCAGCCAGGCTCGGGGCAGCGCGATCAGCCGCTGCTCCCCTGATACGGGGGAGTGCGGCGCGGCGGTGGGCAGGCGCACCCGCCAGCCGAGCCAGACCAGGGCCAGCAGCACCGGCAGGCTCCACAGGGCCAGCGCCCGGGACCAGTCGAGGTGCAGGGCGAGGCGCGGGGTGAGCACGGCGCCGAGCGCCCCGCCGCCCATCATGCAGGCGGAGAAGACCCCCATCACCAGGGGCACCTTGCCCGCGAACGTCCCCTTGATGAGGCCGGGCAGTGTCCCCTGCACCAGGGCCGACCCCAGCCCGCACAGGGCGGCGCTGACGATAAGCAGGGTACCGCTCGCGAGATCGAGGCGAAGGGCGCTGCCCAGCATCAGCAACAACAGGGCCGCACCGAGCAGGGGGCGCGGCCCGGCCTTGTCGAGCAGGGCCGGGGTGAGCAGGACGCCGACCCCGATGAGCAGCAGCGGCAGCAGGGTGACCCAGGCCAGCCTCTCCATGCCGAGGCCCAGCTGGGCGTCTATCTGCCCCGTCAGGGGGCCGATGGCGGTGAGGAAGGGGCGCAGGTTGATGCCAATGAGCACCACCAGCACCAGCAGGGCGCCACTGCCGGAGGGGAGCGGGCGCTTAACCATGGGACTGGGGGCCGTAGAGGGCGGCGGCCGGGATGGGGCTCGGCAGCTTGACGAGGGGCAGGGGCGGCGGGCTGAGGGGCAGTCGCAGCCTGTGGTAACTGGCGCTGCTGTCAAAGCCGAAGGGGGCGGCGTCTTCATTGTCGAAGGCGTAGTAGACGGCGCTGATGCCGTTCATCACCAGGGCGCACAGGCACATGGGGCAGGGGTGGCCGCTGGCGTAGACCGCGGCGCCGGCAGGGGGGCCCTGGCGACTCCCCTCCCGCAGCGCCTCCAGCTCGGCATGGCGGGTGGGATCCCCCGCCTCCAGCATGCGGTTGACGGCGCTCGCCACCAGCTGGTTGTCTCGCACCAGGAGGGCTGCGAAGGGGCGGCCCCCCTGCTGGCGGTGGGTCAGGGCCAGCTGCAGGGTCTGCTCCAGCCACCCCTGATGGCTGGGGGCCGAGACGGCACTGAGGGCGTTCACTGGGCGGGCACCGGACTGGGGAGGCTGTGACATGGGGTCATCCTGGGAGAAGAGGGGGGGTGACGGCAGCCTAACGGGCCCGCAAGTCATTTGGAAATTAAATGATAAAATGACTTTCAGTGATTTTATAAATGGAGAATCCCCCCATGGAGCGACCCTTGCTGGATCCCCACCTGCTGCAGAGCTTTGTCGCCATCGTCGAGACCGGCAGTTTCACCCGTGCCGGCGAGCGGATGCACCTGACCCAGTCCACCATCAGCCAGCAGATGCGCCGCCTCGAACAGCAGCTCGGTTGTCCGCTGCTCGACCGTTCCGGCCGCCAGGTGGTGACCACGGCCCAGGGGGAGACACTGCTGGGGCTGGCGCGCCGCATCCTGGGGCTGCTGGCCCGGGCGGGTGAGCGGGTGAGCGAGGCCAGCTATCCCCTGCGCCTCGGGGTGCCTGAGGATTTTGCCGCCGGCGCCATGACCCCTGTGCTGGCGGCCTTCGCCCGGCAATACCCCGAGGTGAGGCTGGAGGTGCAAAGCGGGCTGAGTCACGAGATCTGGCAGGCGTTCGAAGGGGGAGAGCTGGATCTGGCGCTGATCAAGCAGGGTCGCGGGCAGGGAGAGCCCATCGCCCGCTGGCGCGAGCCGCTCGCCTGGGTCGACAGTCGGGACTGGCCAGCAGCCGGGCGGGATCCTGTTCCCCTGGTGGTGTTTCCGAGCGAAGGCCTCTATCGGCGCCAGATAACCGACGCCCTGGACGCCAGGGGCATTGCCTGGCGCATCGCCTACGTGAGTGCCAGCCTCGCCAGCCTGCAGGGGGCGGTGAGCGCGGGCATAGGGGTGAGCCTGCTGCCCGCCCGCTTGCTGCAACCGGAGCAGGTGGAGCTGACACACTGGCCCGCGGTGCGTCCGGTGGAGCTGGCCCTGCACCTGGGGGCGGGGGGCTCTGAGCCCCTCAGCCGGCTGTGCGAGGCCCTGATCGCGCTCTGCGACGAGGTGATGGGGGAGGAGGCAATCGTAGCGCGCTGAGGGGGACAACACGGCTCCGAACCGTGCCGTGGTGAGACGTGCCCTGCGAGGGCCACCCTCGTCCCGGCCCCTCAGGCCAGGGCTTGTCTGGGCACCACGGCGAGCCAGAGCTCCACCTCGCCGCTGCCCCTATCCGGGTCAAAGGCGTCGCCGTAGCGCTCAAAGTCCGGCCTGTGGGCAGAGTCGTAATCGGATTGCGCGAGCCACGCCAGCGCCTGCTGCCAGGTGTACGGCAGGGCATCCACATGGCCCAGATGGCGAAAGACCGCATAGGTCTGGGGGCTGATGCGCATCCGGCCCAGGGTCGGAGGCAGCACTTCCAAGGCGCTCACTTCAACTGCGCACATATATTCGCAGCCGCTCTCGTCGGCGCCGCAGATGACGCCGTAGGCGTGCTCCCCCAGCTGACCCGGCAGGGGGCCAAGGGCGCTGAAGTCACGCCACTGGCCACCGAAGTCGCCGTGCTGGAAGCTGTGATGGCGACGCAGGCCGCCAAGCAGCATGGCCTTGCCGGTTTCGAAGCGAACGGGGTCTGACATGGTGCCTCCTGGGTTGTAGGAGAAGGGGTGAAGGGACCGGGTCGAGGTGAGCGCGTCAGTGCGCCCGGCCTTCCTCGAGCTTGCGCTCGTAGTCCTGACGGACGATGGCGAGCGCCGCCAGGGCGAGCTCCGGGGCAATCTGGTTGGTTTCCAGCAGTTCTATCAGATCCACCGCGAGTTTGACCTCGGGCGGTGCAGTTTCCAGTGACATCTTGGTTTCTCGTGGGGCAGCGGGTGCGCCATTATAGCGCCCCGGGCGGTGAAGACACGCCCCGGTTGCCCGGGGGGGACGGGTTTCACATGTGCTGGCGCATCTCCTTGTCGAGCTCCTCGCGCAGGGCCATCAGTTTCCTGGCGTACTGCTGCAGGCTCAGCTCCTGCTCGCTCACCGGCTGCCACTGGGGCACCGGACTCGGCTTGCCGTGCTCGTCCATGGCCACGAAGATGATGATGCAGTGGGTGGTCTTGTGGCGCTGGGGATCAGTGGGATGGCGGCTGTAGACGTCCACCGCCAGGTGCATGCTGGTGGTGCCCGTGTGGATCACCCTGGCGTGCACCTCCACCAGCTGGCCTATCTGGATGGGGCGCAGGAAACGGATGCCCCCCACATAGACGGTGACGGCATAGCCGCCACACCAGCCGGCGGCGCAGGCGTAGCCGGCCTGATCGATCCACTTCATCACCATGCCGCCATGGACCTTGCCACCGAAGTTGACGTCGGCGGGTTCGGCGAGAAATTGCAGGGTCAGTTCGCGGGGTGGGATCATGTTCTCTCCTCGGCTTATTGCCGGTAACTCTTGCGATAGGTCTCGGCCTGCTGGCAGGCGGGCACCTTGGAAAAATCGGGGCGCTTGTTGCCCTCGCGCTGGCCGAAGCTGGCGTACTCCTGCTGGCAGCGGGTCGTTTTGCCCCCCTCCCTGACGCAGGCGTCGATGCGCTGCTGTCGACCCTGCACGATCAGCAGTTGCTGGGCGTTGGCACAGGCCCGATCCAGCCCGGCTTGATGGGTTTCCCGATCCTGTTCTATGGCGAGCAGGCCGCTCGACAGGCTGCTGGCGAGCAACAGTATGACCATCTTCATCATGCTTTGTCTCCTTGTGGGGGGCGTCCTGTTATGACCAGGGCTATGCCCCCCAGAATGCCCAGAGATGACAATAACAATCGCAGCGACCAGGACTCATCCAACCAGATGATCCCGGCCAGCGCCGCGAGCAGGGGCACCAGCAGCTGGACGCTGGCGGCCAGGGTGCGTCCCAGCTGGGGCAGCACCAGATACCAGAGCGCATACCCAAGGCCGGAGGCGAGGGCCCCCGAGGCCAGGGCGTAACCAATGGCCGCCGGGCTGGCCTCAAGCTGGCCAAGCAGCAGGTAGAGCAGTGCCGCCGGCAGGCTGGCCCGCAGGAAGTGACCGGCATTGGCGGCGATGGGATCGGCAAAGCGTGAGGCCCGCAGGGTATAGCAGGCCCAGGCGATGCCGGCGCCTATCATCAGGGCCGCCCCCAGGGGATCCGGCGCCCGGATGCCGGGCAGCAACAGCAATACCAGCCCTGCCATGGCGAGCAGCAGACCAGCCCACTGGCGCAGTGGCAGGGACTCTCCGCGCAGCAGGGGCGGTGCCAGCATGCTGAGCTGGACGGCGGCAAACAGCAGCAGGGCACCGGTGCCTGCGGTCAGGGTGAGATAGGCGAACGAGAAGGCGGCGCCATAGGCGATGAGGGCGAGGGCCCCCCCCCAGTCTCCCTGGCGCGGCGACTGGTGGCGAACCCGGCACAGCAGGATCAGCATCAGGGCGCCGCTGGTCAGCCGCAGCAGGGTAAACAGGGCCGGATCCATCCGCTCTTCGAACAGGGCGAGGCGGCAGAGTACCGAATTGGCAGCGAACGCAGTGAGCGTCAGCAGGGTCAGCAGCAACAGGCGGGGTAGTGGCATCCATTCACCTTGAGTTCAGCGGCGGCGGCCCAGCATGGCATCTCATGCAAATGAGGAGGCCCCATGAAACAGATGCTGGAGCAATTGATGGGAGCTGGCAAGGGCTGGCTCAACGATGGCGGCGACACGCGCAAGGCCCAGATGAAGGGCATGGCCCAGGGGGGGCTGGCCGCCGGGGCCATGGCGCTGCTGCTTGGCAACAAGAAGATGCGCAAGTACGGCACCAAGGTGGCGGCGGTGGGCGGGGCGGCGGCCCTCGGCGGGCTGGCCTACAAGCTCTATCAGGACTGGCAGCAGAACCAGAGTGCGCCAGCAGCCGGCACGCCCCATCCCCTCAACGAGCTGGCGGGCGCCGAACTGGATGCCCGCGCCAGCCTGCTGGTGCGCGCCATGGTGGCGGCGGCCCGGGCCGACGGCCACATCGACGCCGCCGAGCGCCAGAAGATCCAGGCGTACCTGACCGAGCAGGGTCAACTCGATGCCGCCCGCTGGATTGACGCCGAGCTGGCCCGCCCCCTGGATCCGCAAGCCCTGGCCCGGGAAGTGACCGACATGGAGCAGGCCACCGAGGTCTATCTCGCCTCCCTGCTCGCCGTCGAGGTGGATCACTTCATGGAGCGCGGCTATCTCGACGAGCTGGCTCGAGCCCTGAAACTCGATGACAACCTGAAAGCCAGCATAGAGCGCCAGGTGGCCCAGCTGGGCGCACCGGGTTGAGCTCAGGCTGCCATCAGATTGTCCACAAGGCCCCGTCACGGGGCCTTGTTGTTGGTGCCCCCCGGGTGAACCCTTGCTATAAGGGGATACAATCGGCGCTTCATCTTGGGGGCGACTCCTCCTATGATGGGTTTCTCCCCAGGCCGCTGGGGGGAGGTCATCAACCACAGGCAAGGAGCACCCATTGGAAATACGCAAGGCAACCGAGCAGGATCTCGACGCCATTCTCGAGTTGAATCGGCAAATTGGATTGATCCATTTTGAGCAGGCCCCCGAGGTGTTTTGCCCGCCCTCACCCCAGGAGCGGGCGTTTTTGCTGGCGGCCATAGGTTGTGAGGAGCGACTGTTCTGCGTGGCGGTGGATAACGAGCGGGTGCTGGGCTTTCTGACGGCCAGGATCGAGATCAATGAGGCCATCCCCTTCCTCTCCAAGCTCCCCATCTGCCGTATCGGCTCCGTGGTCGTCGATGAGGATCATCGCTCCCGCGGCATCGGCAAGGCGTTGATGGCTCACTGCGATTGCTGGGCCAAAGCCCACGATGCAAGCCAGATCCGTCTGGAGGTGATGTCATTCAATGACAGGGCCAAGTCTCTTTACGAATCCCTCGGTTTCACCAGACAGTCCGAAATTTATGCCCGATAAGCGGGCCCTCTCTCGATTAACAAGGCCCCATCACGGGGCCTTGTTGTTGCTGTTGTTGAAAGTGCTGCGATCGTGTTCAGCTCTCTGCCGGCCAGGGGCCGAGCTCGATGCAGTGGCCACGATAGAGCGGGTGTTCACTGCCCGTCGCCATGACCAGCAGTTCGCTGCTCCGCTTGAGCTGCTGCCATTCGGTGGGGGTCATCAGGCGGCCCGCCATGACCTCCCCGAGGGGGGCGAGGGGCACCAGCTTGGCGGACTCTTTGTCACGCATCCAGAGCATGGCGTCGGCGGGCAGGCGCAGCGGGCTCGCCAGATTCTGTTGCAAGCGGATGCTGGACTGACCCGGCCGCTTGCCCTGATAGGCCACCAGCACGAAGGGGGCCTCCTCGCCCGCAGAGGACATCGTGGCCAGGTAGCGCACCGGCTGGATGGGCGCGGAGTGCCAGGGAAGCAGCGGTTGGAGCCATAGGCCGAGCAGCAGGGAGGCGGCCATGGCGAGCGGCCACCACAGGCGGTTGGGCCCAGGCCTCGGGGAGATCCCCTGCGCTATCCCGTGCCAGATCTGGCGGGGCAGGGGCGGAGCGGGTTGGGGCTGGCGCAGCAGAGGATCCAGATGTTGTTGCCACTGTTCAATCCACTGCCACCAGCCAGGATCGCGGGCCATCAGGCGGCTCATCCTGGCCTGCACCCGCGGGCTCAGGGTACCCAGTACATACTCGCCGGCGAGCCGCTCGCGCAGGGCGGGGTCTCGATAGCGTTTGGGGGTCATTGAGTCAGGCATAGCTTGAGCTCCTCCAGTCCGCGCCGGATCCAGGACTTGACCGTGCCGAGCGGGGTCTGGGTGTGGCTGACTATCTCCTGGTGGCTCAGGCCGTGCCGATAAGCGAGCACTATGGCGTTGCGCTTGTCGGCACAGAGCCGTCCGAGGCAATGCTCGAGGGAAAAAGAGGGGGCCAGCCCCTCTGTCTCCTGGCCGGGCTTCTCCTCCCAAGACTCATCCAGTGGGGTCTCCCCATGGCGTTTCTTCGCCCTCAGGGCGTCGATGGCCAGATGGCGCATGCACTGGCAGAGCCAGGCCCAGGGGTAGTCGACGGGATAGGCGCTCTGACCGTGCCAGATCTTCAAAAAGCCCTCCTGCAGGATGTCCGCGGCCCACTGCTTGTCCTTGAGCAGGGCGTGGAGCATGGCATACAGAGGCTGGCCCGTCAGCCGGTAGAGGGCTTCAAATGCCTGCTTGTCCCTCTGCCGGCTGCGGGCGAGCAGGTGGGCAAGTTGCTGGTTGTCGATATTCACTCAGACCTCATAGTTGGACGCGGTGCCAGACATTCTTCACGCCGTCCCCGCTGCTCTGGCCGGGCTGCTCATCCTTGATCCAGCGATAGAGCGGTTGGCCACGGTAGCTCCACTGATAGTTGCCATCGTCGCGCAGGATCAGGCTGATGCCGACGTCTGCCGCCTTGCCGACGCCCGCCTTGGCCTGCTCCGCGCTGGCCAATGCCGGCGGCCACTTCTCGGCGCACTCAGCATAACAGGTTGATTTTCCTTGGGCATCCTTGTCGAAGCGGTAGAGGCTGAAGCCCTTGGCATCGACCAGATAGGCCTTGCCGTTCTCGGTCATCCGGGCGATGGGCAGCTGTTCGGCCCCGCTCAGGGGCTGGGTGTCCAGGGCCCAGGCCGAGGCGAGGGGCAGGCAGGCGAGGGTGATGAGGAACTTGTTCATGGCGTTCTCCTTGGGTCTGTTGGCGATGGTTTGTTTGGTTATGAGAAGTCAGGGGTTAACGGGTCCAACCATCCTGGGCGAAGAAGGGCTCACCTTGGGGGCTGTCGATGAAATCGATAAAGCGCTGGGTGCTGGCATCCGCCCCCTGCGCCTTGGTGATCAGCAGACCGCGATAGATGCGGCGCTCCGGCTCGATCTCGACGAAATCCGCCTTGTCCTGGTGGTTCAGGGGCCAGTGCACCCAGGTGATCCAGGCATCGGCTCGCTGGCCGGTGAAGGCCCGGAAACTGGCGCCGCTGCCCTGCTCGAAGGCGACGATGTTGCGCCTGAGCTTCTGCACATCGGCCAGCTTGCCCCTGCGCCCGGCCACGTCTTCCCAAAGGCCTGTGCCCGAGGTGTTGTAGCTGCCGAGTCCCTCGGTCACCACCACCTTGAGGGGGCGATTGATGAGATCCTCCACCCCCGTGATCCGCGCCGGGTTGCCCTTCTGCACCGCGATGACGCTGCGGCGCAGGTAGTAGGCGTGGGCGCTCTGCTTGTCGAGGAAGGGGTAGCTCTGCAGGTAGGCGGACATGGATTGCTCGGCCCCGGCGAAGATGAGATCGGCATCCTTGACGGCCCTGTCACGCCAGCTATGTTCGGGGCCGGCGGTGACCTCGACCGGGATCCCGGTCTCCTGCTGGAAGGCGGTAGCCGCCCGTTTCAGGGCGGTGTCCGGGCCGCCGGGGCCATAGAGGCGGATCACGCCGTCACCGGCCTGATGGACAGGGTCGGTCTGGGCAGACTGGGGGAGGGGGGTGGCCTGCAGTGGCTGGATGAGGGCCGAGCAGAACAGGGCGAGCCAGCGGGGTTGGGATTTCATCGTCTCTCCTTGATTGAGGTTCAAGCAAGAGACGAAGGAGGGAGGCGATTGGATGCAGCTGAGGAAAAATTAATTTATCAATAAAGCCGAACCTGCCTCAGGCGCAGCTATCGATAAAGGCTAGGAGCCTCCCAATTGCTGGTGGACCAGGGCCGCCAGCCGGGTGAGGGCGGCTTCCAGCGCCGGGCTCCAGGGATGGGCGCTGTTGAGGCGCAGGCAGTGGTTGTGCTGGCCCTGGCTCGAGAACAGGGCCCCGGGGGCCAACGAGAAGCCGCTGGCCAGCGCCTGGGCATAGAGGGCCCGGCTGTCGAGGCGCGCGTCGAATGTCAGCCAGAGGAAGTAGCCGCCGTCCGGGGTCGAGATATGCACCTCGTCCTGGAAGAGGCGCAGCAGGGCCGCCCGCATCTGCTGTTGGCGCTGGGCCAGGGTGTGGCGCAGGCGGCGAAAGTGGGCATCCACCCCGCCCTGGCGCAGCATGTCGGCGAGCGCCAGCTGGCTCGGCACATTGGTGGAGAGCGTCGACATCAGTTGCAGCCGCTGGATGCGCTCGGCATGGGATCCGGCCACCACCCAGCCGACCCGAAAGCCCGGCGCCAGGCACTTGGTCCAGGAGCCGCACAGCAGGCTGTCGCCCCGGGCGTCCCAGCGCTTGATGGGGCTGGGGCGCTCGCGGCCAAAATAGAGCTCGGCGTAGACGTCGTCCTCCACCAGGGGCACCTCATGGGTGTTAAGCAACGCCATCAGTTCCTGCTTGTGGCCATCCGGCATGGTGTGACCGAGGGGATGCTGCACGTTGCCCATCAGCCAGCACGCCTTGATGGGGCGCTGGGCGAGGGCCTCGGTGAGCAGGGCGAGATCGATGCCCACCCCGGGGATCACGGGGATCTCCACCACGTTGAGTTTGAGCCGCTCTATGGCCTGCAGGGCGCCGTAGAAGGTGGGGGACTCCACCACCACCCAGTCCCCAGGCTCGGTCAGCACCTGCAGGCTTAAGGAGAGCGCCTCCATGGCGCCGGTGGTGATGATGATCTCCTGGGGGTCCACCGCCAGGCCGTCGCTGGCGTAACGCTGGGCGATGGCGCGGCGCAGCGCCTCGTTGCCGGGAGGCAGATCTGCCACCGTGCTGAAGGGGTCGAGGCGGCGCATGCAGCTCGCCAGCGCCCGGCCGAGCTGGGGGTGGGGGAAGAGGGCGGGATCCGCCACCGCGAGCCCCAGCGGCACCAGCTCCCGGGACTTGCTCGCCTGCAACACCTCGAACACCAGATCGTTGATGTCCACCGAGCCGCTGTAGCGGGCCTGCTGGGCCGTGCCGGCGGGCAGCGGTGAGGTGGCGGCCTTGACGTAGTAGCCGGACTGGGGCCGCGCCAGGATGAGGCCGCGGCTCTCGAGCAGCTGATAGGCCTGCAGCACCGTCATGGGGCTCAAGTGATGGGTCTTGCAGCTCTGGCGGATGGAGGGGATGCGCTCCCCCGGCTGCCAGAGGCCGGTCTCTATTTGCTGCTGCAACAAGGCAGCCAGCTGACCGTAACGGGACATGGTGCGCCCTAACTGTTATAGGTAGATTTCACTATAACTGCATCTGTTATAGGTGTCATGGCACGTGTTGTACTTAACGGGCGAAAACCTGCCTGTTAAATGCAACATAGAGAGTCATGCATGATAAGCCTGGATGATGTGGTCAGCCTCTCCCGAATACAGTTCGGCGCGACGGCGATGTTCCACTTTCTGTTTGTGCCCCTCACCCTGGGGCTGTCCTGGATCCTGGTGATCGCCGAGTCCGCCTACGTGATGACCGGCAAGGTGATCTACAAGGACATCACCCGCTTCTGGGGCAAGCTGTTCGGTATCAACTTCGTCATGGGGGTCACCACCGGCATCACCCTGGAGTTCCAGTTCGGCACCAACTGGGCCTACTACTCCCACTACGTCGGCGACATCTTCGGCACCCCGCTGGCGGTGGAGGGGCTGATGGCCTTCTTCCTGGAATCCACCCTGGTCGGCCTCTTCTTCTTCGGCTGGGACAAGCTCTCCCGGGGTCAGCACCTGATGGTGACCATGCTGGTGGCGCTTGGCTCCAACCTCTCCGCGCTCTGGATCCTCATCGCCAACGGCTGGATGCAGAACCCGGTGGGGGCCGAGTTCAATCCCATGACGATGCGCATGGAGCTGGTGGACGTGGCGGCGGTGATCTTCAACCCGGTGGCCCAGGTCAAGTTCGTGCACACTGTGGCGGCGGGCTATGTGGCGGCTTCCTTGTTCGTGATGGGGGTGAGCAGCTGGTATCTGCTGCGCCGCATGGAGGTGCGCTTCGCCCTGCGATCCTTCGCCATCGCCTCTGGCTTTGGTCTGGCCGCCATCCTCTCGGTCATCGTGCTGGGGGACGAGTCGGGCTATCGCACCGGCGAGGTGCAGAAGGTGAAGCTCGCCGCTATCGAGGCGGAGTGGCACACAGAGCCGGCGCCCGCCTCCTTCACCCTGTTCGGCCTGCCGGATCAGAGCGCCGAGACCACTCACGCTGCGGTCAAGATACCCTATCTGATGGGCATCATCGCCACCCGCTCCCTGGATGAGCAGGTGACGGGTTTGAAAGATCTGAAGGCGCAGCATGAGGTGCGCATTCGCAGCGGCATGCTTGCCCACGACGCCCTGGAGGCGCTGCGCTCAGACGGCAGCAATGCCGCTGCCCGCGCCACCTTCGAGCGCCACCGCGCGGATCTCGGCTACGGCCTGCTGCTGACCCCCTACGCCGCCGATATCGGCAAGGCGGACGAGGCGGCCATCGCCCGGGCGGTCGACGACTCCATTCCCCAGGTGGCGCCGCTCTTTTGGAGCTTCCGGCTGATGGTGGGGATAGGGGTGGTGTTGCTCGGGCTCTTTGGTGCCGCCTTCCTGCAGCTGTGCCGGGGCAAGCTGGTGCAATCCCCCCGTTTGCTCAAGGCGCTGTTCTGGAGCATACCGCTGCCCTGGATTGCCATCGAGGCGGGCTGGTTCGTGGCGGAGTTCGGCCGCCAGCCCTGGACCATCAGCGACGTGCTGCCGGTGTCGGCCTCCGTCTCCTTGCTGCAACCTGGGCAACTCTGGTTCAGCCTCATCTCCATCTTCCTCATCTACAGCACGCTGCTGGTGGTGGAGCTGTTCTTGTTGCGTCACGTGATCCGCAAAGGGCCCGCCAGCCTGCAGACGGGTCGTTATCAAGGTGAAGTGTTGAAAAACGGGAGTCCCGTCTGATGGATTACGAAACCCTGAAACTCGTCTGGTGGGGGCTGGTGCTCTTCCTGCTCATCGGCTTCGTGGTGATGGATGGCTTCGATCTCGGGGTCGGCATGCTGCTCCCCGTGGTGGCCAAAACCGATGAGGAGCGGCGAGTGCTGCTCAACAGCGTTGGGCCCGTGTGGGAGGGCAACCAGGTGTGGCTCATCGCCGGTGCCGGTACCCTGTTCGCCGCCTGGCCCCTGGTCTATGCCGCCTCCTTCTCGGCGCTCTATGTGCCCTTCATGTTCCTGCTGTTCGGCCTCTTCCTGCGCCCGGTGGGGTTTGACTATCGCAGCAAGCTGCCGGACCCCCTGTGGCGCCGCTGGTGGGACAGGGCCCTGGTGATGGGGGCCCTGCTGCCAACCCTGGTGTTTGGCGCGACCCTCGGCTTTTTATTGCAAGGGCTGCCGTTTCGCTTCGACTCGGCCCTTCGCATCCACTATGGCGCCTTCGATTTCAACTGGCCGCTGCTGTTGACCTGCATGGGCACGGCGCTGGCCCTGCTGATGCTCCATGGCTGCAGCTTCCTGCAGTGCAAGACCCAGGGGGTGATAGCACAGCGCTGCGCCCGCCAGAGCCGCTGGCTTGGCCCATTGGCGAGTATTCTCTTTGCCCTCGGCGGTTTCTGGCTCAGCCAGATGCGCGGTTACCGGATAGCGGAGATAGGGGATCTCAACGGCGCCCTGACCCCCCTGATGAAGCAGGTGACGACGGCACCGGATGGCTGGTTTGGCAACTTCGTGGCGCACCCCGTGCTCTGGGCAGTGCCTGCCCTGGGCCTCGCGCTGCCGCTCTTGAGCACGCTGGCAAGTGCCCTTGGCCGGGGGCGGCTCGCCATCCTCGCCAGCGGCGGTGCCTGCGCCGCCATGATGCTGACCGTGGCCATCGCGCTCTTCCCGTTTGTGCTGCCCTCCTCCCTGGAGCCGTCGAGCAGCCTGACCCTGTGGGATGGCACCTCCAGCGAGCGGTCGCTGCTTATCATGCTGGGCATCGTCGCCGTGCTGATGCCCATCAACATCGGCTATACGCTCTGGGTCTACTGGGTGGCGCGGGGCAAGATGAGCACCGAGCAGGTGCGCCAGCAGGGCCATAGCCTTTACTGACACGGGAATTGAGGAGTCGTTGATATGTGGTATTTCACCTGGATTTTGGGGCTGGGGTTCGCGCTGCTGTGCGGCCTGGTCAATCTGCTCTGGCTGGAGGCGCGCTGGGCCGCCGACGAGGATCTCAAGGAGTCTTGAGCCGCGCCATCTTGCCAATGAAAGAGGCCGACACAGGGTGTCGGCCTCTTCGTCTGTGGGAGGTTAAACCGCCAGCGCCAACTTGGCCTCGCGCCTCTCGCTGACGTGGGTGAGGCCATAGGCCAGCAGCACGATGAGGGCCCCGATCCAGGGGGTGTGCATCAGACCCAGGTGATCCACCACGAGACCACCCACCACGGATCCCAGCGCGATGCCGACGTTGAAGGCGGCGATGTTGAGGCCGGAGGCCACATCCACGGCATTGGGGGTGTGGATTTCGGCCTGTTTCACCACCAGCACCTGCAGTCCCGGCACGTTGCCGAACGCGAAGGCACCCCACACCAGCACGGTCAGCACGGCGAGCACCGGATGGGGCGCGGTGAAGGTGAGCATCAGCAGGATGAGCGCCAGACCGCCAAACATCAGCTTCAAGGCGGGCAGCGGGCCCATCTTGTCCGCGAGCTTGCCGCCCCAGATATTGCCGACCGCCACGGAGACGCCGTACACCAGCAGGATCAGGCTCACCGCATTGGCACCAAAACCGCTCACCTGCTGCAGGATGGGGGCGAGGAAGGTAAAGGCGGTGAAGGCGCCGCCGTAGCCCAGGGCCGTCTTGACATAGACCATCAGCAGGGGCTTGTGGGTCAGCACGGCGAGCTGCTCACTGAGGCTGGAGGCTGTCCCCTTGGGCAGGTTGCCGGGGATGAGCAGCAGGCTGCCTGCCATGGCGATGACCCCGAGTGCGCTCACCACCAGGAAGGTCTCGCGCCAGCCGAACTGCTGACCAATCCAGGTGCCGAGCGGCACGCCGGTCACCAGGGCGACCGTGAGGCCGCTGAACATGATGGCGATGGCGCTCGCCGCCTTCTCCTTGGCCACCAGCCCGGTGGCGATGGTGCTGCCCACCGAGAAGAAGACCCCGTGGGCCAGTCCGGTGAGGATGCGGGCGACGATCAGGCTCTCGTATCCCGGTGCCTGCCAGGCCAGCAGGTTGCCGGCGGTGAAGAGCGCCATCAGGCCCACCAGCAGCCACTTGCGCGGCAGCTTGCCGGTGAGCGCCGTCAGCACAGGTGCGCCTATGGCCACCCCCAGGGCATAGAGGCTGACCAGCAGGCCCGCCGAGGGGAGCGAGACATTGAGCTGCTCGGCTATGGTGGGGATCAGCCCCACGATCACAAACTCGGTGGTGCCGATCGCAAAGGCACTCAGGGTGAGGGCAAATAACGCCAGTGGCATACAAACTCCTTGGATAGTGGCTCCCGACGGGAGAATGGCGCCAGTATGCCGATGAGCTTTGTTGGCAAAAATGACGGCAACATCAAATTACTTTTGCCAAATAAGCAGCAATGGTGCCGTGGAAGGAGGAGTGGCTGAGGCAGCAAGAGCGGCTATGCAGAGTTAGCGGAAGACAGAGACAAGGCGCGTAGCAGCAACGCGTACAGAGCGGGCCGGGAACACAGAGGCAAGGGATAAAAGGGCAAGGGAAGGCTCTGGGGGAGCAGCACTGGCGGCAGTATGGCCGCGCAGGGCTGGATGGCGTCCAGTGCCAGATGCCTGGTGATGGTGGGGGAGGGGAAGACGAGAAAAAGCGGGAGGCATGATGCCTCCCGCTTGGGGTCACAGACAGATCCCGGAGTGCGGTTTGCTCCCTTCTCCCCTGGCGGGAGAAGGGCTGGGGATGAGGGGGATCAATCCCAGGCCGGTGCGAAGTCCGGGTTGGCGCAGCGCTCGCCTCGCTCCAGGGTGGCAATCTGTGCCATCTCCTCGGGGCTGAGTTTGACCTTCAGCGCAGCCAGGTTGGCGGCGAGATTCTCCCGTTTGGTGGAGCTCGGGATCACCGTCATGCCCTGGGCCAGCAGCCAGGCGAGCGACACCTGGGCCGCCGAGACGCCGTGGCGCTTGCCGATCTCCATCAGCAGCGGCTCGGCGAGCACCTTGCCATAGGCCAGCGGCATATAGGCGGTGATGGCGATGCCGTGCTCCTGGCAGAACTCAACCACCTTGCGGTTTTGCAGCAGGGGGTGGATCTCCACCTGCTGGTGGGCGATGGCGCCCGGCCCCAGGATCTCGATCGCCTGCTTGAGCTGGGCCACGGTGAAGTTGGAAACCCCTATCTCCCGGGTCAGACCCCGGGCCTTGGCCTCGGCGAGCTGCTCCAGATAGACCGCCATCGGCACCTCATCCTGGGGGGAGGGCCAGTGAATGAGCGCCAGATCCAGGTAGTCGGTGCGCAGTTTCTCCAGGCTCAACTCCAGGCTCGGGATCACCTTGCCCGGGCCGAACTCGCTGATCCACACCTTGGTGGTCAGGTAGATATCCTGGCGGGGCACGCCGCTTTCGCTCATCAAGCGGCCCACTTCGGCCTCGTTGTCATAGATCTGGGCGGTATCGATATGGCGATAGCCGAGATCCAGACCCTGCAGCAGGGAGTCGCGCAGGGGCTGATCCTTCAGGCGAAAGGTACCAAGACCCAGGTTGGGCATCTTCATCATCATATTCCTCAAGTTATTGTTTCTACGCTCAATATTGTGTCGGCCCGTCCCCGCATCCAGGGCGGGCAGGGGCAGGCCGCAGCTGGATTCAGGCTAGTTGATAGCGGCGAACGCTGGTGCTGGCAAACCAGCCCCGGGTGCTGGCCACGAAGGCGAGAAAATGGGGCTGCTGCTGGTGGGCGCTGAGGGCGGCCTCGCTCTCCCACGCCTCGTGGATCATCCAGCCGTGGGGGCTATCCAGGCTCTGGTGCAACTGGTAGCAGAGGCACCCGGGCTCTTGCAGGGTAGCCGCTATCAAGGGGCTCAAGGCGGCGCGACACTCGGCGGCAAATTCAGGCTTGGCCTCAAGCTCGGCAATCACTGTGATGGGGGATGACATCTGCACCTCTTTGCTAAAACGACGGTCAGTATGCCCCCGGCAGACTGGGGGAAACAGGGCAGCAGTCGCAAAACACTATTGAGATAAGAGCAGCAATAAATGGGCTGGGCGAGGTGCCGGCGAGGAGGTCAGGGAGGTAAAGCCGCAGGGGGCGCCGGGACGCCCTCGCCATCAGGCCGCCGGTTCGGACCAGACCGCAAACTCGTTGCCGCTGGGTTCGACAAAGTGGAAGCGCCGACCGCCGGGGAAGTCGAACAGCGGGCGGTTGATGATGCCGCCATGGTGCTGCACCTTGGCCTGGGTTGCCGCAATGTCGGCGCTGTAGAACACCAGCAGGGCGCCCCCCTGATGGCTGTGACTGCACATATCTGCGCGGTAGAAGCCGCCATCCAGCCCTTCCCCTTCGAAGGCGCAATAATCGGGACCGTAGTCGGCGAACTGCCAGCCAAAGGCGGCGGTGAAGAAGGCCTTGGTCGCGGCGAGATCCCTTGCCGCAAATTCCACATAGTTCAGTTTCTCATGGGCTTTCATGTGGGCTATCTCCATTAACATTTGTAAACAACATCATTATTTAGTCGCGATAAGCGGCAGCAATTGAGGAGTTGATCAATTTTTCATAGATATCTGCCTGTCCCGCAGGCAGGAGTTGCCGGTGAATTTCACGACGTTTGGCAGCATTGCAGAGTCGTTCCGCCAACCAACCTGTCAGATAAAGAGCAGAGAGACAACCACCTGCGGTTGCGATATTTCCCTCGACCACAAGCGGTTTGTCTTGAACATCCACACCCTGAGTGAGCAAGGCGGGCTTAGCATCTGGATGGGTCGTGGCTTGCTTGCCATCGAGCAGACCCAGTTGCGCCAAGATAAAGGAGCCTGCGCAGATAGATCCAATCAACTGTTTCTCAGGATCCAGTTTGAATGAGGACATAAATTGCGGGTCGGCCAGTACAGCCGGAATCCCTTTCTGGCCACTACTGAAAATGACTGCATCGGCATCATTGGCTGCCAGAATATGGCCATCAGTTGTGACTGAGTTACCCAACACGGAATGATGGCTTGGTTTTGTACCCAGAACCTTAACCACCCAGTCGTGCTGGGTTCTGCCAAGAATGTCTTTTATCAAGAAGAAATCGATATCGGTAAAGTCATCAAAAATAATAATGGCGATGGTATGCATCAGGTTTTCCTGCCGTTTTTATGGGGTGAACGGTGGTCATCACTTTTCTCGTCATGGTTAGGTGAGACTATTTGAACTCCTCGCCGTGATTTTCAAGTCGCTCCAGTCCGCACTGCTGGCACACCACATAGCGGTCGAGTAGCTCAAGTGTGGCGATGCCATGACCGCCGACCCCGGAGAAAAATCCGTTGAGAAACGCCCTGAAGTGGCCGCGGCGGGTTTTGGGATAGGGGGAAGGCTTCTGCTTTATCCGCTCGCTGTGCTCTGTATGCATCCCGCAGCGGGGGCAACACTGTCTGGTCATCGGGTGGGGCCTTTGTCGTGGAGCGGGGTAATGGACGGCGCCAGTCGATCCCATGGGGTCAATTTAAGCTGTCTGCCCCTGAGCCAGAGCCAACTTGCCATCAAGATACCGAATAATCCGGCAAACAGGGCTGTTTGGCGCAGGGCAAATAGCGGTCCTATCCCCATGGGTTGCCAGCTGAAAAACCACATCAACAGACCCCAGAACAGCCCTATGCTGATGCCAAACCCGAGAACGTTGGTAAGCCAGCCCTGATAGTGGGGCGGTTTGACCGGGCAACCCAGCCTGCGCAGCTGTCTGCACAGGGGCGGATTGTAGTTGGCGTGCCATACCCCTTTGCTGGCCAGCTCCTGATGGGCGGCGGCCAGCCGCGTTTCGAATGTCATGGTGTTTGTCCTTGTGACCTGGCGGCGCCATTCGATGCCATTTTGGCAGCATTGTACCGGCAAAGGGCGAGCCTGGTTTGCGCTGGCCATCACGTTATTTATCTGTGGAAATCGCGACGCCTGCCTTGCCAATCCCGGGCCATTGCGCCTATAAAGCCCCATGACTCTTGCCAGGATGACAACAATGAAGACCCATTCCGATGAACTGACCCTGTTTGTGGCCGTGGTGGAGGCGGGCAGCTTTCGCCAGGCGGCGGAGAACCTCGGCATGGACAACTCGGTGGTGAGCCGCGGCATCAAGCGCCTCGAAGAGAAGCTCGCCACCGTGCTGCTCAACCGCACCACGAGGCGGGTCAGCCTGACCGAGGAGGGGAGTTGGTTCTATCAGCGGGCGGTGAAGGTGCTGACCGAGATGAGCGAGGCGGAGAGCCATCTGCTGATGCGCCGAGAACAACCCGAAGGGGTGCTGAGGGTCGATGCCGCCACCCCCTTTATCCTGCACCGGCTGGTGCCCATCATAGGGGAGTTTCGCCGCCGCTACCCCGGCATCGAGCTGCAACTGCACAGCTCCGAGGGCTTCATCAATCTGATGGAGCGGCGGGTGGACATGGCCATTCGCATCGGCGAGCTGACGGACTCCTCCCTGCGGGCCCTGCCGCTCGGGCGATCCAAGCTGCGGCTGCTCGCCTCCCCGGACTATCTTGCGGAGCGCGGCACCCCGCGCCAGCCGGCTGACTTGCTGGCGGGCCACGAGCTGCTCGGTTTTTTGCACCCCGATCACCTCAACCACTGGCCCTTGCTGAGCGCCGAGCAGGGGGACAGGTTCGCCATCACCCCGACCCTGCGGGCCAGCAGCGGAGAGACCCTGCGCCAGCTGGCGCGCAGAGGGCAGGGGATCGTCTGCCTGTCGGACTTCATGACGGGGGAGGACAGGGCGAGCGGCGCCCTGGTGGAGGTGCTGGCCCGCAGCAACAGCGGCGCCTCGCGTCCCATCAACGGGGTGTTCTACTCCGATGCCCAGCGGGACATCCGGCTGCGGGTCTGGCTCGACTTCCTCAAAGAGCAGCTCGGCGCCGAGGCGTTGTAGAGGGCATGCCGACAGTGCCAACCCGCTCCCGGCCTCCCCCTCCACGAGGGGGAGGGGTCATTTTCTCCCATCCCTTGGCAAGGGGAGGGGGCGGAAGGGGCGTTCGCGAGCGCCAATAAGAAGAGGCCGACATCGCTGTCGGCCTCTTTGCTTTTTTCATCTCAAGGAGGTGTCGGTTACCCCATCACTCCTCTTCGGCCCAGCGGCGTGAGCGTTCGACCGCCTTCTGCCAGCCGCTGTAACGTTTGGCGCGATCGGCCTTGTCCATCTGCGGGATGAACTCGCGATCGACGCTGAACTTGTCTTCCAGCTCGTCGGAGCTCTTCCAGAAGCCGACGGCGAGGCCTGCCAGGAAGGCGGCGCCCATGGCGGTGGTCTCGATGCGGGTCGGACGCACCACTGGGGTGTGCATCATGTCGGCCTGGAACTGCATCAGGAAGTCGTTGGCCACGGCGCCACCGTCCACCTTCAGGGCCGCCAGCTTGATGCCGGAGTCCTGCTGCATGGCATCCAGCACGTCGCGGCTCTGGTAGGCGATGGATTCCAGCGCGGCACGGATGATGTGGTTGCGGTTCGCGCCGCGGGTCAGGCCGACCATGGTGCCGCGAGCATACGGATCCCAGTAGGGGGCGCCCAGGCCGACGAAGGCCGGTACCAGGTAGACGCCGTTGGTGTCGCCCACCTTGGAGGCGAAGTAGTCGGTGTCGCGGGCATCGTGGATGATTTTCAGCTCGTCACGCAGCCACTGGATGGTGGCGCCACCCATGAACACCGCACCCTCGAGGGCGTAGTTCACTTCCCCTTTCGGGCCGATGGCGACCGTGGTCAGCAGGCCGTTGCTGGAACGAACCGGCTCGGTGCCTGTGTTCATCAGCAGGAAGCAGCCGGTGCCATAGGTGTTCTTGGCCATGCCTTTCTCGAAACAGAGCTGGCCGAACAGGGCGGACTGCTGGTCACCGGCGATGCCGGCTATGGGGATGCGGGAGCCGCCGCCACGGGTGGTGTAGCCATAGACCTCGGAGGAGGGCTTGACCTCGGGCAGCATGGAGGCGGGGATGCCCAGCTCGTCCAGCATCCGCTCGTCCCACTTCAGATCGCGGATGTTGTAGAGCATGGTGCGCGATGCGTTGGTTGGATCGGTGACGTGCACCTCGCCGTTGGTCATCTTCCACACCAGCCAGGTGTCTATGGTGCCGAACAGCAGCTCGCCGTTCATCGCCTTCTCGCGGGCCCCTTCCACGTTGTCCAGGATCCACTTCACCTTGGTGCCGGAGAAGTAGGCGTCCAGCACCAGGCCGGTGTTTTCCCGCACGTACTCTTCCAGGCCGCGCGCTTTGAGCTCTTCACAGATGGCCGCGGTGCGGCGGCACTGCCAGACGATGGCGTTGTAGACGGGTTTGCCGGTGGCTTTCTCCCACACCACTGTGGTTTCACGCTGGTTGGTGATGCCGATGGCGGCGATCTGCTCGCTGTGCAGGCCGCTCTTGGCCAGCACCTCGGTGAAGACGGAGGACTGGGTCGCCCAGATCTCCATGGGGTCGTGCTCGACCCAGCCCGCTTTCGGGTAGTGCTGGGTGAATTCGCGCTGGGAGGTCGCGACTATGTTGGCGTCCTGATCGAACACGATGGCACGGGAGGAGGTGGTACCTTGATCCAGCGCGACGACAAATTTCTTTTCAGCAGACATGATGTTCTCCACGTTCTTATTTTCCACGTAAGGGACCGCTCTTAGGCGGCGGCCTCTTCTTTATTGGACAGCTTGGCGGCTTCTTCGGTCGCGACACGGTTGCCCGGGACGCAGGGAGCCAGCACTTTCACATACAGAGCGGTACCCAGCTGGGCGCCGACGATGGGGCCGAGGATGGGGACCCAGAAGTAGGGGTTGTCGCGACCGCCGGTCAGGGCCACATCGCCCCAGCCTGCAAAGAAGGCGAACAGTTTGGGACCAAAGTCACGGGCCGGGTTCATGGCAAAGCCGGTCAGGGGGCCGAGGGAGGCGCCGATCACCGCGATCAGTATGCCGATCAGCAGGGCGGCGGCGAAGCCTTTGGGGGCGCCGTTGTTGTTGTCACCCAGCGCCATGATGCCCAGCATCAGGACGGCGGTGATCACCAGCTCGACCGCGAACGCCTGCATGTTGGAGAGCAGGGCATTGGGGTAGGTGGAGAAGATGCCGGCGGTGCCAAGGCTCTCTACGCTGCCGCGCACCACGTTGTGGGTCAGTTCCCACTGGGTGAAGAGGTTGCCATAGAGGAAGTAGACCAGGGCGGCGGAGGCGAAGGCACCCGCTATCTGGGCGATGATGAAGGGCACCACCTTGCGCTTGTCGAAGCCGCAGAAGGTCATCAGCGCCAGGGTCACCGCCGGGTTCAGGTGGGCGCCAGAGATGCCGCCGGTCACGTAGATGGCGATGGCGACCCCCAGGCCCCAGGTAATGGAGATTTCCCATTGCCCGAAGTTGGCGCCAGCCAGCACCAGGGCAGCCACACAGCCGACGCCGAAGAAGATCAGCAGGCCGGTGCCGATAAACTCGGCGAGGCACTCGCCGAGCAGGGTATTGGGTCTTTGTATGCTCATAGTTGTTATTCCTTATATCCACCCAGAGTAGGTTTGATGTTCCGTTTCGTTATCTTGCATTCCCATTTTTTGCGTCCGAAAACGTTTCTTCTTGTTATTTGAGCTGACGCAAACGTTATGCTCGTTTGCGCTCGTTCTTGGACGAGAGAGAAAATAAACCTTCTGTGCCAATTCACCAGACCCCCGCCACCGGAAATGTGGACAAGATCCCATTCATTGCTAAGAAAATGTGACGAAAAGCAACTGTTAGCGGCAACATTACTCCTTAGTGGGTATCTGAATTCCTTGCCCTGCAAGGGCTGGAGGCCGATGAGCGATCACTCATCGGGTGACATTTTTTGTAATAAAACTGCAATAATTTAGCCTTCATCACAGATTGAATGTTCACAAATGAGCACAATAGGCTCGCTTGCGAATAAGGACTCATCTGGTCGCAGGCATGATCGGGGCACCCTCAACCGCCCATAACAACAATAAGGAAGCAGAACATGCTTAGTCTCTTCAGGCCTGCACCCCACATAGAGCGGCTACCGGCCGACAAGGTGGATCCCTTCTACAAACGCATGCGCTGGCAGGTGTTTTTCGGGATCTTCTTCGGTTATGCCGGCTACTACCTGGTGCGCAAGAACTTCAGTCTGGCGATGCCCTACCTCATCGAGCAGGGCTTCTCCCGCGGTGATCTGGGCCTGGCCCTGTCCGGCGTCTCCATTGCCTACGGTCTCTCCAAATTCCTGATGGGGAACGTGTCGGATCGCTCCAATGCGCGTTACTTCCTCTCCGCCGGCCTGCTGCTCTCGGCCGGCATCATGTTCATGATGGGGACAGTGCACTGGGCTACCTCCAGCATCGCCATCATGTTCGTGCTGCTGTTCCTCAACGGCTGGGTGCAGGGCATGGGCTGGCCGCCCTGCGGTCGCACCATGGTGCACTGGTGGTCACAGAAGGAGCGGGGCGAAGTGGTCGCGGTCTGGAACGTGGCCCACAACGTGGGTGGCGGCATGATAGGTCCGCTGTTCATCCTGGGGATGGGCTGGTTCAATGACTGGCGCAGTGCCTTCTATGTACCGGCTGCTGCTGCCGCTGCCATTGCGGTGATCGCCTTCTTCGTGATGCGTGATACCCCGCAGTCCGTGGGTCTGCCCCCCATCGAGGAGTACAAGGACGACTACCCCAAGGATTACAACGAGAGTCACGAGCAGGAGTTTTCCGCCAAGGAGATTTTCGTCAAGTACGTGCTGCACAACAAGCTCTTGTGGTACATCGCCATTGCCAACGCCTTCGTTTATCTCATTCGTTACGGTGTGCTGGACTGGGCGCCGACCTACCTGAAAGAAGCCAAAGACTTCAGCGTGGATCACTCCTCCTGGGCCTACTTCCTCTATGAGTGGGCGGGCATCCCGGGCACCCTGCTGTGCGGTTGGATCTCGGACAAGCTGTTCCAGGGCCGCCGCGCACCGGCCGGTATCCTGTTCATGGTGCTGGTGACCCTGGCTGTGCTGGTCTACTGGCTCAACCCGGCGGGCAACCCCACCGTCGACATGCTGGCCCTGGTCGCCATCGGCTTCCTGATCTATGGCCCCGTCATGCTGATAGGTCTCTATGCGCTGGAGCTGGCGCCGAAGAAGGCGGCCGGTACCGCGGCGGGCTTCACCGGTCTGTTCGGTTATCTGGGTGGCGCCGTGGCGGCCAACGCCATGCTGGGCTACACCGTTGACCACTTCGGCTGGGACGGCGGTTTCATGGTGCTGACCGCATCTTGCGTGCTCTCTATAGTGCTGCTGGCAATGACCCTCAAGCACGAGAACATCGCCGTCGCTGCCAAGAAGGCCGCTGCCGACAAGGCATAAAACGTGATCCTGCCCTTATCAGTCCGAAAAGGGATAGGGTACACTGCCAAAGGCCCCGCAATGCCGGGGCCTTTTTTCGTCTCTCAAGCGGAGTGCAAGCGTGAAGCAAACCCAACGACATCTGGAGATCCTGGACGTTCTGACAAGGCAGGGCTTTGTCTCGACCGACGATCTGGTGACCCATTTTGACGTCAGCCCCCAGACCATTCGCCGGGATCTGAACGATCTCGCCGAGCAGAACAAGATAAGGCGCCATCACGGCGGGGCCTCATTGCATTCGAGTACAGTCAATACCGCCTACAGCGCCCGCAAGGTGATGCAGCTCAAGGAGAAGGAGCGGATCGCCCGCGAGGTGGCCGCCAATATTCCGGACGGCTCGTCGCTCTTCATCGACATCGGCACCACCACGGAAGCCATCGCCCGCGCCCTGCTGGATCACAGGGAGCTGCGCGTGGTCACCAACAACCTCAACGTCGCCAGCATACTCACCGCCAAGGATGACTTCACCGTCATCATCGCCGGTGGCGAGATCCGCAACCGGGACGGCGGCATCGTCGGGGAGGCGACCCGTGACTTCATCGGCCAGTTCCGCATGGACTATGGCGTCATCGGCATCTCCGGCATCGACAACGACGGCTCCTTGCTCGATTTCGATTACCACGAGGTGAAGATAGCCCAGGCCATCATCGCCCACTCCCGCCAGGTGTTCCTGGCCGCCGACCACACCAAGTTCGGGCGCAATGCCATGGTCAACCTCGGCAACCTCAACCAGATCCACGCCCTGTTCACGGATCAGGAGCCGCCTGAGAAGCTGATGCGACTGATGTCCCAGCATCAGATAGCCTGCCACATCTGCTGAGTCTCCCCACGCCGCACTAGCATCAGGCCGCCGTCAGGCGGCCGCTTTCTTGCTGCTCTCTCACGGGGCCTTCTCCATGCGGGGCGCCTTGCCCCTGCAGCCTCTCTCCTTCTGTCCCTGTGGCGCCGTCTCGGCTGGCCGCTGCCTGCTTGAGCTAAAAACAACGGCTATCCTCTCGTCCCAGGTGGTTTGCCTCTGGGCAATCTCAGCTTCAGAGCTTGGCTCCTTCGGCCTCGGCCAGTCGCGCCAGCATCCGTTGCGGCAGATTCGCCTTGGCAGTAGGGACTATGGCGAGGGCTTGGGGTGGCACTTTGTCACCGACCGGCAGCATTTTTAGCATTGTCAGAACAATCGCGATCACATTTCTCTCACGAAATGTTCGTTTATTGGTTTTTCATGTTCTAATATGAGCGAAATCAAACATTGCCGGCATGGCGAACACAAAATAAGAAAGTAGGTGAACATGAGCGAACATTATGATCTGGTCGTCGTCGGCGGCGGCATCAACGGGGTCGGCATTGCGGCGGATGCGGCGGGGCGGGGGCTGAAGGTGGCGCTGTTCGAGGCACAGGATCTCGCCTCGGCCACCTCGTCCAACTCCAGCAAGCTGATCCACGGCGGCTTGCGCTATCTCGAACATTACGAATTCAGGCTGGTGAAAGAGGCGCTGGCGGAGCGGGAGGTGCTGCTCGGCATGGCGCCGCACATCGCCCGTCCCATGCGCTTCCGGCTGCCGCACCGCCCGCACCTGCGCCCGGCCTGGATGATCCGTGCCGGCCTCTTCCTCTACGACAACCTGGCCAAGCGCGACAAGCTCAAGGGGAGCTGCGGCCTGCGCTTCCTGCCGCAAGATGGCCTCAAGAGCGGCATCAACAAGGGGTTCGAGTACTCGGACGCCTGGGTCGACGACGCCCGCCTGGTGGTGCTCAACGCCATGATGGCCCGGGACAAGGGCGCCGATGTGCAGACCCGCACCCGCTGCGTCAAGGCGGTGCGCGGATCCAAGCACTGGACCCTGACCCTGGAGCGGGAAGGGGGCGAGCAGTTCAACGTCACCTGCCGTGGCCTGGTCAATGCGGCCGGTCCCTGGGTCAAGACCTTCTATGACGAGAGCCTGCACGAGAAATCCCCTCGCGGCATCCGCCTCATCAAGGGCAGCCACATCATAGTGCCGCGCATCCATGAGCGCGAAGAGGCCTATATCCTGCAAAACGAGGACAACCGCATCGTCTTCGTCATTCCCTACCAGCAGGACTACTCCCTCATCGGCACCACGGACGTGGAGCACCATGGCAGCCCGCGGGAGGCGAAGATCAGCGAGGCCGAAATCAGCTACCTGTGCAAGGTGGTCAACGCCCATTTCACCCGCCAGATTGCCCCCTCCGAGGTCATCTGGACCTATGCCGGGGTGCGGCCCCTGTGCGATGACGAGTCCGACTCTCCCCAGGCGGTGACGCGCGACTACACCCTTGAGCTCTCCGGCGAATCCGATGGGGCGCCGCTCTTGTCGGTGTTTGGCGGCAAGCTCACCACCTATCGCAAGCTGGCCCAGGCCGCCTGCAACAAGCTCAAACCCTGGTTCAGCCAGATGGGGGAGGACTGGACCGCTACCAGCCGTCTGCCCGGCGGCGAGTTCGACTGCTCCACCACAGAGCTGGCCCGCGCCTACATGCTCGAATTCGACTGGCTGGACGAGCGCAGCGCCCGCCGCATCGCCGAGGCCTATGGCAGTCATGCCCGTCTCTGGTTGCACGAGGAGCGCGGCCAGCACTTTGGTGCCGGACTGTATGAATCCGAAGTGCGCTATCTGATCAGCCGCGAGTGGGCCCATTCGATGGAAGATATACTGTGGCGCCGCAGCAAGCTGGGGCTGCGCCTCTGTGATGCCGAGCAGCAGCAACTGCACGCCTGGCTGGAGCAACACCATCACGCCCTGCCCAAGGCAAGCTGATGAAGAAGCGGGCGGCCCTTGCCGCCCGCCGTTAAACTGCAATAAACCTCTGCTATAACAACTACCTACATCCAATAAACAATAACAAAGAGCCGTTCTTATGAAACAACCTCACCTCTCCCTGGTGGCCCTTGGCCTCGGGGTTGCCCTCGCATTGCCCGCCTTGGCCGCAGATGACGGCAAGATAGTGATCGCCCACCGCGGCGCCTCCGGCTACCTGCCCGAGCACACCCTGGAGTCCAAGGCGCTGGCCTATGGCATGGGGGCCGACTATCTGGAGCAGGATCTGGTGATGACCAGGGATGACCAACTGGTGGTGATGCACGATCACTTCCTCGACGGCATCACGGATGTGGCGACGCGCTTCCCCGGCCGTGCCCGCCCGGACGGCCGCTACTATGTGGTGGATTTCACCCTGGCCGAGGTGCGCTCCCTGCGCATGACGGAGCCGTTCCAGCTGGTGGGGGGCAAGCAGGTGCCCGTCTATCCGGCCCGCTTCCCGCTGTGGAAGTCGAGCTTCAAGATCCACACCTTCCAGGAAGAGATAGAGATGATCCAGGGGCTCAACAAGAGCACCGGCAAAGAGATCGGCATCTATCCGGAGATAAAAGCCCCCTGGCTGTTCCGCCACGAGGGCAAGGACATCTCCAAGGCGGTGCTTACCGTGCTCAAGGAGTACGGCTACACCGGCAAGAGCGACAAGGTCTATCTGCAGAGCTTCGACGTGGATGAGCTCAAACGCATCGACACCGAGCTGATGCCGGCCCTCGGCATGGACTTGAAGCTGGTGCAGCTGATGGCCGAGACCGACTGGAACGAGACCATGGTCTACGACGCCAAGGGCAAGGCGACCCCCTACGACTATGGCTGGATGTTCAAGCCGGGTGCCATGAAGACCATAGCCGGCTACGCCGACGGCATTGGCCCCTGGAAGCCGATGATAGTCACCGAGCCGGGCACCCCGGGCAAACCTGTGTTTACCAATATGGTGAAGGAGGCCCACGCCGCCGGTCTCAAGGTACACCCCTATACCTTCCGTCAGGATGAGGGGCAGATCCCGGCCTATGCGAAAGACTTCACCGACCTGCTCAACATCTTCCTCTATCAGGCGGATGTGGACGGGGTGTTCAGCGACTTCCCCGACAAGGCGGTGGCGGTCATCAAGGCCCACGGCAAATAATAAAAGAAGAGCAACACGGGAACGCAAGCGGGGCCAGGTGCCCCGCTTTTTTATGGCGGCAGGTTGGCCAGGGCGTGACGAGGTACAGGGTGTAATTATTTGTTTACGATTTTCGTGGTGCAGGGGGCCTCTCACGCGCTACTTTCTGGCTGTTTTGGTCACGGTAGTGGTCATTAATCCATCTATTGATGCACTACACCGCTAGTTTCACTTGATTGTTTGTTTTTCCTTGGTAAGGTGAGGGCGGTTGCGTAACAAAGCGCTGACTTGTGTAAATAAATAAATACACTTTGGCGCAATTGGCTTAAATACAGTAGAGAGAATGAGAAAATGCAAAGAGACCCCCTGAACAACATCCATATCCAGTCCGAACAAGTGATGATCACGCCTGCCCAGCTTAAGGAGAAGCTGCCCATCTCCGACAAGGCGCTGGCATTCGTGCAAGGGGCCCGCAATACCATAGCCGACATCATCCACCGTCGGGATCACCGCCTGCTGGTGATCTGTGGACCCTGCTCCATCCACGACATGGACGCCGCCAAAGAGTACGCAACCAGACTCAAAGCGCTGCATGATGCCTACCAGGACTCTCTCTACATTGTCATGCGGGTCTACTTTGAGAAGCCACGCACCACGGTCGGCTGGAAGGGCTTTATCAACGATCCGAACCTCGACGGCACCTTCGACGTGGAGCTGGGGCTGCACCGCGCCCGGGAGCTGCTCTGCTGGCTCGCCGAGCTGGAGTTGCCGCTGGCGACCGAGGCGCTGGATCCCATCAGCCCCCAATACCTGGCCGAGCTCTTCTCCTGGTCGGCCATCGGCGCCCGTACCACCGAATCCCAGACCCACAGGGAGATGGCGTCCGGTCTCTCCATGCCGGTCGGCTTCAAGAACGGCACCGACGGCAACCTGGGTACCGCCATCAATGCGCTGCAGGCGGCCTCCAGCCCCCACGCCTTCATGGGGATCAACCAGCAGGGCCAGGTCGCCTTGTTGCAGACCCAGGGCAACCCGGATGGCCACGTGATCCTGCGCGGCGGCAAGCACCCGAACTACGACTCCGTCAATGTGTCGCTGGCGGAAGAGGCGCTGGAAAAGGCGGGCCTGCTGCCCGGCCTGGTGGTGGATTGCAGCCACGGCAACTCCAGCAAGGATCACCGGCTGCAGCCCAAGGTGGCGGACAACGTCATCCACCAGATCCAGGAGGGCAACCGCTCCATCATAGGGGTGATGCTCGAATCCAACCTGTTCGAGGGCAACCAGTCCAGCGAGCAGCCCAAGTGCGAGATGCGCTACGGCGTCTCCATCACAGATGCCTGCATCGACTGGGAGACCACGGATGCGCTGCTGGCCCGCTGCCACAGCCAGCTGGCGGCGCCGCTCAAGGGCAGAACCGCGCCGTAAGTCGTGGTATCTTGTCGTAACTGATTGAACCATAGAGGTATCACTGCCCACGCAGTGATACCTTGTTGCCTCTTGAATCACAGGGCGCCGCCGCCTGCGGCGCCGGCAGGGACTGGATATGGCTGAAGAGTTGAATGCCCTCAGGGACAAGATAGATGCGGTGGACAGGCAGCTGATTGATCTGCTGGCCGCCCGTCTGGCCCTGGTGGGGGAAGTGGGTGAAGTGAAGAGCCGCCACGGCCTGCCCATCTATGCACCGGACAGGGAGGCGAGCATGCTGGCCCGCCGCCGGGCCGAGGCCGAACTGCTGGGGGTGCCCGGGGATCTTATCGAGGATGTGCTGCGCCGGGTGATGCGCGAATCCTATATTCTGGAATCCGCCAGCGAAAAGGAGAACCACTTCAAGTGCATGAAGCCGGATCTTGGTAAGGTGGTCATCATCGGCGGCCAGGGTCAGCTTGGCCGCTTGTTCGGCCAGATGTTCGGCCTCTCCGGCTACCGGGTCGAGACCCTGGAGCAGGGGGACTGGCCGCGCGCCGACGAGATCCTCGCCGATGCGGGGCTGGTGATGGTGGCGGTGCCCATCGACATCACCTGCCAGATCATCGACCGGCTCGGCAAGCTGCCTGCGGATTGCCTGCTGGTGGATGTGACCAGCGTGAAGGCGGCGCCGCTCGATCACATGCTGGCGGTGCACCAGGGGCCTGTGCTGGGGCTGCACCCCATGTTCGGGCCGGATGTGGCGAGCCTCGCCAAGCAGGTGATCGTCTGCTGCCAGGGTCGCGACCCCGCCGCCAGCCAGTGGCTGCTGGATCAGATGACCATCTGGGGCGCACGGCTGCAACAGGTGGAGGCCAAGGCTCACGACGAGGCCATGACCCTCATCCAGGCGCTGCGCCACTTCGCCACCTTCGCCTACGGCTGGCACCTCTCCCGGGAGCAGGCCAACATCGACCGCCTGCTTGCCTTGAGCTCCCCCATCTACCGGCTGGAGCTCGCCATGGTGGGGCGGTTGTTTGCCCAGGATCCCCACCTCTATGCCGACATCATCCTCTCGTCACCGCAGAACCTCGCGATGATCCGCCGCTACTACCAGAACTTCGGCGAGGCGCTGGGGCTCTTGGAACGGGGGGACAGGGACGGCTTCATCGAGGCCTTCTCGCAAGTCTCCAGCTTCTTCGGCGAACATGCCGACGAGTTCCTGCGCGAGAGTCGCACCCTGCTGGCCCAGGCCAACGACCGTCGTCACCATGTCTGACGGCACGCAATCATGACAAAGGGGCCGCTTGGCCCCTTTTTTTCATGCTGATCAGGCTGAGGCCCGACTACTCGGCCGATGGCAGCCGCAGATCGGCGCCATCCCAACCCAGCGGCAGGGTGAGCAGCTGATCGATGAGCTCACGGCGATCGGATTTATCCAGATAGGCGAGATAGAGCGGGCGGCTCAGCGCCTGTCCCCCTTCCACCAGGTGCAGTTGTCCCTGCTCCAGGAAGGGGCTCACCATGCGCCGCGGCAGATAGGCGGCGCCCCCGTTGGCCAGCACGAACTGCAGCGCCATGCTGGCCGAACTCGAGTGCAGCACCGGGGTCTTCTGCAGGCTCTGCAACCGGCTGGAGGGGGGCTCGAAACTGGTGCCCCAGTCGAGGTGAATATGGGGCATCTGCATCAGGCTGTCCGCATTGGCGGCCGGCTCCCGGCTCACCAGCTCGAACACCAGCTCGCCTATGGGATGCAGGGCTATCTCGTCTATCTTGGTCGGCTCGGAGAGCAGGGCGAGATCGAGGGAGCGCTCCAGCAACTGGCGGCACAGGTGCTCGCGAGACGCCGTCTCGAGCCGCACCGCGAGACCGGGGGCCAGGGCATAGACGTGGTTGAGCCAGTCATTGAAGTCGAGCTCCCAGAACACCGCGGGTGCACCTATGGCGAGCTGCTGACTGAAACCGGGGGAGAGGGCCACGTCCTGCTTGGCGCGGCCCAGGGTATGCAAGATGGCGTCTGCGTAAGGCAGCAGACGCTCACCGGAGGCGGTCAGACGGATGTTGTTGCGATGGCGGGCAAACAGGCTGACCCCGAGTTGTTGCTCGAGCTGGCGGATCCGAAAGCTGACCGCCGACTGGGTCAGGTAGAGATTCTCGGCAGCCCGGCCAAAATGCCGGGTCTTGCTGACCTCGATAAAGGTCCGAAGCAGCTCGGTATCCATTAATCGAGGGACTCGTCGCTGCCACCGCCGCCACCGCCCTCAAAGCTGCCGCCCGCATCCTCATTGGCGCCACCCGCGACTGTGCACAGACGGTGCACCCGCTTGGGACCAATCACCTTCAGGTACTTGAACCATACCTTGGCGTGGGGGTTGCTGCCGGCTGCGCCAGACTTGACCTGCTCGATGAAGGCGCTTTCTACGTCATCGCGGGGGGCCAGGTTGCCCTGATAGAGCGCCAGCATCACTGTGCCGTACTTTTCCAGACTGTCCGCTTCGGCCACGGTGAATTCGCCACTGCGACGCAGGCCACGGGGAAAATGTTTGAAGTCGTTGAAACGCTTGTCTGATTCGAAGCTCATAGTGCTCTTGTTCTGGTTAGTTTGACCTTTGCGGGCAAGTATCATCAGGCCGTCGCAGAGTGCAAAATCAATTTTCTTACTATGTTAATAAATATCTTTTATCGAACGACCTTTATCTCATCCCGAGGGAGGATTTTGCGGTCCACAGCACAAAAAGCCTGAAAAATAGTGGAGTTATGTCAGGTTTTGTACAGCTGGACCCGGTCTCTGCGGGGTGAAAACAATAAAACAAAGGCGCCATACGGCGCCTCTATTTGTTCATGGATTGGCTGAACCTGAGCGTCGGGCACTCATTCAATCATGGCTGGCTGCGCCAGGTTGTCGGCACGCCACAGACGGTAGCGCACTTCATACTCCTGCGGCACATAGATGACGAACGGCAGCTTGGAGTTGTAGTTCACGAAGAAGCCCTGACCATAGATCTGGACGAAGCTCTCTTTCTTCTGGCCATCCGGGCAGGCCATCAGGGTGCTGACAGGACCCGAGACCTGGCCCAGGGTCAGGTAGTTGTAGCCCCAGCCCTTGACGCTGTGCTGTTCCAGGTTGCCGGCGAAGCGGGGCAGGTTGCAGTCCACCAGCATCTTCTTGCCCACTTGCAGCTCGACCATCATGTCGGCTTCGTTTTCGACTTCCGGCAGGCGGATCACGACACGTTCCTGGTTCACTTCGGCGGCAGGGAACATGCTGATATCAAATTTTTTCGGTTCGGCGGCGAAGGCATGGCCGCCCAGTAACAAGGCGCCCAGCAGGCTAAAACGCAATACAGTTTTCATCTGTACCTCATGGGATTGGTTCAACGCCGCTAGACTAACCGCTCTGCCCGTTTCACGCCAGCGCTCCGGCGCGCAAAACCAGCCTGAACCGGCACAGGGTGACGTAATTTGATGCTTTTTTGACGCCTTCCACCCCAAAGGGGCCATTCGGGGGAAAACCGGGCAGGGGAGTCCCCGCCCGGACTGCTCACCTTACCAGCAGCACCTGCTTTGCCCAGGAGCCGGGGGCCCGCATGCCGACGGCACCACTGGTGATGTCCAGATAGGCGACGCCCTTGCTGGCGGGCACCGGGGTCGAGGACCAGAGGTAGACATAGCCGTCGTTCACCTCCTTGCCGTCCCCGGCCATGGCGCGGGGGAAGAGGGTCTCGTTCAATGCCGGCTTGTAGCAGGCGGACTCCAGTATGCTGATGAGCTCCTTGATGGTGGGCAGGCGCCAATCGGTGTGGCCGCCGAAACCGTGGAGGGCATGGCTCGGCTCGGTGCGGATCCGCTCTGCGGTCAGCAGGGCCTGCTGCCAGTAGAGCCGGGTCGGCTCGCCGCTGCAGCTTCCATTCTGCCAGCTTTGGCCGAGCTGGCAGCGCATCCAGGTGAGGCCGGAAGCCCGGTCGGTGACGGTGCCGTTGCCGCGATCCAGGAAGCGGGAGCTTGGGCTGGTGCGCGGCAGGCTGTCGTCGCAGATGGCGATGGCCAGTGCCAGGGGGCTGCACAGGGTGAGCAGCAGGGTCAGAAGATACTTGTTCATCGGGTTACCTCGGCCACAAGGCGCAGTTGTATGGCATTGATTTCATTTTCGTTCTGGACGCCATAGGGGTAATCGGTGCCCGCATCCTCCCCCAGGAACAGAGGGCTGATGACGGCGATGGGGACGCTCTCGAGGCGCCGGGATGGGGTCAGGGTCTGGGTCCAGTAGCTGCCATCGAAGTCGCCGCTCGAGGGACCGACGTCGGGGAAGTAGCGCACATCCAGGCTGACCCGCTTGCCATCCTGGCGGGCGAGGGAGCCGTAGTGTTGCAGGCTGCCTAGCTCCTGGGCCGTGGGCAGGCGCCAGTGTCCTATGCCGCAGAGTCGTTGTCCATTGAGCCATTGGCGATACTGCTCGGTGGAGCAGATAGCTTCCCCCTCGGGGCAGGCATAATCCAGCTCCGCCTGACTGGGGTGATAGTTGCCAAACTCCCAGGCGAAGACTTTGTGCAGATCCCGCGGACTGTCCGGATCATCGAGCTTCTTCTCCCAGATGAGGCCGGTGTTGAGATCCTCCACGCACTCCCACTCGTCGGCATTGTCCGCCAGGGGCTGCCCCTTGCCGTCCAGCTTGCGATAGCGCAGGGGCGCCTGGCCCAGGCTCGCCTCCTGGCCCGGGTGATCCGCAGGCTCCTGGGTCAGCAGGTAATCCACCCCGTCCGTGTAGGTGGTGACGCCGCTGGCGGTCACCAACGCCCGGGGTTGCTGCTGCATCAGCACGGCGGCGAGTCTGGCCTGCTGGCTCAGGAGCTCGGGGCTTGCGGCAAAGTGGCGGGCGAGCTCGGGCAGCAGGGTGACCAGCCCCTGCCAGATCTGGCGTTGGCGCTCGCCGGTGGCGAGACCGGGCAGGCTGGCGGCGTCATCCCGTGTCGCCAGGGCGAGCGCCTCCAGAGCCCTGTTGAACTCCTCCAGCTGCACCAGGGCCGCGAGTCCCTGATCCGGTTGCAGGGGCGCAAGGGCGAGCAGCAGCTCGGCCAGGGCCTGGGCAGGCGGTATCCCGTCCGCGACCCGGGTCTGCAGCAGCGTGCTCAAGGGGGTGGGGGTGAGGTGCTGATCGTCCAGGCGCGCCGCCGGGTGGGTCAGGGTCAGGGCGTCCGGATCCCGGGGGAGGAACAGCAAGGGGCTGGTGAGCAGGCCGGGGGCGCTGGCGCTCAACTGGCGCGCGCCAGCCTCGCCACTGACCACGGGCTCGCCTGGCTCGCAGTTGTCGTTCTGGTTCAGGTTGACGCACAGGGTGCCCACTGCGGGCAGGTTGACCGTCAGACGGTAGTCCGGCGCGGTCAGGGGCGCCTCATCGGATCCGCCACCACCACAGGCGCTGAGCAGGGGGGCCAGCAGACAGGCCAGCGGGGTCATTCTTATCTTCATTTCTTGTCCTTGGAGGGGCCTTGGCCCCTCTTTGCTTTTATGGGGATGGATCAGCCGCGACGGCAGAGGCGGCGCCAGAGGGCGAGCGGCAGCAGCCAGAGCAGGTTGACAGTGCCGCCCCCGCTGCTGTCCGCGGTGTCGAAGTGGATGATGCCGTCATCCGGCGGGGCGACGGGCTCACCACACTGGGCGCCGGTGCGCTGGCTGATGCTCCAGCCGTTGATGCGCCCCTGATGGCCCGGCTTGCTGTCCACCACCTCCAGGGTCCAGCGACCGGCCAGCGGCTCTCCCACCAGGGGGGTGAAGGGCTGCAGGGGCAGCAGCTCGGTGGGGAAGACCCCCTTGAGCCGTGGCAACGGGCTGTATCCCTTGTCCCAGATCTGGATGCGGGTGCCTGAGGGGGAGTTGAGCCAGATCTCCAGCTCATCCAGGGCCTGGTGTTGCAAGTCCAGGTTCAGCTGCAGGCGATCGCTCACCCGGGCGTCGCTCTTCTCAAGCACCAGGCTGGTTTCGCTGATGCCGCGCACCTCCTCGCTCTGGGCATCCTTGAGGGTCAGCGGCTGGCCGTTGGCCCGGCTGATGACGGGGGTGCCTATGGGCAGGGTGAGGGTCTGCTGCCACTGACGCTCGGTCGGGCTGGTGCCGCTCATGGCGAGGCTCACCGGCAGGCTCACCTCGTCGCCACAGGCCAGCGGGCTGGCGGCCAGCAGTCGCACTGTGGTGGTGAGGCTGGCGCCGGCCGCCAGGGTGGTCGCTGACCAGGCCAGGGGATCGGCCTGCAGGCCGGCGGGCAGGGACAGGGTCAGGGCGTTGAGGGTCACCGGGGTGCTGCCGGCGTTGCTGAGGTCCAGTTGCACCGACTGACGCTGCCCCAGCGCAAGGGCGCTGCCCTCGGCCAGGGCGACGTTGACGGGGGCCTGCAGCAGCCCGTGCTGGCGAAACGCCTGCTCCAGATGGCGAGCATAGGAGCGCGCCGGATAGAGGCGCGCCGCCGTGTCCACGGTAATGCGGGCCAGCTGCGGCATGCGGATGGCGGGCCCCAGGCCGAAGTGAGACTCGATGACGAGGCGATCGAACTCGTCCCGCGCCCCTTCCCCGTGCTCGGCCACAGACGCCAGCAGGGCCTGGAACAGCGGGGTGCCCCACAGCTGATCCCCGTTGCTGCCGTTGATGGTGCGGTGGGCCGGGTAGTTGTAGTCCGGGTGGTAGCGGGCCCGAGCATCATCCAGCTGGCGCGGGGTGCGGTCGGTGAAGCGGGCATCCCAGTTGAACACCATGGCGGGCTCGAACTGGCGGCCCGCCTCGCTGCGCTGGCGATGGCTGGCGGCCAGGAAGTCGCCGAAGCCCTCGCCGATGGCGCCCCAGTCCCCCTCTTCCCCGAGATCCGGCACTATGTGGTGCTGCACCCCGTGGCCGAACTCGTGCCAGATCACCATGGGATCCTCGGCATCGGGGACGCCGCTGCGGCCCAGCTCCAGCCTGCGCTCGAACGGATCGTAGAGGGAGTTGTCCTGATAGCCTGCGTCCGTGTCGACGTCGAGGGCGCCGGGGATGAGGTCGGTGAAGCCGAGGGCCTTGAGGTGACGCTGGGCGAGATCCAGGTGGTAGTAGGCGTTGATGTCGGCAAAGCCCGGGTCGTCCCGGGTCAGGCGAAAGGCCTGCTGGCTGTCTGTCCCGTAGGGGGCGGTGGTGGGCTCGATGGCATCCACCACCCTGGCATGGGGGCCGCTCAGCACATAGTCCGAGCCCTGCAGGCTGACCGGCAGGGAGACCTTGTCCTGATAGGCGGCATCCGCCAGTACCAGAGCCTCGTGCCAGACCAGGCTGGCGTCTTGCAACTGGGTGCGGGGATCGGGATCGAACACCCGTGCCAGGACGCGCTGATCTCCCGCATCGGGGGTACGCTGCGCCTGGGTGCTCGCCTGATCGCCCCAGCGGCCGAGCTCGCGGTCCCCCTCGCAAGTGGCAAACAGCTGGATCCGGGTGGCCTTGGCATTGCCCTCCTTGTGCTCGCTCACCCGCTGGCGCAGGGCCGGCACCAGGGTGTCGCCGTCGCGCCAGTACCAGGCTTCGACCGGCCCCAGCGGGTCTATCCGGCTGCCGTCGGCGCGCAGCTGGTCCAGCAGGGGATCCAGGCTGGTGCTGGCATCGCAGCCGGGCGCGGTGCTCTGCAAGGGGCGCAGATTGTGATAGAGGCGCCAGGGTCTGCCGGCGCCGTCTATGCTGACGGCGGCCTGGGTGGTGGCCACCGGCAGGCCGTTGACCAGCATGCGGAAGCTATGGTGATGGCCGAGCAGGCTGGCCCTGTCGTAGTCGGGGGCGAGCGTCACGCCGAGGCGCTGCTCCAGCCAGGCCTGGGGCGTGGTGGTCAGGGGGGGCTCATCGACAAACTGCAGCTCGGCCGCCAGCAGGGGCTGGGGGAGCAGGGTTGCCGCCAGCCAGAGGGCCAGGGAGGAGGGTTTCATGGGTGACTCCAAAACAGAAAAGGTGAATGCGGACATCAGTGACGGACCCCAGCCAGGGAGAGCAGGAAGGCATATTCACGGGCAGCCTTCTGCTGCGCGGTACCCGCACTGGCGAGATGGCCGCCGTCGAGTTCGGTGTGCAGCAGATAGGGACCGGCCCCTGTGCTGTGGGCCCGCAGGCGGGCCAGCCACTTGAGCGGCTCCCAGTAGGGCACCTGGCTGTCGTGCAGCCCGGCCGTCACATAGAGGGGCGGGTAGGGGGCCGCGTGCAGGTTGTCGTAGGGGCTCAGGCGGCGCATGACCGCATAGTCGGCCGGGATGGCCGGATTGCCCCACTCCCCGTACTCCTGGCGGGTGAGGGGCAGCTCGGGATCCTGCATGGTGCCGAGCAGGTCGACGAAGGGGACCTGCAACACGGCCCCGGCGAAGCGGGTCGGTGCCTGATTGAGGGCCGCCGCCACCAGCAGGCCGCCGGCGCTGCCCCCCATGGCGAACAGCCGGTTCGGATCGATGGCGGGATCCCGGGCCAGGCTGGCTGCCACCGCCAGAAAATCGTCCACGCTGTGTTGCTTGCGCTGGCCGCGACCCTCCTTGTACCACGCCTCCCCCAGCAGGCCCCCGCCGCGCACGTGGGCGATGGCGTAGACGAAGCCGCGATCCAGCAGGCTCAACACCTGGGGCTGGTAGTAGGGGCGCATGGGGGTGCCGTAGGCGCCATAGCCGTAGAGCAGCAGCGCCTTGGGCGCCTGGATGTCCTTGCGCCACACCAGGGAGACAGGCACCTTGACGCCGTCCTTGCCGACGACCCAGCGCCGCTCGCTCTGATAGAGGGGGCTCGCGACCGGTTTGTCAGCGGCTTGCCATTGACCGGAGGCGAGATCCAGCCAGCGCTGGTGCGGCGCCTCGGCCATGCCCTGGCGGCGGATCAGGATCTGCTGGCTGGCGGGATCATGGGCCCCCTGGATCCAGGCCGTGCCGGCCCCTTCGGTGAGCGCCAGGCTGTGGGTCAGCTTGCCCCCTGCATCCAGCACATCGAGCCAGTCGTCCCCTGCCTTGCGGTATTGCAGCACTGTGTGGCGGGCAAACAGGCGCCACTTCTCGAGCTCCCGGCCCTCGCCGGACCAGAGGGGCTGCCAGGGATCAGTCGCCAGGCTCGTTAGGCTGGGCGCCTGATAAAGCCCCATGGCCCCGTCCCGGTTGCTCTTGACAAGCACCCTCTCCCCCTGGGTATCCAGGTAGTATTCGAGCCCATGTTCACGGGCCCTGAGCAGGCTCGGGCCGCCCTCATCCAGCAGGTATTGCTCCGAGCTGTCGTGGTTGTTGCTCTGCAGCACCAGGTGGCGGTTGTCCGTGGTGCGATAGAGGCTGAGCAGCCAGGCGGGATCGGCCTCCCGGTGCACCAGCGACTCCTTGCCGGCCTGCCAGGCCCACAGCTGCCAGGGGCGCAGGGTGCGGGGTTCGTTGGCAATGGTGTAGAGGGTCTTGCCATCCAGGCTCCAGAGCAGATCGCTGGCCCGGTGCGCCAGGGTGGTGAGCGTCTCGCCGCTCGCCAGATCCAGCACTGTGATGCGGTAGTCCCTGTCCCCACGGCTGTCTTCGGCCAGGGCAAGCAGGCGGCCATCCGGGTGCAGGGCCCAGGCGGCAATCTCGTAGTAACCCTGATCGGGCTGACGGGGGGCCAGCCGCTGGCGGGGGGCGTCGCGGGCGTCGCTGCGCTGCCACAGGCTGCCGTCCGCCTCCATGCGCCATTGGCTGCCCGCCTGAGTCAGCCACTCCTTTGGCAGGGGCTCGCCCCGTTCCCTGGCCTGCCACTCCCCTTGCAGCGTTGTTTCGAGGGGCTTTTGGGCGGCGAGTTGCTCGTCGGTCCAGCGATTCTGCTCGCGCAGCAGCGCCAGCAGCTCGGGGGCGCGGCGACTGTCGTCACGCCAGCCGCCATAGGGATCGAGGCGGGCTATCACCCCTTTCATCAGTTGTGGACGCTCGGGGATAAGGGGCGCTGCCTCCTGGGTTGCCTCAGGAAGCGGGGCGGCAGGGGCCGGGGTGGCCAGCAGGCTGGCCAGTACAAGCAGGCTGTGCATCAGATCCCCACGAAGGTGTAGCGCAGGCTGGCACTCAAGGTGCGGCCGCTCTGGGTGAAGAGGGAGGCGTCGGTACCGGCTTCCAGCCCGGCCACGTCCTGATAGCGGGTGTAGCGGGTGTCGAACAGGTTATCGAGCTTGAGGTTGACCTTGAGGGCATCGGTGATCAGCCAGTCCGCCGTCATGGCGAGACTGAACCAGCCCGCGCTCGTGAGGCAGGCATCCTGGCTCTTGGTCAGGCTGTTGCCGCAGCTGGGCACCCGGCTCATGGCAGCGGCGTAGTCCGCCTGCACCCCCAGGCTCCAGTCATGGGTCTGGTAGCTGAGGCGAGTGTTGCCCTCCAGCGGGGTCAGGGTGCGCAGAGCCTCGCCCTGGCTGTCTTCCCCGTCGACCCAGCCGAGCTTGGTGGCCAGCTCCCACTCCTGGGTCAGCCAGTAGCTGGCGGCGATTTCCGCGCCCCAGGTCTCGGCCTTGGCCACGTTGCGGTACTGGCGCAGGATGACGCCGTCACTCAGGCGCAGCCCCACCTCGCGCCAGTCGATGAAGTTGTAGTAGCGGTTGTAGAAGAGGGCCGGCTTGATGCTCCAGTTCTCCCCCTCGCCGCTGAGCCCCCACTCAAGGCTGTGGCTGGTCTCCTCCTTCAGATCCGTGTTGGCGATGATCTGGAATGGCGGCAGGGCGAAGTAGTGGGGAATGTTGCCGTACACCTTGTCGTAGGAGGGGGCCCGAAAGCCGTTGGCATAGCTGAGCCAGCTGCGCCACTGCTCGTTGACACGGTAGCTGGTGGCCAGGCTCGGGGAGAGATGCCAGCTGTGGTTCTCGCCCTGATTGCCATCCTGCGGGCGCAGCCACTGGTGATCCATGCGCAGGGTGGGGGTGAACTGCCACCGGCCCAGGGTCGCCACGTCGCCGAGCCAGACGCCGGCCCGGTCGGTGCGGGCACTGCTGAAGGGCTCGGACTGGCTGGGCTGGGGTACCCCCGCCTCCAGGCTCAGCTTCTCCACCGGCCGCTCGTGGCGGGTACGCTCCAGCTCGACGCCGTAGCTCAGCTTGTGGGCGATGGCGCCGGTGACGAGATCCCGGCGCACGTCCAGCTCGCTGCCGACCCTCTCTTCGGTGAAGGTGGAGAGCTCCCGCTCGCTGCGGTAGCGGGGATAGCCGCTCAGCAGGTCGTTTTGCAGCAGGCTGCGCTTGTTGGCGCTGTTCTTGGAGTGGTTGCCATAGAGGCTCCAGGTGAACTGATCCGCCAGCAGACTGCCGAGATCGCTCGCCTCCCAGCCAAGCTTGCCCCCCTGGGTGCGCTGGCTGCCCTGCTCGTGGTATTGGCGCACCTGCCACTTGCCGTCGGGCTGGGGCACTTCGCGCGGTCCCTGATCCCGCTCCGCGTTGTCCTCGAAGTAGTCGAGCTCCAGGCGCAGCAGGTGGTGATCGCTTAACGGGAAGCGGGAGCTGGTGGAGGCGCTGAGGCCGTCCAGATCCGCCGGGATGCGGCTCTCGTCATAGTTGGCGGTCTCGTGCCCCTGCCAGCCGGAGACCCGCAGCAGGTGCTCGCTATCCAGTACCCGGGCGGCGCCGGTGGCGCTCAGCTTCTGCTTGTCGCTGCTGCCGTCCTGCAGCACCTTGCTGTCCAGATAAGCATCCTGCCCCTGCAGGTAGTCCTCCGGCTGCTTGGTGGAGATGACTATGGTGCCGCCGATGGCGTCGGAGCCATGCAGGGAGGAGCCGGCACCCTTGGCGACCTCTATCTGCTTGACGTCATCGAGATCGAAGCTGAAACGGCCCACCTTGTCGTTGAGGTCGTCGGCGCCGAAGCCGTCGCTGACCCGCACCCCATCCTTGATGATGAGCACCCGGTTGCCGCCCATGCCGCGGATGATGATGTTCTGCGGCCGACCGGCGGAGCCGGTCACCGAGACCCCGGGTTCGTTCTTGAACACGTCGGTGAGCTCGGTGGCGACCTGGCGATCCAGATCTTCCTCCGTGATGACGGTGATGGAGCCTGAGACATCGGACAGCTTCTGCTCGATGCGCTGCCCCTTGACCACTATGGTCTCGTGGGCCCTGGGTTCGGGATCTGTCCCGGCGGGATCGCTGGCGGCCAGGGCTGTACCGGACAGCAGCATGGGCCAGTAGTGAAGCAGTGTTTTCATTGTTGATAATGATTTTTATTTAAGCCTGAAGGGCGCGGATTATTGCAGATGAATCCCTTCGCTTCAACGATTGATAATCATTATCATTTTGGTTTTATGATCTTGATCGGACTGAGTTTTTTGAGAGATGAATCAGTAGTTGCAGGGCATACGTTTGCGAAAGGCGCTGACCGGGGGAGGGGAAGGGAGCGTTCCACCTGGATCTTGAGGCAATAAAAAGCCCGCCGAGAAGGCGGGCTGATTGGAGCCGTGCTAGCACCTAGGGAGTGCGATAGAAGCGGTTGAGCTCGTTCATCACCTGGATCATGGCCCCCATGTCCGGGGTGCCGTGCTTGATGGGGCGATAGGTGGCGCGATCCAGCAGCTCGAAGTCACCCTGCTTGTTGAACTGGGTGATGGTGTTGTCCTGATAGATGGCAAAGTCATTCTGATCGCCGGCCAGCAGCCAGTTGCGCGGGCTGGTGTCGAACAGGCTGCGCCCCGTGCTGTAGTCGCGAGGAGGATTGCGTACCCCCAGCATGCCCTTCATCAGGGTCGGCACCAGATCCAGATGGCTGCTTGCCTGCTCCTGTGGCTGGCTCTCGACGCCGGGCCAGGCGAGGACCAGGGGAACCTGCACCTGATAGGGGGAGTAGTTGCTGCCATAGCCCCAGCTGTTGCTCTGGGTTTCGTTGAACTCCTGGCCGTGATTGGAGGTGATGACGACTATGGTCTGCTCGCTCAGACCCTGCTGCTGCAGTTGGGAGAGCATCTGCTCCAGCAGTTGGTCGGTGTAGAACACCGAGTTCTTGTAGCGATTCTCCAGCTTCTGCAGGTTCTCGGGTCTGTAGGCGGTAGCCGGGTTGAACCGGGTCAGCTCGGGCTGGAAGGGGCCCTTGAGGCTGGCGGGCACCTGATAATCTCCCGGGCTCGAGAGATAGACCAGGGAGAACCAGGGTCTGTCCGCGGTGCGCGTGCCAAGCCACTGCTGCCAGTCGCCGATGAGGCGAGTGTCATCACTCTGGCGGGAGACAAACACCTGCTTGCGCAGGCCGGCGAGCAGGCTCTGCTGATATTGCTTGGCGTCTTCCAGGGCACCGAACAGGCCGAACTGATAGTCCTGGCGCAGCATCTCGTCAAACAGCACCGGCGGGCGCTTGTCGGCACGGATGTCGCCATAGTAGTGGCCGGGCAGCCCGTAGAAGAGGCCGAACATCCCCATGGCGTCATCGTTGCCGCCACTCATATGGCGTCTGTAGTTGAGGTGCTGATCCGCATAGCGCTGCAGATTGGGCATGTTGATGTTGTTGAGCATGTCGGCCCGCAGGGAGTCGACCACCACCACCAGCAGGTTCTTGTGCTCGCTCGGGGCACTCACGCTGAGAGGGCGCAGGGGATAGAGCAGGCGATGTTCGGCGCTGCCCTGGTTCTCGGCCTTCTTCTCATACTGCTCGAGATCGAGCCAGCCATGTTTGGCCAGGAAGCTTCGGGCTGTCATGGGGTAGGAGAGCGGGAAGTTGGCGCGCTGCATGGTGATGGGCTGATACAGGGTCGCATCGGCCCAGCTGTTGACCAGGTGAGTCAGCATGAAGCAGACCAGCAGGGCCAGCCCCACCTGATTGCCGTACTGGCGGCGCTTGCGCTTGTTGATCTTGCGCCACACATAGGCCGACAGCAGCAGTTGCAGCAGGAAGATGGTGGGCACGGCGACGAAGATGATGCTCCAGATAGAGCCCTCTTCGGTCTGGGCCTGATCCAGCAGCAGTTGCCACACCTGGCCATTCAAGTGGAACTTGAACAGCTGGAACACCTGGGTGTCGATGAGCAGCAGCACCTGCGCCAGGGTGGCGATGATGGCCGAAATGAAGCGCAGTGGCTTCTCCCTGGGCAGCACGAAGCTCAAGGGGAAGACGGTCAGCAGATAGGTGACGAAGCTCAGGAACGAGAAATGGCCTATCCAGCTGACGATGAGATAGGTGACCCCGAGCGTGGTCGATGGCCAGCTGATGGAACCCAGATAGCGGGTCGCGATCAGCATGGCCAGGATGATGTTGAAGAAGGAGAACCAATGCCCCCAGGTGATCAGGCGAGAAACGTTATCACGATAGGGGTTGCCGGTTTCGACCATAATGATCCATCTGCTTGAAAAACATCAAAGAATGCGAAGAAACTCAGTGAGCATCGTGGCGATGATCCACCGAGGCGGTGAGCGCCTGGATGTACTTCTCGGTGATCGCCTGACGCTGGGCCGGGGCCATACCGTTGATGATGTTGGTGGTCAGGTTGCCAAGCACCATGAGACTGAGATCCACCGGCGCCTTGTGTTTCTCCAGGGCGGTGATCAGGTCGTTCATCAGGGCGTCAAACTGCTCGTTATTGTACTTTGATACGATGGGCATAATCTTGGGTTCATCTCGGTTCAAAGCGCCTTATAATACTTCACCCTTTCGGCTAACACTATGGCTTTGTGACATGAGTCTCGATATCGACAAGATCATTCTTCACTCCCTGCGCGCCGGCAATGACGGTCAGCCCCACGCCGATACCCGCAGTCAGACTCTGCCTGCCGACGAGGCGGTGCAAGGGCTGATGGCAGAACTGCATCGCATCTACAACGGCAAGGGTGGCAAGGGCTTCGGTTTCTTTGCAGACCCGGAAGCCGACGTCGCCGAGCTGGCAGAAGGTGAAGAGGCTCCCAAACAGCCGTCTCCGGCCTTTCGCATCGCCCTCGAACAGCTGCTTGGCGAGCAGACCGAATTCGTCCCCTTTTCGATCACCCTGACCCAGATGCTGGTCAAGCAGCTGGTGGAGCACGCCCTCGATGAACAGGGCGTGCTGCTGATTGCCAAATACAACTATGTTGGGGTCGATTATCTGATGATCGCCCTGCTGGAGGGCAAGGAGAGCGTCACCGTCAGCGAGGCGCTGGACCTGCGTCACATTCATTATCTGGATATCGGCAAACTCAACCTGGTGGCCCGCATCGATCTGACCGAGTGGAAAACCCAGCCTGACTCTCGTCGTTATATCACCTTCAGCAAGGGGCGGGTCGGCCGCAAGCTGGGGGACTTTTTCATGGACTTGCTGGGTGCCCGCGAGGGCATGGATGCCAAGGTACAAAATAAAGGCTTGCTGCAGGCGGTGGACGATTACTGCGACAGCCGCCAGCTCGAACCCGCCGAGCGCAATGATTACAAGAAGCAGGTCTTCAAATATTGCACCGAGCAGGCGAGCGCCGGTGAAGAGATCGAAATCAAGGAGCTCTCGGCGGAATTGCCGGGGGACGGCGATCTCGATTTTTACAGCTTCATCGGTCAGGAATATGAGCTGGAAGATCGCTTCCCGGCCGATCGATCCACCCTGCGCGGTCTGACCAAGTTTGTCGGCTCAGGTGGCGGTCTCACCCTGAGCTTCGAGCAGAAATTGCTGAACAGCCGGGTCTTCTACGATCCCCAGACCGACACCCTGACCATTCGTGGTGTGCCGCCCAACCTCAAGGATCAGCTGCTGCGCCAGTCATAATGTGATCCAGTCACCATTTCTGGCAAAAAGGCACCGGAGTCCGCTCCGGTGCCTTTTTATTTAAGGGGGAGATGAGTCTGGAATCCGGCTTGGTACTTTTGTTAACACATTAAACAAAATAATGGAGTTGAAAGGGTTTTCAATGGGGTGAAACCCCTTTCAATGGTGTAAATTTATTTCTTTTCGGTAATTAATTTTCCATGCAAGGCCAAAAATATGGCGATAAATCCCGATAAGTCGCTGAAATAAGAAAATGTTTTCATAACTTTCTGGAAGAAAATACGTAATTGCATTTCAAAAATGCGAGGCGTGTCATGTGAGGCGTTGCAGGCTTGGGATAATATTCATCTCGCACACAATGCTCTTACAGCGCGGAACTAATACAAGGAAAGGCTCATGAAAAAGAAATTGCTGTCATCCCTGATCGGTCTGGCTACCCTGGGTGTGGCTTGCTCAGCCACTGCTGCGATTGACGAAGGTCAGCTGACCATCTGGATCAACGGTGACAAGGGCTACAACGGCCTGGCCGAAGTAGGCAAAAAGTTTGAAGCCGAGACCGGCATCAAGGTGACCGTCGCGCACCCGGACCAGGTAGAAGTGAAGTTCCAGCAAGCCGCCGCCACCGGCAACGGCCCGGACATCTTCTTCTGGGCTCACGACCGTTACGGTGAGTGGGTCAAGGCCGGTCTGCTGGTGCCAGTGACTCCGAACGCCGCCACCAAGGCCAAGTTCGAGCAGTTCGCCTGGGACGCCATGACTGTTGATGGCAAGACCTATGGCTACCCGGTCGCGGTGGAAGCCGTCAGCCTGATTTACAACAAGGATCTGTTGCCCAATCCGCCCAAGACCTTCGAAGAGATCGCCAAGATCGACGAAGACCTGAAGAAAAATGGCAAGCGCGCCATCATGTGGGCCTATGACACCCCCTACTTCAGCTACCCCCTGGTGGCTGCCAACGGTGGTTATGCCTTCAAGAAGACCGCCACCGGTTATGACGTGAAAGACACCGGCGTGGCCAACGCGGGTGCCAAGGCCGGCGTCGGCTACATCTCCGAGATGATCAAGTCCGGTCACCTGGAGAAGGGCATCGACTACGGTGTCATGGATGCCAAGTTCAACAAGGGCGAAGTGGCCATGATGATCAACGGTCCCTGGGCCTGGAGCAACCTGGACAAGAGCGGCATCAAGTACGGCGTAGCGCCGCTGCCGACCCTGAAGGGTAATCCGGCCAAGGCCTTCGTCGGCGTGCTGGGTGCCACCATCAACGCCGCCAGCCCGAACAAGGATCTGGCCATCGAGTTCCTGGAAAACTACCTGCTGACCGATGCCGGTCTGGCGCCGGTGAACGCCGACAAGCCGCTGGGTGCCGTGGCGCTGAAGTCCTTCCAGAAGACCCTGGAAACCGACCCCAACATCAAGGCCACCATGCAGAACGCCCAGAATGGCGAGCCGATGCCGTCCGTGCCTGAGATGAGCCGTTTCTGGTCTTCCTTCGAAACAGCCCTCAAGAACGTCACCTCTGGCCGTCAGAGCGTTGACGAAGCCCTGGATACCGCTGCCAAGCGCATCGTCCAGTAAGCTAGCACCAGGGAGGCCTTCGGGCCTCCCACTCTCTCCAATCTCTCTTGGCGCAATAAAGGTTAATTGGCATGGAAGTTGTACCTTCTATCGAATCCTATGCCGGTCCGAAGAAAGACAAGTACGTCTGGCTGAAGTGGACCATGGCGGCACTGATTGCAGTGCTTAATGGTTATGCGGCCGTGATGATGTATGCCAGCGGCGAGTGGGTGTTTGCCCTGCTCGATCTGGTGGTCGTTTCCGTCGGTCTCTATGTCTTCATGAACAAGAAGACCTATGCCCACCGCTATATCTTCCCCGGTGTGGCAGGCATGGTTGTTTTTATCATCTTCCCTCTTGCCTACACGATCGGCATCGCCTTCACCAACTATTCGGGGTCCAACTTGCTCTCTCTCGAGCAGGCACGGGATTTCCATCTGAAAAAAATCTATAAGGTGACCGGCGGTGAATTCGATTTCACCCTCCTGGGTGGTGAGAACAATCAGTTTCAGCTGCTGCTGCAACAGGACGACCAATCCTTTATCAGTCAACCCCTTACCCTGCTGAACAACAAGGCACGTGAACTGGCCGTCCGTGAGGGCAGAGTCCGTGACGAGCCACAGGTTGTTCAGCTGCAACCCCTGAACGGGGAAGCGGTCGACCAGGCGGCACCCATACGTGCCATCGTCGATCACCGCACTCACCTGAGCGCCCTGGATCTGGTGCTGCCCGATGGTACCATCCACCTGACCCTGAGCAGCCTGCGCAAGTTTGCGGCGCAAAAGCCCCTCTATACCCAGCTGGTTGACGGGGCCGTGCTCAAGTCCGGTGTCGTTATCAAGGACGGCAACCTGCTGCGGGACAACCAGAACGGCGAGCTGATGCTGCCCAACGGCGACACCGGCTTCTATCAGTACATAGATGCTGATGGCCACTTCGTCGGCAAGGGCATTGCCCCTGGCTTCGTGGTGAGCGTGGGCTGGAAGAACTTCGTCCGCATCATGACAGACCCGGGTATCCAGGGTCCCTTCATGCAGATCTTCGTCTGGACAGTGATCTTCTCCGCCTGCTCGGTGGCCTTCACCCTGGCCATCGGCATGGTGATGGCCTGTCTGGTGCAGTGGGAGCAGCTCAGGGGGCGCGGTTTCTACCGGGTCATGCTGATCCTGCCCTATGCGATACCGGCGTTCATCTCGATCCTGGTGTTCAAGGGCTTGTTCAACCAGAACTTCGGCGAGATCAACCTGTTCCTGGAAGCGGCGTTCGGCATCAAGCCGGACTGGTACACCACCCCCTTCCTGGCCAAGGTGATGATCCTCATCGTCAACACCTGGCTTGGCTACCCCTACATGATGATCCTCTGCATGGGGCTGCTCAAGGCCATCCCGGAAGATCTCTATGAGGCGTCCGCCATGGACGGTGCGGGTCCGGTACAGAACTTCTTCAAGATCACGGTACCGCTGCTGATGAAGCCGCTGACTCCCCTGTTGATTGCATCCTTTGCTTTCAACTTCAACAACTTCGTGCTTATCCAGTTGTTGACGAACGGGGCGCCGGACATCATAGGGGCCAGTACCCCGGCCGGGACCACGGATCTCTTGGTGAACTACACCTACCGGATCGCGTTCCAGGGCTCGGGTGGTCAGGACTACGGTCTGGCCAGTGCCATCGCCACCGCCATCTTCCTCATCGTCGGCGCGCTTGCACTGCTCAACCTGAAATTGTCCAAAGCGGACAAGCTGTAAGGAGGCTTCTCAATGGCTATCGTACAACCCAAATCAGTGAAATACCGGGTGTGGGCAACCCACCTGGTCATGTGGGGCTTCCTGGCGCTGATCATCTTCCCGGTGATCATGGTCATCGCCATCTCGTTCCGTAACGGCAACTTCTCGGTGGGGGAGATCATCCCCTCCAATCCGACCCTGGATCACTGGAAGCTGGCGCTCGGCATGTCCATCACCAACGCCGATGGCAGCATCACGCCACCGCCGTTCCCTGTGCTGACCTGGTTGTGGAACTCCATCAAGATCGCGGGCATCACGGCCCTGATGATAGTGGTGCTCTCCACCACCTGTGCCTATGCGTTTGCCCGTCTGCGGTTCCGTGGCAAGCAGACCATATTGCAGGGGATGCTGATCTTCCAGATGTTCCCGGCGGTGCTGGCACTGGTGGCCATCTATGCGCTGTTCAACAAGATTGGCGACTACATCCCCTGGCTGGGTCTGAACACCCACGGCGGCCTGATCCTGGCCTACATGGGCGGCATAGCGCTGCACGTCTGGACCATCAAGGGCTACTTCGAGACCATAGACTCTTCCCTGGAAGAGGCGGCGGCCATCGATGGTGCGACCCCCTGGCAGGCATTCAGGTTGATCCTGCTGCCCCTGTCGGTGCCCATCCTGGCGGTGGTCTTCATTCTGGCCTTCATCGGCTCCATCACCGAGGTGCCCGTGGCCTCCATCCTGCTGCAGGATGTGAACAACCTGACCCTGGCGGTCGGTGCCCAGCAATACCTCTATCCGCAGAACTATCTGTGGGGTGACTTCGCCGCCGCCGCCGTGCTGTCCGGCCTGCCCATCACTGTCGTCTTCCTCATGGCGCAGCGCTGGCTGGTGGGTGGCCTCACCGCGGGTGGGGTGAAAGGTTAAGGTTTTAATGGCCGGGGGAGTGCTCCCCCGACTATCACGATTTGCACAGATTTCAGAGCGGAGCTCGTCATGGCTGAAGTAGTACTCAACAACGTTCGCAAAAACTACGATCCGGCTGTCCACAAGGACACGCTGCGCAACATCAACCTGGCCATCAAGGAAGGGGAGTTCATCGTCTTCGTCGGCCCGTCCGGCTGCGGCAAGTCCACCCTGCTGCGGATGATCGCGGGGCTGGAGGACATCACCAGCGGTGAGCTGACCATAGGCGGTCGTTACATGAACGACGTGCCGCCGGTGGAGCGCAACGTGGGCATGGTGTTCCAGTCCTACGCCCTCTACCCCCACATGAACATCTACGAGAACATGGCCTTCGGCCTCAAGCTCAAGAAGATGGACAAGGAGAACATCCACAAGCGGGTGATGCGTGCCGCCGAGATCCTGGGGCTCGAGCCCCTGCTGGACAGAAAGCCCAAGGCGCTCTCCGGTGGTCAGCGCCAGCGGGTGGCCATCGGTCGCTCCATCGTGCAGCAACCCCAGGTGTTCCTGTTTGACGAACCCCTGTCAAACCTGGACGCCGCCCTGCGGGTCAAGATGCGCATCGAGATCGCCAAGCTGCACAAGGAGCTCAACTCCACCATCATCTACGTGACCCACGATCAGGTGGAGGCCATGACCTTGGCCAACCGTATCGTGGTGCTGAGCCCGCTCAAGGGCGAGGCGACCACCAACCTGGAGCAGTTCGGCACCCCGCTCGAGCTCTATCACAACCCGGACAACAAGTTCGTGGCGGGCTTTATCGGCTCTCCCAAGATGAACTTCCTGGCGGGCGAGTTGCTGGAGATAGGCGAGCAGGAGTGCGTGGTCAAGCTGACCTCCGGCGATACAGTGCGTGCCCGGGTCGATGCCCGCAGCGGCGCCGTCGGTGACAAGGTGGAGCTGGGCATTCGCCCCGAGCACCTGGTGCCGCTGGATCACGCCCATGCCGACAGCCGGGTGAGCGGGGTGGTGCAGGTGGCTGAACACCTGGGGGCCGAGTCCTTCGTCTACATGGACGTGGATGGTCACGACTTCACCGTCAAGGCCAGCTCGGACGTGGACGTGGCCACCGGCGAGCAGTACAGCGTCGGCATTCCGGCCGAGGCCTGCTACCTGTTCGATGCCAAGGAGCAGGCGTTCCCCCGTACCGCCAGATATATCCGCACCTGATGGTGTTGTTGTGCAGGTTTCCGTAGTATTCAATGCCTTTTTGCCGGTCGAATGACCGGCTTTTTATTGCCTGCCGTGCGGGCAAGCGGGCAGGGTGACGGGGATCAGGTATCGAGCGCGGCGGTGATGTCGGGCACGAAGGTCTGGCTGGTCAGGGGCGGGCGCTCATACCCCTCGGTCTTGATGGGGGGCAGCTTGATGGGCTCGTAGTGGATCGCCTCGTAGGGCACCTTGCCGAGCAGGTGGGCGATGCAGTTGAGGCGGGCGCGGCGCTTGTCGTCTGCCTCCACCACGAACCAGGGGCAGTCCTCGGTATCCGTGTAGGTGAACATGTCATCCTTGGCGCGGGAGTACTCCACCCAGCGGGAGCGGGACTGCAAGTCCATGGGGCTGAACTTCCAGCGCTTGATGGGGGTGTTGATGCGCTCCTTGAAGCGCTTCTCCTGCTCTTCGTCGCTGACCGAGAACCAGTACTTGATGAGGGTGATGCCGGAGCGAGTCAGCATCCGCTCGAACTCGGGGCAGGCACGCAGAAACTCGCGGTATTCGGCGTCGGTGCAAAAGCCCATCACCCGCTCCACCCCGGCCCTGTTGTACCAGGAGCGATCGAACAGCACCATCTCGCCCGCCGACGGCAGGTGGGCGGCATAGCGCTGGAAGTACCACTGAGTGCGCTCCCTGTCCGAGGGCGCGGGCAGGGCGGTGACCCGGCAGACCCGGGGATTGAGGGGCTCGGTGATCGCCTTGATGACGCCCCCCTTGCCGGCGGCGTCGCGCCCCTCGAACAGCACCACTACCTTGAGCCCCTCCTGCTTGACCCACTCCTGCAGCTTGACCAGCTCCTCCTGCAGCTGGGCCAGGTGGTGTTCATAGGTCTTCTTGTCCAGGCGCGGGCGTTTCTTGCTCTTTTCCTTCGGCATGATCTTCTCCTGTTCGAGTCCTTTTTGTGGGCCACCCCAGCTTGCACCAGGGAGGCGCCACTGCCAAGGGTGGCGTGTTACACTGCCGCCCCGTCGCTGCCAGCAGAACAGAAAAAAACATGAAGCCATTGTATGGGTATGGCGATTGAAACTGCCGCCTCATCAGCCGCTGGCAACAGAAAAAACATGAAGCCATTTATGGCGATTTTGCACGGCCGTCTCATCAGCAGCGGCTGGCAACAGGAGATAACATGAAGCATTTTATGGAGATAGCGGGCCGCCGTATGGCCTATCTGGACGAGGGGCAGGGCCCTGTGCTGCTCTTTGGCCACAGCTATTTGTGGGACAGTGCCATGTGGGCGCCACAAGTCGAGGCGCTCAAGGGCAGCTATCGCTGCATCGTCCCCGAGCTCTGGGGCCACGGGGATTCAGACTCTTTGCCGGAAGGCCCTTGCTCCCTTGAGACCCTGGCCCGGGATCACCTGGCACTGCTCGATGCCCTCGACATCGAGCAGTGTGTGCTGGTGGGGCTGTCGATTGGTGGCATGTGGGGGGTGGAGCTGGCGCGCATGGCGCCCGCTCGCCTCAAGGGGCTGGTGCTGATGGATACCTTCGTGGGCTGGGAGCCCCAGATCCCCTGCGAGCGCTACCTCGGCATGCTGGCCACGATAGAGCAGCTGGGCACCCTTCCTGCCCCCGTCATCGAGCAGGTGGCGCCGCTCTTCTTTGCCCATGAGCCGGATCCCGCCCTGATGAGCGGCTTCAAGGCGCGGCTCGCCCAGTGGCCGGCGGACCAGGTGGCGAGCCTGGTGGCGGTGGGGCGTAGCTTCGTGACCCGGGAGGATCGCATCGAGTGGCTCGAAGAGATGGCGATGCCGAGCCTGGTGATGACAGGCTGTGAGGACAAGGCGCGCCCGGTGCTGGAGGGGTATCTGATGGCCGAGGCGCTGGCCTGCCCCTTCAGGGAGATACCGGGGGCAGGTCACATCTCGACCCTGGAGAACCCCGAGTTCGTCAACCGGACCCTGGCCGAGTTCCTGGCCACCCTGTGATGGCCGCATGCCGGCTGCGAGTCACATCAAACAAGAAGGGAGCCCATGGCTCCCTTCTTGTTGGTTGGCGGTTGGGTTACCAGATATACCCCACGGCGAAGCCGGCGTAGAGCTCCCCCTTGTGCTGGACGATGGGGCTATCCGCGATGTCGTCGTCGTAGCGCTCGTAGTTGGCGGCAAACATGCCGATCCAGTGGGGGCTGAAACGGTAGCTGGTGATGATGGCCGCCATGGGGGAGAGGGTGGTGCCCGTGTCCCACGCCGGGCGCAGCCCCGTGGCCTCGCCCCCCGAGACGCCGCCAAAGTAGTAGTTCGCCATCTTGTCGCTGCGGATCATCATCCCCATGCCGGGCATGATGAGCAGCCTGTCCCGCAGTATGGGGAAGTCGGCCCACAGCAGCAGCTCCTGGCCGTTGCTGCGTCCGGTCACGTCCGTGCTGAGGCGGGTGCTGAGCAGGGCATAGGGGGTGATGAGGCTGGCGCCTATGCCCCCTTCCAGCTGCCACTCGCGCTGCTCCATGCCGGCCAGCTCGGGGGCATCGTCGGGATCCAGGTTGCCAAAGCGCATCCTGCCGTAACCGTAGGCGGCGAAACTGTCATCCTTGTGAAAGTAGTAGCGGGCCCTGTCCCCGAGGAACATGAACTGCTCGCCGAAGTAGATGAAACCCGGTATCGCGAGGGCCGTGTCATCCTGGCCCTGATAGCGGGCATCGCCACCGATGACGGCGCCGCCCAGCACCAGTCCCTTGGGCACCGGGCTGGTGGGGCTGTCCTGCACGAAGATATCGAGGGAGCCGAGATCGACCTCGGCCCGGGCCTGGGTCGCGAACAGCAGAGTCAGGAGTGCGCCAAGCGCGGCGCTGTGCAGGGGACGAACAGGGGGCATGGCGTGATCCTTCATGGGTCGGGGCTGGCAGAGCATACTGCCGACAACCTTGTCAGTGAAGCCTGTTTTTATTTCAAATTCAAGTTGATAGCGTCATTGCGCCGCATCTGGATTCAGGCGGGAACCGAGTGCGGGGCCATGAGTTCGCAGTGAAAAAAAGAGAGGCGAAAGCCTCTCTTCTCATCAGGGGGCGGGGCGGGGCGCCTCGTCCCGCTTGGGCCAGGCGTTGAGCACCGCTTTCACCAGGGTCGCCAGGGGAATGGCGAAGAAGACCCCCCAGAAGCCCCAGAGCCCGCCGAACACCAGCACGGCAACGATGATGGCCACAGGGTGCAGGTTGACCGCCTCGGAGAAGAGCAGGGGCACCAGCAGGTTGCCGTCGAGGGCCTGAATGACCAGATAGGCCACCATCAGCCAGGCGAAGTCCGGGGTCAGTCCCCACTGGAACAGGGCCACCATGGCGACGGGCACGGTCACCGCCACCGCCCCTATGTAGGGGATGAGCACGGAGAAGCCGACCGCCACCGCCAGCAGCACCGAGTAGCGCAGCCCCATCAGGGCGAAGGGGATGTAGGTCGCCACCCCGACGATGAGGATCTCGATCACCTTGCCGCGGATGTAGTTGATGATCTGGTCGTTCATCTCCACCCAGACCCGGTTGACCAGGGTGCGGTTGCGGGGCAGGAAGCGGCGCAGGCCGCTCATCAGCACCTGCTTGTCCTTGAGCATGAAGAACACCATCAGGGGCACCAGGATGGCGTAGATGAGGATGGCCACCACGTTGATGAGGGAGCTGAGGGAGGCGCTCACCAGCTGCTCCCCCCCTGCCAGAATGCGCTGGCGAATGTTGTCTATGATGGTCTCGACCAGGCTGACGTCGATGATCTCGGGGTACTTTTCCGGCAGGGTGCGCACCGCGTCCTGGGCATGGGCCAGCATGGAGGGCGCCTCCTTGGCGAGGTTGACCCCCTGGCTCACCAGTGTGGGGATGAGCCCCAGCAGCATCATGGTGGTCACAGAGAGAAACAGCAGCAGCACCAGGCTGGTGGCCAGGGGGCGGGAGAGCCCGGTGCGTTGCAGGCGGCTGACCGGCCACTCCAGCAGATAGGCCATCACCACGGCCACCAGCAGGGGGGCCAGCAGATCGCCGAACAGCCAGAGCACGGCGAAGCAGAACACCAGCAGCAGGAACAGGGTAACGGCATCGGGGTCGGAAAAACGGGTCTGATACCAGCGCTTCAATACATCTAACATCGAGGCTTCCTTGGTTTTACCTTGTCATCAGGATGGAAAGGGGCAGCCCGGAGTCTGGCGACATCATGATGGCCGGCTCCCGACCACGAGCAGCAGGGAGAGGCGGGCGGCGGACTCTTCCAGGGGGCGGACGCTGTGACCCAGGCGTTGCAGGTAGGCCGGAATGTCCTGCCGGGAGCCTGCATCCCCCAGTATGAGGTGCAGGGATTGGCCGGGTCTTGCCTGGCGCAACCAGAGCTTGAGCCGGATCAGCGGCTCGGGACAACGCCAGGGTGTCAGGTCGAGCTGTTCCATGGGGATTCCATTGCGTGCGTGGTGGCCATTATGGCCGTGATACCAGTATGAAACAACGCTTGTGGGCCTTGATGGGCAAGGGTATTCTGCCCGAGCCCCTTCTGATGGAGATAGAAATACTGTGGCCCGTTTTTCCCCCTTGATGGCATCGCTTCCCCTGCTGGTATCCCTGATGAGCGCGACCTTTCAGGCTCAGGCGAACAACCAGCTGCCCGACATCGGCACCGCCGGGGTTGCCGCCCTGCCCATCGAGCAGGAGGTGCGTTATGGCAATGCCTTCATGCGGTTTGCCCGGGCGGGCTTGCCCATCATCGATGATCCCGTGCTGAACGAATACATCGACGATCTGGGTCAGCGCCTGCTCACCAATGCCGACGGGGTGCGTTTCCCCTTTACCTTCTTCCTCATCAACGATCCCAGCATCAACGCGGCCGCCTTCCTCGGCGGGCGGGTCAAGGTGCACACCGGCCTCTTCCTCTACGCCGACGACGAGAGCGAGCTGGCCTCGGTGCTGGCTCACGAAATCACCCACGTGACCCAGCGCCACATCGCCCGTTACATGGAGGCGCAGGCGAGCAGCTCGGCCATGACCCTGGCCGGTCTGGTGGGCTCCATTGCGCTGGCGGTGATCAACCCCACTGCCGGCATAGCAGCGCTGCAGACTACCCTCGGGCTCTCCATGCAGTCGGCCATCAACTATACCCGTGACAACGAGTACGAAGCGGACCGCATCGGCATGAAGACGCTCTATGATGCCGGTTTCGATCCCATGGGCATGGCCAGCTTCTTCCAGAAACTGGCGGCGGAGTACCGCTACGCCAGCAAGCCGCCCGAGATGCTGCTCACTCACCCCCTGCCGGAGACCCGGATCAGCGAAGCCCGCGCCCGCGCCAACAGCTATGGCCGCCGTGCCTTGCCCCCCAGCCTCGACTTCTGGCTGGCCAAGGTGCGCATCCAGGTGCGTTATGGCACCGAGAGCCCCCAGGCGCTGCTCACCTATTTCGACAGCCGCCTGCAGAAGGGGGACTACCCCCTCAAAGACGCCGCCACCTATGGCAAGGCGCTGGCCCTGCTGCAGCTCAAGCGCACCGACGAGGCCGATACCCTGATGCAGAGTCTGGCCGCCCGCCATCCGGAGGATCTCTTCGTGGTGGATGCCCTGACCGACATCGATCTCGCCAAGGGGCGCAGCGCCCAGGCCATCGCCCGGCTGGAGCGCTTCCGCACCCGGATGCCGGACAACGAGGTGGTGGTGGTCAACCTCGGCAACGCCTATCTGGAGGCGGGCAACTACAAGAAGTCCATCGCCCTGCTGGATCCTTACGCCCGTGAGCACGACGAGAACAGCCTGGCCTGGAGCCTGCTGTCGGATGCCTATCGCAAGGCGGGACGGATGACGGATCTGCACATGGCGCGGGCGGAGACCCTCTCCCTGCGCGGTGACTACCAGGCGGCCATCGACGAGCTGATCGTGGCCCGTGGCACCACCAGCGACAAGCTGACCCTGGCCCGCATCGAGGCGCGCATCACTCAGCTGGAGCGGGCGAAGAAGGATCTGGACAGCCTGAAGGGCTAGTCCGGCTGACCGCGCCTGCATGCAACGGGGTGCACCAGAGAGGGTGCACCCCGTGTCGTCATGGGGCCATCAGGGCCGTGCCGAGGAGACTTGTGTGGCGGCCCAGGCCTGGATGGCGGCGAGCTTGTGCTCATCGAGCTCCCCCACCAGGGTCTGCTGCAACTGCCCCTTGCCGTCGAGCAGGTAGCTGGTGGGCAGCGCGCCTGGCCTTGGGAAGGGGAGGTTGGCCTCATCGAGGGGGATCATCAGGGGCACGGCTATCTGATGGCGCCGGGCCAGCTCGGCCAGCTCGCCGGGGGAGGCGGGATCATAGTTGATGGCTATGACCCCTATCTGTCCCTCCCGGTGCAGCGCCGCGAGCAGGGGCATCTCCCGCAGGCAGGGGGCGCACCAGGGGGCGAAGTAGTTGACCAGCAGCGGCTTGCCCGCCAGGGCGCTCAGGCTGATGTTGTTGCCCGTCTCGTCGGTGAAGTCGGGCTCCGGGCTGCAGGCCCCCAGCAGGGTGGCCACAATCAGCCAACAGATTCGTTTCATTTCCATATCCTTCCCGCTTACCCTGCCCATCCGTTTCCCCTACAATAGCGCCATTTGTTGTCCCATCTTGCAATATCAGGGAGTTACCATGAGCGAGACCCAAATCTATCACAACCCGCGCTGCTCCAAGAGCCGTGAAACCCTGGCCTTGCTGGAACAGCAGGGGATAACCCCCGAGGTGGTGCTCTATCTCGAACAGGCGCCGAGCGAGGATGATATCCGCACCCTGCTGGGTCAGCTCGGGTTCGCCGATCCGCGCCAGCTGATGCGCACCAAGGAGGATCTCTACAAGGAGCTGGGGCTCAGCGAAGTGAACGGCGACGCCCTCATTCGCGCCATGCACCAGCATCCCAAGCTCATCGAGCGCCCCATCGTCATCAGGAACGGTCAGGCCCGCATCGGCCGTCCGCCCGAGCAGGTGCTGGAGATCCTCAAGTGAGCACCCGCTTCGCCCGTCTGCTGACCCTGGTCGGCTTCTTCGGCCTGCTGGCCTGGGTCATCCTCTGGCATCTGTGGCTCTCCCCCCACCCGGATCTCAATCCCTGGTTGCTGCCGGTGATCTGGACCGTGCCGCTGCTCTTCCCCCTGAAGGGCATAGTGCAGGGCAACCCCTACACCCACGCCTGGGGCAACTTCGTGCTGATGCCCTATTTCCTCCACGCCCTGACCCTGATCACCACGGACGAGGGGGAGCGGTGGCTGGCGGTGGTGGAGCTGGTGTTCACCACCCTGGCCTTCGTCGGCACCATCTATTACGCCCGTCTGCGCGGCCGAGAGCTGGGTCTGAGCATTCGCAAGAAGAAGGATGAAGCCCGGTAATAGCGCCCTCTCAACGCCCCGCTCGGGGCGTTTTTCATTGTCTTGATTCTGCCTCGTCCTGGTCCCTGCGGTAGTGGGTGAGTTGCCGCTCACTGAAGCGCATCACCTCGGGATAGAAGCGCAGAAACCCCCGTTCGCAGTCGCGCCAGCGGCCCTCATCCAGGGTATGGAGTGCCTCTCCCAGCAGCAGGGGGCGACGCAGGCGCCGGCCTATGCCGTTGAGGGCCTGACTCAGCCCCTCCCGGTGCCGGTACGAGGCGATCCAGTCCTGCTCGGCCATCCGCCTGAGGGCCATTGGCAGGCCATCCGGCAGGCGGGCGTGATCCGCCAGCAGCTGGCCATAGCTCTGCCGCAGGAAGCGGGGCAGGGGATCCGGGCAAAATTGCTGCCAGTGGCGGCTCAGCCAGTGGTCGTAGAGCATGTCCACCAGGATGCCGCCAAAGCGGCGCCAGGGGGCCTCGAAGCAGGCGACCGCCGCCCTGTGCTCGGGGTGGGCATCGGTGAAGGCATCTATCTTGCGGTGCAGCCAGATCCCCTCGTCGAAATGGGCCGCGAGGCCTGTGGGCAGGGGCCCCTTGATGAAGTCCCCCAGCAGGTTGCCGGTGAGGGAGCTTCGGGTGTGGGCCGCCAGATGGAGGTGCGCCAGGTAATTCATGGGATCAGGGTCGTGTGCGGGTCGATGGCAAGGTGCTCAGAGCCTAGAGGATCCTGGTTCTGTTGACCATGGCCAGGATGTTGCGTTGGCCCCACAAGCCCCTCTTGCAGGGCAAATTTGAGGCGTGCTAAGGTGGCTCTCATCTTTGTCACAGGACGCGACAGACCATCATGATGCGCAAAGCCAGAGGTTTCTTTCTGGCCTTCTACTTCAAGCCTTTCTACCTCTCCGAGTGGTTCGACGAATAGATCGAGGCCCCGGAGCAGCTCATTGACGCCCGCCGATCATTGATACCCGACGATCATTGATATCTGTCGATCATTGATATCCAGGGGGCTGATCTCGCTCATCCGCGTTTTGCCGTTTGTTGGCCATCGCTTGCCCACGCTTGCGATGCCTTGACCGCGCCTGTGCGCTTTGTAATGGAGTACTCATGATGAATACCAAACTGACCCTGTCAGCCCTGTTTGCTGCCTGCCTGCTCACCACCCCCGTCACGGCCAAGGAGTGGAAAACCGTGCGCTTCGGTGTGGAAGGCGCCTATCCCCCCTTCTCCTGGACCGATGCGTCGGGGGAGATCAAGGGCTTTGACATCGATCTTGCCCATGCCCTGTGCCAGCAGATGGCCGTCAAGTGCGAGCTGGTGGCGCAGGATTGGGACGGCATGATCCCGGCCCTGCTGTCGCGCAAATACGATGCGATCATCGCCGCCATGTCGATCACCGACGAGCGGCGCAAGAAGGTGGATTTCACCGAGAAATATGCCCATATCCCCAACCGCTTCGTGGCGGCCAAGGGCACCGAGCTGGCGCTGACCCCGGCGGGGATGGCAGGCAAGCGCATCGGTGTGCAGCGTGCCACCACCCACGACAAGTACCTGACGGACAACTTTGGCTCCGATGTCACCATAGTGCGTTACGGCAATGCCGACGAGGCCTATCTCGATCTGAAGGCGGGCCGGGTGCTGGCCTTGCTGGCCGATGCCTCGGCCATCGATCAGGGGCTGCTCGGCAAGGCGGGAGGGGACAAGTTCGAGTATGTGGGGCCGGCCCTGACCGATCGCCAGTGGTTTGGTGACGGCATGGGGATTGCGGTACGCAAGGGCGATCAGGATCTCAAGGCCAAACTGGACGAGGCGATCAAGACCCTGCGAGCCAATGGCAAGTATCAGGAGATCAACCAGAAGTACTTCAAGTACGATATCTATGGTGGCTGATGGGGGGAGGGAGCTTGCTCCCTCTCTTTTTTCGCGGCAAGTGGTGATGAAACAAGGAGATGACCCATGTTGACCCTGATCGAGGGTGCGGAAATTCATAGCCCGGCCCCGCTCGGCCAGCAGGATCTGCTGGTGGCCGACGGCCGCATCGCCTGGCTGGGCAAGGGGCTGACGGTCCCACATGACTGGCCGCTGGTGCGCGTCGACGGCCGTGGCCGCTACCTGGTGCCCGGGCTGGTGGTTCCTCTGGCCCTCTTCACGGGGGCGGTGGGGAGGGGGGCTTTGCCTTTTCGTACCCCTGAACTCGCGGCGGGGGAGGCTCTCAAGGCCGGGGTCACCACGCTGGTGGCGGCGCTCGGCACCGACAGCCTGACCCGCACCCCGGCCCAGGTGCTCGGCAAGGTGCGCGAGTTTCGCGCCGCCGGGGTGAGCGCTTACATGTATACCGGCTCCTATCACCTGCCGGTCAAGACCCTCACCGGCAGGGTGGAGTCGGACATCATGCTGATCCCCGAGGTGCTGGGGGTGGGGGAGCTGGCCATCAGCGATCACAGATCCAGTGCGCCGACTCATGACGAGCTGGCGCGGCTGGTGAGCGAGGCGCGGGTGGCCGGGCTGCTCGCGGGCAAGAGCGGGGTCAGCTTCTTCCACGTCGGGGATGGCGGCGGGGCCCTGGCACCCCTGCGGGCCCTGCGCGATGGCACCGACATCCCCCTGCGCCAGCTCTATCCCACCCACTGCAACCGCAACCCCTGGCTCTTTGCCGAGGCCATCGACTGGGGCCGGGCGGGGGGCTGGATCGATCTCACCACCTCGAGCTTCCCCGAGCTGCTGGACGATGGCGAGCAACTGGCGGCAGAGGCGCTGGTGGCGCTGCTGGCTGCTGGAGTGCCTGCCAATCGCATCAGCTTCAGCTCGGATGCCAACGCCAGCCTGCCGCGTTTTGACGGCGAGGGGCGCCTTGTGGAGATGCGCTGCGGCCAGATTGCCAGCCTGTGGCAGGAGTGCGTCCGCGCCTGCGCCCTCGGGGTGTCGCTCGAGGTCGCCCTCGGGGTGGTCACGGCCAATCCGGCGCGGGCCCTGGGGCTGGCGGGCAAGGGGGTGATAGGAGTGGGGCAGGATGCGGATCTGCTGCTGATAGCACCTGAGCACCTCGCCATCGAGAGGGTGATGAGCGGCGGCCAGTGGCGAACCTGAGCCAGTGTGCGCCCGTCAGTAAACGAAAAGCCCGGCACTGCTGCCGGGCTTTTGTTCGCCTGGGTGCTTTCTCCAGGATCAGATAGCGAGGAAGCCCAGGATCAGGATGGGGCCGAGCAGACTCAGGATAAAGCCCGAGACGATGGCCACAGGGACCACCTGGATGCCGCCGGATTTCTGGATGACCGGCAGGGTGAAGTCCAGCGCGGTGGCACCACCGTAACCGATGGCGGCGGAGGGGTGGCGACGCATCAGCACCGGAATGATGAGGATGGCGATGAGCTCGCGCCCCAGATCGTTGATGAAGGCGGCGGAGCCGAGCACAGGCCCCAGCTTGTCGGCCACCAGGATGCCGGAGAGCGAATACCAGCCGAAGCTGGAGCTCATCGCCAGACCATGGGCAAAGGGCATGCCCAGCAGTTGTGAGGCCAGCAGGCTGCCGAGCCAGCTGCTGAGGATGACGGTGGCGGCTATCTTCATGCCCCAGGGGTTGAGCAGGATCTGGCGCAGCCGCATGCCGGAGTTGCGCATCTGGATGCCGATGAGCAGCAGCAACAGCATCAGGGCCCACTCGCTCCACTTGTCGATGGGCAGGGCGCGCAAGTCCACCAGCAGACCCAGCAGCACGCCGCCGAGCACCACGAAGCAGAGCTGGAGCGACTCCCACAGCAGATGCAGCTTGCTCGGCATCCTGGCGTCGCTCGACTCGTGGGTGGGGGGGCTGCGTCTGTCCAGCCACCAGAGCGCCAGCAGGTTGCAGGCGGTGATGGCGGCCAGCATCACCCCGGCCACCTTGAAGATCACCGCCAGGTTGCTGCCGAGGTTCTCCACATAGGCCAGCCCCAGCCCCATCAGGAACAGGATGAGATAGACCATCTTGCCGAGGGATTGATTGATCAGCTTGATGAGCCGGGTGGAGGAGAGGGGGACAAGATAGCCGACACCTAACGGCAGCAGGATCAGCAACACATTCAGCAACATTGGGGCCTCGGTCACAAAACTGGGAAAACGACACATTACCACTACTTATTGGCCAAGAGTCATAAATCCACGAGTTTGTATGCCTCATTCGACCCTTTTTTTATCGGTTTGTTACTTTTCCATGGCGAGACCGCCTTCCCGGAGCCCTCTGATCTCGGGCCGTCATCGCCAATAAAATCAATTCCATTCAGAAAAAAGTGCGTTTTGTTCAGCCGAGGCGGGGTGAATAAAGTGACTCTGAACGGCTTCTGACTGAAATGGCTGAATCTTCTTGCTACTGGTGCGTTCCGGGTATAAAAAGGCGGTATTCCGGAGGTGGTGCAAAGCGGATTTTATGCAGACAAAGTGCTGAAAAATACCGCCAAGGCCAATAAAAATACAGATAAACCACTAAATACCTCGGTTCTGTATTGTTTTTTAACTACCTGAATGATATTTTCGCTGAAGGTTGCCATCGGTTAACTTTTTGTTAAATTCACGATGGTGGAGTCACGCCGTAGCGGCGTCTAGGGACAGACAAGGTTGTAATGGATGAGCGACGTTGCCGCACTGGAAGTTCGTGAACTGCACAAGTATTTTGGCACCCACGAAGTGCTCAAGGGCATCGATATGACGGCCCGCAAGGGGGATGTGATCTCCCTGATCGGCTCCTCGGGTTCGGGGAAGTCGACCTTTCTACGCTGTATCAATCTGCTGGAAACCCCCTCTTCCGGCACGGTCTCACTCCATGGCGAGCTGATCCGCATGAAGAGCAATCGGGCCGGCGAACGCCTGCCTGAGGACATGCGTCAGGTGGAGCGCATTCGCAGCCGCCTGGCCATGGTGTTTCAAAGCTTCAACCTCTGGTCCCACATGACCATCATGCAGAACATCATCGAAGTCCCGATCCAGGTGCTCAAGGTGCCCCGTGCCGAGGCCATCGCCAAGGCGGAGCAGCTGCTCAACCGGGTGGGGCTGTGGGAGCGGCGCGACTACTACCCCGGCCACCTCTCCGGCGGCCAGCAGCAGCGGGCGGCCATCGCCCGTGCCCTGGCGGTCGAGCCCGAGGTGATGCTGTTCGACGAGCCCACCTCGGCGCTCGATCCCGAGCTGGTGGGGGAGGTGCTCGGCCTGATGCGCGAGCTGGCGGAGGAGGGGCGCACCATGCTGGTGGTCACCCACGAGATGTCGTTCGCCCGTGACGTCTCCAACAAGGTGATGTTCCTGCACCAGGGGCGGGTGGAGGAGGAGGGCAATCCCAAGGAGATCTTCGCCCATCCCAAGTCTGAGCGATTCAAGCAATTCATCTCTTCCATCTATTGATGGAGGAGCGGTATTTTCAATATTCTGCGTTTTCAACGATCGACGTGTTTATCAAGGAGAGATACATGAACAAGCTGATGCTGGCGACTGCCGTGATGACGGCCCTGTGTTCCGGTAGCCTGATGGCCAAGGAGTGGAAAGAGGTGCGGATCGGGGTGGAAGGTGCCTATCCCCCCTTCTCCTGGACCGAGCCGAGCGGCGAGGTGAAAGGCTTTGACATCGACATCGCCAACGCCCTGTGTGAAGAGATGAAGGTGAAGTGCACCCTGATCAAGCAGGATTGGGATGGCATCATTCCGGCGCTGCTGTCACGCAAGTATGACGCCATCATCGCCACCATGGACATCACCGAAGAGCGCAAGAAGAAGGTGGACTTCACCCAGAAGTACCAGCACATTCCGGCCCGCTTCGCCGCCAAGAAAGGCACCGAGGTGCAGCTCGACAAGGCCTTCATGGATGGCAAGACCATCGCCGTGCAGCGTGCCACCTCCATGGACACCTACATCACAGACAACTTCCCCAATGCCACCATCAAGCGCTACGGCACCGCGGACGAGGCCTATCTCGATCTGAAATCCGGCCGGGTTGACTATGTGATGGCCGACTCCGCCGCCATCAGCGACGGCCTGCTGAAGAAAGAGGGCGGCGACGCCTTCGAGTTCGTAGGGCCCAAGCTGACCGATCCCAAGTGGTTTGGCGAGGGTGCCGGCATCGCGGTACGCAAGGCTGACAAGGATCTGAAAGAGAAATTCAATGCCGCCATCCTGGCCCTGCGCGCCAACGGCAAGTACAAGGAAATCAACGACAAGTACTTCGACTTCGACGTGTACGGCGAGTAACTCCCAGGCGCGCTACCCCGGGTAGCCGCCGAAGGGATTGCGGCGGATCATCACGACAGGTTGACCCTCGTCTGTCCTCATCGGGCCCGTTGTCTCTCGCAAGGGAGCGATGGGCCCGCTTAGTTGCAATGGAGCTGCATGTGTTTGGTTTGAAAGGATATTGGGACGGGCAAGCCCGCTCAATGCGTTGCAATGGAGCCGCATATGTTTGATTTGAAAGGATACGAAACCTCCCTGCTGGAGGGGGCCTGGGTCACCCTGGAGGTGGCACTGGCCTCTCTGCTGCTGGCGCTGGTGCTCGGCATGCTGGGCGCCCTGGCCAAGCTCTCCCCCTACAAGTGGGCGCGCGGCATCGCGACCGCCTACACCACCGTCATTCGCGGCATCCCGGATCTGGTGCTGATGATGCTGCTGTTCTTCGGCGGCCAGGTGCTGATCAACGGGATCTGCACCTGGGTCAACGAGGCCTACAACAACTACCTGCTGGAGAGTAACCCTAACCAGGAGTGGGTCTCCCTGCTGCCGGATTACATCGACATCAGCCCCTTTGCGGCCGGGGTCGCCACCATAGGCTTCATCTTCGGTGCCTACATGACCGAGACCTTCCGTGGCGCCATCCTGGCGGTGGACAAGGGGGAGCTCGAGGCGGCCCGTGCCTTTGGCATGCGGGCGACCCAGGTGTTTGTGCGGATCCTCTTCCCCCAGATGATGCGCCACGCCCTGCCTGGCTTTGGCAACAACTGGCTGGTATTGCTCAAAACCACGGCCCTGGTCTCCATCATCGGGCTCGATGACATGGTGCGAAAGGCGTCCCTGGCGGCGGGCTCGACCCAGCAGCCCTTTACCTTCTACATGGCGGTGGCGCTGATCTTCCTGATCTTCACCGCAGTCTCGACCTCGGCGCTCAAGTGGGCCGAGCGTCACTACGCCATCAAGACGAGGTAAGCCATGCCGTATTCAATGCAGTCATTCGTTTACTGTGATCGTCGCGGTGTCAGTGCCGAGCGTATCTCCATCACGATCAAGACGAGGTAAGCCATGGATTTTTCCATCATTCTCACGGAGTGGCCCACCTACTGGGAGGGCTTCTACACCACCATCTGGCTGGTGGCGGCCTCCCTCATGCTCGGCCTCATGCTGGCGGTGCCCATGGGCATTCTGCGCAACAGCCGCAACTGGCTGATCAAGGGGCCGATCTGGGCTTATATCTACTTCTTCCGCGGCACCCCGCTGCTGGTGCAGCTGTTCATCATCTACTACGGGGCTGCCCAGTGGGAGTGGCTCAAGAACGGCCCCGCCTGGGTGCTCTTCTCCGAGGCCTGGTTCTGCGCCCTGCTGGCGTTCACCCTCAACACCGGTGCCTACACCGCAGAGATAGTGCGCGGCGCCGTGCTGAACATGCCAAAGGGGCAGATTGAGGCGGCCAACGCCTTCGGCATGAGCCGCTGGCAGACCCTCACCCGCATCATACTGCCCAACTCGTTTCGCCGTGCGCTGCCCGCCTACAGCAACGAGGTGATCTTCATGCTGCAAGGCTCGGCGGTGGCGGGCATCATCACCATCGTCGACCTGACAGGTGCGGCGCGGATCATCAACTCCCGCTACTACAGTCCGTTCGAGGCCTTCCTGACCGCAGGCCTGCTCTACATGCTGCTCACCTTCGCCATCGTCTGGCTGTTCAAGAAGTGGGAGGCCCGCTGGCACGCCCACCTGCGTCCCCGCAGCGTATGATCTGATACAAAAGCCAGAGACAAAAAAGCCCGCAGTCGCGGGCTTTTTCATGCTCGGCATGAGCTAGAGCATGGTCACGGGTGTGAGCATCTCCTCGGTCAGGAGGCAAAATGCACCCAGAATGGCCAAGGCCCCGACAACGCCGGAAGGTGTTGCCGCGCGTTGACTCTTCTGGGCAGAGGGGGCCTGCACATTGTGCTGCTGGATCTTCTCCACCACGGCCATGGCACCCATGTCCAGATGACGGTAGAAGCTGGCGTTGAGCTGGGTCAGATGCAGCAAGGACTGGCGCATCCGCTCGAAGGTCTTTTTGCAAACCGGATTTTGTTTGTGCCAAAACCCCTCAAGGGAGCCTCTTGTCGTCAGACCTGGCAGATCATAGAGGGCACGCCCCATGCAGAAGGTCGGCACCTGGTGCAGCAGGGCGGAGAGGCCCACCGTGCTGTTGATGGTGATGACCCCCTTGAGCAGCGGATAGAGGGTGGGCAGTGGCAGCTCATAGCCATAGAACACCCGCCCTTCCAGCCCGAGCAGCGTCACCAACCGGTTGATCTGGGACTGATAACTGACATAGCCCCGATCCATGGGGTGGTGCTTGAACAGCAGCACATCCTCGCGGCGGGCGTGCTCGGCGAAGGAGTTCATCACCTGGGCGACCATCTCTTCCACCCCGCTCAAATCCGAATGCTCCCGGATCTGAAAGTCTTCGGTGACCTGGAGCGGCACGAAGAAGATATGCCCCTTGTGCCGGGGCAGGGCCTTGAGCAGGTTGCGATCTGTCCATCTGTGCCTCCACTTCACCAAGCCCCCAGCCACCCAGCCCCTGGCCTCCTGATAGAGGCTCCAGGGCCTGTGATTGACGAAATGGGGGTAGCGCCAGTGCAACAGGTTCTTGTTGATGTGGTAGCGGCTGGCATACCAGGCCCGGCAGGCGAAGGTCTTGCCCACCTTCAGCGGCGCCTCATAAGGCGCTGGCCACGTCATCTCGGCCAGCGAGTCACGCTTGGCATAGAGCGGGCTGAAGGCATTGACGCCCCCTTGCTCCAGGGTCACGAAGTCGGGGCGCAGATAACCCTCCTCCATGGCCCAGACACGGATCTTTTTCAGCTTGCAGATACGGATGGCCTGCTGATGGTAGTAACGGCAATCGCCGTAACAGATGAGGCTGTCGATGCCATGGCGCTTGATGAAGCGGCGAAAGAAGGTGTTCCAGGTATCCGGCTTGCCAGTGAAGCGTTCGCTATGGCCCACGCAGCGCCAGCACTCATCCCCCCCGTTGAAGTGGATCTTGTAGACCTCGTGGCCGGCGTCGGAAAGCGCCTTGCTGAGGGTCTGAAAGAAGGGGCCCAGCGGTCCTTGCAGCAGCAAAATCTTCATGTACGACTTATCTCATCAACTGGGGAAGGGAGGGGCGTTGCAGCAGAGTCTGCACCAGATAATTCAGCTTGACTTGCCAGCGCTGCCAGCGGCTCGACTTGCGGCCGGATGATTGGCCTTGTGAGGCCAGTTGGCGGATCAACTGCTCCGGACTTATCCAGAGCCCGCTCTGCCAATCGATATAGAGCGGATAGGCCACCAGGGTCAGATAGACCAGTGCCGCCAGGGGGAGCGAGCGCTGGCGCCGGGCCGGGGGATGGGCGTCCGTGGTCAGCCCCCAGCCGCTGTAGAAGGGCTGGCCCCAGGTCGTCACCTTGACCCCTTGCACCAGCGCCTCGAAGCCGCTCAGGGAGGTCATGGTGTGCAGCTCGTCCACGTGGGGATAGAGGCTGGTCAGGCCGATATCCAGCACCTGGCTGTCCACGCACTCCGCCAGGCAGGCCGCAGAAATGGCCCCGGCCCGATTGCCCGCCACCACATCCGGGTGAGGTTTGTAGAGGATGTGGGCCTCTGGCTTGGCGGCGCGCACCGCCCACAGCAACTGCTCGTTGCTGCGAATGGTCGGGCTGCCGGTCAGGATGGAGGCATCCCCATCCACCTGGCCCACCACCAGCACCAGGGGACGGCCATCGGCGGGAGGCGTGAAGTGCTCCGGGGCGCCGACATTGTATTTGCTCACCTTGTTTTCGCGCAGCAGGGTGAGCAGTTGCTCGCCCCGATCGAGCTGTGACTGGGTCAGCTCCTGATAATTGAGCAACTGCTCGAGCCCGCTGGGGCTGCGGCTGTCGAAATAGATCCCGACCGGATCCAGCGACAGGGAAGAGGGGCGGCACAGGTTGGAGCCAAGCCCCCTGGAGCGGATAAAGCCATCTTCCACCCGAATGGCCGAGGTGAGCTCGGGGTAACGACTGCCCCATACCAGCACCTGCTCGTCACCGGTCAGCCGTTTTGGCGGCTTGCGCACAAAACAGAGTTCCTCGGCCAGGGGCCGGCAGAAGGCCTGCATAAAGGTGCGCTTCCACAAGGAGAATCCCACCAGATAGAGCCTGCGCCAGCGGGGAGCGGCCTTCTGCTGGCGGGCGATGATGGCGATCACCTCTTCCACCTCGCAGCGCTGGCCAAGCACGGGATCCAGATAGCGGGGATAGCAGATCAGTGCCGCCGCCACCAGCTGGGCCAGTGACACCTGAACGTTGCGGCGTTCACACGGCTTGCTGTCCTGGGTCAGACCCCAACCCGCATAAAACGGCATGCCGAAGCAATACACCGATTTGCCGAGCAGCAGCGCCTCGAAGCCAAGCTGGGATGACACTGTGTAAACGGCGTCCACCAGGTTGAGCAGGGCATGGGGATGACAATGGTCGGCAACGATCTCTACATCCCTCAGTTTCAGTCTGGCCAGCACGCCACTCTTCTTGCCAAAGCGGGTATCCGGGTGGGTGCGAAGCAAGAGACGGGCATCGGGATGATTGCGCCGCGCCGCCTCCACCATGGCGATAAAGTCCGCCTCGCTGGCCAGGGCGCCGGGAATGGAGAGATCCCCGGCCACCTGATCCACCAGCAAGACGCAGGGCCTGCCATCTTGCAGCAGACGCTGGGCCAGCGCCACAGGCAGCCCACCCACATCCTTCGCCGTCAGGCTGGTCGCCGAATGAGAAGAGAGAGAGGCGGGTCGCCCGGCATAGCAGTTGTATTTGGTGACCCCAAGGCGTATCAGTTCATGGACAAGCCGCTCGGCTCGCGCCAGCATGGCGGCGTCACAGGGGGTGGCGATAAGCTGTTCAAGCTGGCTGGGCTGGCGGGCATCGTAATAGATACCGACCGGATCGGCGATAAGGGACACCGCCTTGCCGCCCTTGGCCGGATGGCCGATATAGCCGATAAAGCCATCTTCCAGTTGCCAATAGGGCAGTCCCAGCGACTTCGCTTTCTGCCTTATTTGATAGGTATTGGACTTTTGACCCCAGCCCACTATCACGTCATTGTCAGCAAACGGCATATTGTCGTGGAAGAGGTGTAACTGGCAGCCAAGCATAGGTTCAATATTTGCTTTTCTGGCCAGGATGCCTTTTGAACCTGTCAATAATTTCATTTTTGCTCTGCGCTGTAGAAAACTCCCCGTATCGGGACGGGGAGTGGGATTCAGATAAAGAGGTCTGCATCGAGTAATGACTTGGCAACGCTGTCTTTTGCGGACGTAATGATATCGCAATCCAGAGCAGGCCATTCAATTGCAATGGAGTCATCATTCCACTTAATGCCTCGGTCACTGCTGGGGGCATAATAATTGGTGGTTTTGTACAAAAACTCTGCAGTGTCAGTCAAGGTAACAAAACCGTGGGCGAACCCTTCCGGGATCCACAGTTGATGCTTGTTGTCACCAGAAAGATGCACACCCACCCACTGGCCAAATGTCGGCGAGCTTTTCCTGATATCCACTGCAACATCAAACACTTCACCCGCGACGCAGCGCACCAGCTTCCCTTGGGCGTGGGGGGGCAGTTGATAATGCAAGCCGCGTAATACGCCTTTGGATGATTTGGAGTGGTTATCTTGTACAAAGGTCACACTACGACCTATGGCCGCTTCGAATTGTTGGTGATTGAAACTCTCAAAGAAAAAACCACGGTCATCGCCGAACACTTTTGGCTCAAAGATAAAAACATCGGGGATCTTGGTTTGAATAACATTCATCATGAATACCTGGTGTATAAATGGGGCTGATAGCCCCATTGGGAAATTATTACTTCAGCATTTTCAACAGATACTGACCGTAGGCGTTCTTTTTCAACGGCTCCGCCAGTTTCATCACCTGCTCGGCAGTGATAAAGCCTTTGTGGAACGCAATTTCTTCAGGACATGCCACTTTCAATCCCTGGCGATGTTCGATGGTCTGAATAAAGTTGCTCGCCTCAATCAGGCTTTCATGGGTGCCGGTATCCAGCCAGGCATAGCCTCGGCCCATCATGGCCACCGACAAATTCCCCTGCTCGAGGTAGATACGGTTCACGTCGGTAATTTCCAGTTCACCACGAGGAGAAGGCTTCAGGCTTTTCGCAATCTCCACCACGCTGTTATCGTAGAAATAGAGGCCAGTCACCGCATAGTTGCTCTTGGGCTCCAGCGGCTTCTCTTCCAGAGAAATCGCCGTTCCCTGCTTATCAAACTCCACCACGCCATAGCGTTCTGGATCGTGTACATGATAGGCAAACACGGTGGCGCCATAAGGCTTGGCGGCGGCTGCCTCCAACTGTTTCTGCAGGTCGTGGCCATAGAAGATATTATCACCCAGCACCAGTGCACAGGGGTCAGAGCCAATAAACTCTTCCCCCAGAATAAAGGCCTGCGCCAGGCCATCTGGGCTTGGCTGCACCTTGTATTGCAGATTCAGGCCCCATTGGCTGCCATCGCCCAGCAACTGCTCGAAGCGAGGGGTATCTTGTGGCGTGCTGATGATCAAAATATCGCGAATACCCGCCAGCATCAGGGTACTCAACGGGTAATAGATCATCGGCTTGTCATAGATGGGCAGCAGTTGTTTGCTGACGGCCATGGTGACGGGATAGAGACGAGTGCCAGAGCCCCCGGCCAGAATAATACCTTTACGTTTGTTCATAGTGCTTGATTTCTTATCTTTGAATTATGTAACCCATCAAAGTGAATGCGCTTAAATAACACTCACTTTGCGTTTTATCCCTACTGGAGCGTGAGACAGTATACCCACGCTATCTTTATTTTCTTATTTTCCGAGGATCTCGGTCAGCATCCGCTCGACACCGACTTTCCAGTCCGGCAGGCGCAGGTTGAAAACGTGCTGGAACTTGGTGGTATCGAGTCGCGAGTTGTGGGGACGCTTGGCAGGCGTTGGGAACGCGCTGGTCGGGACGGCATTGACTTGTGTGACTGCCAGTTCAACCCCTGCGGCCCTCGCTTTGGCAAACACCAGCTGGGCATAGTCAAACCAGGTAGTAGTACCGGAGGCAATCAGATGGTAGAGCCCCGCCACTTCGGGTTTGTATTGCGCGGTCCGGATCGCATGAGCGGTACAGTCGGCCAGTAGTTCGGCCCCGGTTGGAGCGCCAAACTGATCATGGATGACCGACATTTCACTGCGCTCCTTGCCAAAGCGCAGCATGGTCTTGGCAAAGTTGGCGCCACGGGCGGCATACACCCAGCTGGTACGAAAGATAAGATGGCGAGCACAAAGCGCTGCTGCCTGTTCCCCTGCCAACTTGGTCTCCCCATAGACGTTGAGCGGGGCAGTCTTATCACTCTCGATCCAAGGGCGTTCGCCACTGCCATCGAAGACATAATCGGTGGAGTAGTGCACCAGCCAGGCACCCAGCGCTTCGGCTTCTTTGGCAATCGCGGCCACGCTGGTGGCGTTGAGCAGCTCGGCGAATTCCCGCTCGCTTTCCGCCTTGTCGACGGCGGTGTGGGCTGCGGCATTGACAATCACATCCGGCTTGAGCAGGCGCACTGTTTCGGCCACCCCGGCAGGGTTGCTGAAATCACCGCAATAATCGGTGGAATCGAAGTCGACGGCGGTGACTCGGCCCAACGGGGCGAGTGAGCGCTGCAACTCCCAGCCTACCTGGCCATTCTTGCCGAACAACAGGATATGCATCAGGCACGCTCCCCGTAGTTTTGCTCGATCCAGGATTGATAGGCCCCGCTCTTGACGTTACCGACCCACTGCTGATTTTCCAGGTACCACAGCACGGTTTTGCGAATGCCGGATTCGAAAGTCTCTTGTGGTTGCCAATCCAGCTCGGCGCTCATCTTGCTGGCATCGATGGCATAACGACGGTCGTGACCGGGGCGGTCGGCCACATAGGTGATTTGATCACGATAAGATCCTGCTTTCGGCACCATCTCATCGAGCAGATCGCAGATGGTGTGTACCACCTCCAGGTTCTGCTTCTCGTTGTGACCACCGATGTTGTAGGTCTCGCCGATGACACCTGTGGTGACCACGGTATAAAGCGCGCGGGCGTGATCTTCTACATAGAGCCAGTCACGGATCTGGTCGCCCTTGCCATAAACCGGCAGCGGCTTGCCATCCAGTGCATTCAGGATCACCAACGGGATCAGCTTCTCGGGGAAGTGATAGGGACCGTAGTTGTTGGAGCAATTGGTGACCACAGTCGGCAGGCCATACGTACGGCGCCAGGCGCGGACCAGATGGTCGCTGGAGGCCTTGGAGGCTGAATAGGGGCTGCTCGGGGCATAAGGGGTCGTTTCGGTAAAGAGCGGCAACGCCTCACCGGGAGCAACTTCATCGGGATGGGGCAGGTCGCCATATACCTCATCGGTGGAGATATGATGGAAGCGGAAGGCCGCCTTGCGCGTCTCGTCCAGCACGTTCCAATAGGCTCGGGCTGCTTCCAGCAACATATAGGTGCCGACGATATTGGTTTCGATGAAATCGGCAGGGCCGGTGATGGAGCGATCGACATGGCTCTCTGCCGCCAGGTGCATCACGGCATCGGGTTGGTGGGCGGCAAAGACGCGATCCAGCTCGGCGCGGTTGCAGATATCTACCTGCTCGAACACATAGCGATCGCTGCTTGAGACCTCAGCCAAGGACTCCAGATTACCTGCGTAGGTCAGCTTGTCGAGGTTGACCACTGAGTCTTGGGTATGTTGGATGATATGGCGAACAACCGCAGAACCGATAAAACCGGCACCGCCAGTCACAAGGATCTTCATTTTATGCACTTACCTTTTTGAACGATGTTGGGGTTAAGTTTTTGAGATAGTTGGTAACTGATTGTCCAATCTCATGATGTCGCATGGCATAGGCGATATTGGCCTTCATATAGCCCAACTTGTTGCCGCAGTCGTGGGACAAACCAGTCATATGGAATGCATCGACAGTCTCTTGTTCGATCAACATGGCGATAGCATCGGTCAGCTGGATCTCATTACCGGCACCGGGGGCCGTTTTTTTGAGCAGAGGCCAGATATGGTTGCTCAATACATAGCGGCCGACCACGGCCAAATTGCTTGGTGCCTCATCAACGTCCGGTTTTTCAACCAGCCCGGTAATGGGAGCGGATTGACCAGGTTGCAGTTTGATCTGGTTGCAATCGGCAATACCATATTTGTCTGTATCGCTCAGAGGTACCGGCTCCACCATGACCTGACTCTGGCCGGTCAATTGGTAGCGCACCAACATGGCGGCCAAGTTTTCGGTGTGCTGGTCGGCAGTATATTCATCCAGGATCACGTCGGGCAGCACCACAGCAAAGGGTTCATCGCCGATAACTGGGTAGGCACACAAGATGGCATGGCCCAATCCCTTGGCCTCCCCTTGGCGCACATGCATGATGGTCACATCTTTCGGGCAGATAGCCTGGATTTCATCAAGCAGCTTGCGTTTAACCCGGGCTTCAAGGGTAGCTTCCAGTTCAAATGAGGTATCGAAGTGGTTCTCAATGGCATTTTTGGAGGAGTGGGTCACCAAGACAATCTCCTTGATACCCGCAGCCACACATTCATTGACCACATACTGAATGAGTGGCTTGTCAACGATGGGGAGCATCTCTTTGGGAATGGCCTTGGTTGCAGGCAGCATACGAGTGCCCAGACCGGCGACAGGGATCACCGCCTTTCGAATATTCATAGTTTTTTCTGACATAATTAATATTATCTCGTGCTGTTTTATTATTGGTTTGCTAGTGAATAAGCATGTTTTTTTGCATTGCGAGCAAGCTCGCTACGTTTCGTCTCGGTGTTGACCAATACCGAGAGCGCCTTTATCCACTTCTGTGGGTCATTTTCAAGTAAAACCCCATTAACGTTTTGCTCGATAAAATCACTGTACGGGGAGCGATTGCTATAGATCCCTACGGCACCCATTCTGACAAAATCGTAGAATTTGACAGGCCCTCGTGCCAGGTTAAAACCTGAATCCAGCAAGGGGGCCAACCCGATATCCAACCTGTGGGTTTTGGTATAAGCGAGATAATTCTGCCAGGTCATCGGATGTAGCACCGACACTCTGGGCAGGTCACGATAGAGCTTATATATTTCATGCTCACCGAAAATTTCGAAGCTGGCTTGTGGGCAAAGTGCCAACACGCCCTCGATGATGTGTCGCAGCCAGTATTTCTCATCTCTGTGAGAGCTAGACCCATGGTAGGCAATTTTCACCGGTTGATGAGCACCAAGCAGTAGAGGGGATGGTTTGGCTGGGATAATATCGGGATTAAGGTGAGCATATTTCCTGGCGAGATAAGGGGTCGATACCCAGATATCATCACAATGTTCAGTGATCCATCTGTGCTGGGCGGCTGAGCGTCGTATTATCTTGGTCCGGTACTCTTTTGGCAATGCCTTTAATGCAGATGGGTCAAAGAGATCATCGTCCATAAAATAGACTACTCGAGATAGCTTATCGATATTGTTCTCAATCTCTTGCTGCCACTGTGGCGTGATAAAGCGAATGATCACCAAAGCAGTTCCCTCATCAATCGCGAGGCTGGGGGAAGTTGATGTATCAATAAGCCGACAGACGGTACCGGCAAAGCGGCTTCTGATCGCCTCTTCGAAATAAGCCAGGGTTGGAGAGAGTCCCTCATGCAGGATCAATAAAGAGCGGCACTCCACCAAAGAACCGTGCTGATTGCCATAGCTCTGTTTGCTTAATTTTGAATAGGGTTTGAATAATGCTTTTCTGATCAGCTCATCCATGGCAACACCACATTGGGAGCATGACTTAACGAAAAATCGGGCCTGTCATAACTCAAATTTTGATTATAAGCAGGATCGTGTTTTAACCGATGTGCCCAGCGTTTCTTCATATAACGCAGCTCTCTTTGTGCACGTGCCAACTGCTGTGGTGTCACATCCTTGCCACGCGAGATCGATTCATGGTGATAGAGCTCGGCAAAAGGGGTCCATACAATTCGCCAACCCGCCTCGCCAACCCGCAGACAATAATCCACATCGTTGAAGGCAACGGGCAGATTGTCCTCATCCAGACCGCCCAGTGACAAGAACAGCTCTCTATGGGTCAGTAAACAAGCTGCGGTGACGGCAGAGAGCTCCTGCGCGCAGACGGCCCTGCGTTGATAGCCGGGGGCATCGGCGGTGAGACCTGCATGAAAGTGATCGGCGCAGCCACCGGGTCCAACGGCATCGCCCCCATGCTGCACCCGGCCATCGCCATAATAGAGTTTGGCGCCCACCACGCCGACGCCTGGGCGCAGCAGATGGGAGACCATCTCTTCCAGCCAGCTCGAACTCATGACTTCGGTGTCGTTATTGAGCAGGCAGATGAGCTCACCACTGGCCTGGCTCACGGCGGCATTGTTAATGGCCGAATAGTTGAACGGATGGTCATAAGGGATCACCCGTACCCCGTATTCCTGGGTGACATGAGCCAAATAGGCCAGGGTATCGGCCTCATCGCTCTGGTTGTCCATCACCAGGATCTCCATATTGGGATAGCGAGTCCGTTTCACCAGGCTATCAATACAGGGCTTGAGATGAGCCACCCCATTACGCGTGGGGATGATCACCGAGATGCGTGGCAACCGGGCTGGCAATGGCCAGTGCCAGCGGCAGATCCCGTGGGGCGCAGGGGAGATCGTCACGCCCGAAGGCACAACCTGGCTGGCTTTAGCGATGAGACCATGGTCATCCTCACTCTGGTTGGGTAAATGCATCATCAGCACCGGAATATGCGCTATCTGTTCGGCATCCAACTGCCGGGCAAGTTGCAACCACCTGTGATGGCAACTGACTCGATCGGTCGGCACGAGTGGCGCCTCTTGCCCCTGCCATAGCGAACACCAGTCGATATAGTTCTGGCCGTGCAGCAATGTTTCATTCCAATCCGGTTTGAAGTGAGGAGAGTGGCGTTTGCCACTGTCATCCAGCAGGTCGTGATCCCCGTAGATCCATTTTGCATCAGGAGTCATTCGTAGCTGATTGGCGACCCAAAAGAGCGCAGCAGGTGCGATCTTTGCCCCAAGAGGGATGGCCCAATGCCAGGTTTTGGTAGTGTGCTCCGACTCAGGTCTGTCAACGCCTGGCTCCAGCAGGGTGATATGACTTGCCGGGTAGCAGAGCGCCTCGATACTGGCAAGAGTGCGCCGCCGGGCAGTGGTGTCTCCCTCACCCACCAGATGCAGACAGACATGGGGCAAGTTGTTCCAACGAGCCAGCAAACGCGTGATCATCTGGCGATCACCCGGCTGCAAGGCATCGAAACTGGCCAGCCACTGTTCGTAGGCGTGCAGGGGCCTGTCATCACGCAATTTGCCAACCAGTTCATATGCCAGAGGGAGATTGGTTAACCACAGGTGCCAGGATAACCCCAGTCGCCTGCGTTTTTGAGTATTGAGCCGCCCGTAGAAGGGCCATACCCTGCGCAGATGACGCCAGAAGCTCTCTATGGGGGAAGCCTCACGAGCCTGAGTTATCTCAACTTGGCAATCGGCCCCCTCACTGCTCGGCAATAGGGCGAGCTGACTGGCCCCCTTGGGGAGATAGATTAACTCTTGCAAGGTACCACGGCGGGTGATGGGCAATGTCTGCTCGTGCCAGTGCCCCTGGCGACATTGCCAGCGCAGCAGGGTTTTCCCCCGAGGCCTGCGGGCGTTCACTTTGCCCTGAATAAAGAGCCAGCCAGCTCGCAACGAAAAAGAGTCTGGCAGCGCCAGGGGCTGCCAATGGCCATTGCTATGCATAACAAGTTTCACAATCTGGAGAGGAGGGTGCCCAGTCTGACCATTGGGGTGGCCAGCCGCGTGGGCAAGAGAAGCGCAATATGGCGATGTCAGCCCATCCAGTTCTTCATTTTGGTGCTGAGCCAGGAGCGGCCAGAGGGCTCTTCGTCGACGGGCAGGGCTGCCAATCGTTCGCCAAGTGTTGCCATTTCCGCCTTTACCTTGAGTGCCAGGGCTGCGGCAAGCAGGCAGGTTTCATCATTGCGATCATGGGCCTTGAAATAGGCCTTGTGCTTGACCCGGTTCACGGTTGCCGCACTGCCCCGTAGGTGCTTGCCGAGCAGAAACTCCTCTAGCGATTTGACGGCATAGTGGTTGACGCGTACACCGTTCCAAATCACCTCGGCACTGACGCCATTACCGTGTTTGGGGTGCAGTACCAAGTCATTTCCCTGCACATCGATATAGCGGCCATAACGCAGGCTGGCATAATGCGGGTTAAAGAAACGCTCCGTGCGCGCGGGTCTGACGATACTCTTGAAGTTGTGATTGACATTGAAGGTTTGAGGGGCTCGCTTGGTAAAACGCTCAATGACCAAGCCCTCTTCAGCAAATATCTCGCCATTTGAGCCAAAGTTTGACCAATTCAAGGCGACCGCGCTGACACTGTCATCTGCAAACCAACCCTGCAGTGCCGGTATTAGTTGCTCTTGCTCCAAGGGAAGCAGAAATTCGTCTGCGTCTATAAAAGCCAATAGATCGACATCACGGGGGCAGGTTCGCAAGATCTTTTCGTAAGCGGGGAGTTGTGGCTTCTGTGCACCAACAGTTGGGTAATCTATGACTGTCACAATACCCAATTTGGCCAAAGAGCCGAGCAGTTCACGGGTACCGTCGTTACTGCCATTATCCGCAATGATAAATCCGTTTACTCCGAGTACTCGGTGATAGGCGATCCACTCCAATAAGGCATCCAGCTCATTCTTGACAATCGCAGCGATAAATAATTTCAAAATAATTTCTCAGTCGAGATACACCAGAGAGACAGCCATAGTAAGCCAGGTAACGTGGGGTGGGATCTCCACCCCACGGGTGATGTTAATCAGAACCAAAGAGATCGCGTGTATACACCTTGTTGGCTACATCTGCCAGTTCAGTGGCCATCCGGTTGCACAGGATGACATCACTAATGGTCTTGAACTCTTCCAGATTGCCAATGACCCGGGAGTGGAAGAAGGTTTCCTCCTTGAAGGTGGGTTCAAATATCACCACCTCGATCCCCTTGGCCTTGATCCGCTTCATGATCCCCTGGATGGCAGATGAGCGGAAGTTATCCGAGCCTGCCTTCATCACTAGGCGATGGATGCCGACCACCTTGGGATTGCGACGAATGACGCTGTCTGAAATAAAGTCTTTACGGGTGGTGTTGGCATCGACAATGGCGCGGATCAGGTTGTTGGGCACCTGGCTGTAGTTGGCCAACAACTGCTTGGTATCCTTGGGCAGGCAGTAACCACCATAACCAAAGGAAGGGTTGTTGTAGTGGCTGCCGATGCGTGGATCCAGCCCAATCCCCTCGATGATCTGACGGCTGTCCAGGCCGTGAGACTGGGCATAAGTATCCAACTCGTTGAAATAGGCCACCCGCATCGCCAGATAGGTGTTGGCAAAGAGCTTGATGGCCTCGGCCTCTGTGCTACCGGTCAGCAGCACGGGCACATCCTGCTTGATGGCCCCTTCTTGCAGGAGTTCGGCAAAACGCTGTGCACGATCGCTGCACTCGCCCACTACGATGCGGGAGGGGTGCAGGTTGTCATAGAGCGCTTTGCCCTCGCGCAGGAATTCGGGGGAAAATATCAGGTTCTCTGTGCCCAGCTCACGGCGCATCCGCTCGGTAAAACCGACCGGAATGGTGGACTTGATGACCATCACGGCTCGTGGGTTGATGGAAATAACGTCGCGGATCACCGCCTCGACCGTGCCGGTATTAAAGTAGTTGGTCTCTGCATCGTAATCGGTGGGGGTAGCGATGATCACGAAGTCGGCCTCTTCATAGGCCTCGAATTTATCCAGCGTTGCCTTGAGATTGAGCGGCTTGTCGGCCAGATAGGCTTCCAGCTCTTTATCCGCGATAGGAGATTGACGGCGATTAATCTGCTCGACTTTTTCTGGCACAACGTCCAGGGCAATGACTTGATGGTGTTGGGCAAGCAATACCGCGTTTGAAAGACCGACGTATCCGGTACCGGAAATTGTTATTCTCATACTATAATACCTTTATTTCGTTAAAGCTCCACTGGCACCAACCCTGAGCAAGAAATATAATCATGCTCTTTTAATGGGTATTTGATGAAAATATTATCCCAAGCCTCAACATCATAATCATATGCATCGTTGTAGGGAGCGAACCTGGGAAAGCGCTCTGTAGACTATGTTGTTGTTAATATTTTCAGGTGTTTTGTAACTTATTACTGTAGTGTCGGGTTTCACCATAGGACTTTATCTTATTAAATACAGATAATATGTCATCAGGTTTTGTAGTGACATTGATTTTAATAAATAGAGGGGATTTTATCTGGCGATGACATGTCGGAAATAAGTTTTTCGGTAAGATACTTTATCTTATTTAGATCATTCTGGTGAATTGCATCGACATCTATGCCATCTTTATATTTTCTCATGCCCCCATTTATTTCTGAATGAATTTTAGTATGAAATGAAATTTTGTATTTTTTGGCATTGACACATGTTGCTTGATATTGGGGGATATGGCCTCAAATAAGCCATCAAAACATCCATCCAATAGTGATAGCAAAGATTTTGTAGGGGTCATTGCAAATCGTAGTAGTGAACTATACTCGTACCCGACTCTGAAAAATTCAATCCCATCTCACAGTTGTCACCTAAAGATATATTTGTCGAACATGATTAAACCTCTGGTAATATTATTTTGTTATATATCTCAGAACATTTTTAGCGTAAGCGTATCCACTGTCAGATATTTCTCTTATTCGATTAAGTGAATTACCACTTAGCCTTTAGAAGAATAATAGCTTGGTTTGCTCTAGGCGAGTTTCTTAAATCCGCGACTTAAATTTTTCTTTTGATGAATAAAAGTCAAATGCAGAATTTATCAATAATTCAAATTCTTGGTTTCGATTGAAGCTATGCTGAGTTGCTAGAGATTCTGGTGGCTAGGGTATATGCTTGCTCACCATCTCCCTGTAAAAAACCTATATATTTAAAAATAAAATCAAAGTGTTCTCTCAGTTTTTTACTGAGTAATGGAATGTCCTTGCTATCTATATATGCTGCAGTCTTTTTATCACCCAATGACATGCGAGATGATATATGACTATATATAGATAGATCAAAGCAGACCTCTTCTTGGCACTCGTTGCATTCCTGTTTGAATGTATGGAGTTCTAATTCAACACCGGAGAATAAAGATGGTACCTCTCCAGTGCAAAACAAATCTAATTTTTCTAGAATATCATGACTAAATGTTATCATCTTGGCATCAGGCGCCCCTGGGGCAAACGTAAATTCACCAAAAATAGGACCATCTGGTGAATCAAAACAATCGATACTAACGAAATCAGTATTCAAACTTTTGGATAAAATAGATGCCATCGATATCAGTTGAGGGGCAAAAAAAGGAACTACATGCCCACCAGGTAACCATCTGGTAGTATCAAAGTGATAGTCAATACCATGACGCAAAGGGATAAATGCACCATCAAATAGAGCCGCTCTTGGGGGCGTTACATTTCTATCAATTTGTATTATAAGAGCAACATTGCCTTTAAATGTATAGAACTTATAGTCAAAGGGAATATCTTTTCCATAGACATATGAGTCAACAAAAGATTCTGCTATCCAATAAGATGGTTGCTTTCCTACAATATCGCTACCAATCTCTTTAGCTGTCATTCTTTTTATTCTGAGTAATTCTAAAAATGAACCATCATCATTCTTTTCTAGAAGATATACACCAATGCAAGAGTGGCGATCACCAGCTTTAACAACAAATCGTTTACCAAAGTTCTCATTTGCCCAAGAAACAGCATCTTGAGCAGATGAGAATGAAACACTAGTGGGCGTTTTAAAACCTAGTCTAGATGCATGTTCATATGCTAATAATTTATTGTCAAGTTCCCAAGGAACATTGTTATCTTTCCCTTCAAATCTTGAACGTAACATTTTCAAAAATGACATTACAGTACCTCTTGGTCAGATATCCCAACTTGCATGTGTATAACCTAATCTTTCTTGGTCGTTTAATGACCACTGATTCTTTTTAAACATCAACTCAAACTCAGCACTTTTTTTATCGCTCTTGCGCATCCCATCGGTAGCTTTCTGCAATTTATGATATACCACAGCCTGACTGGTGTAGATAATCTTCATTCCCAGCAGATGGCGCAGATAGTCGCACATAATGCGATCCGAACGGTAATGGCGGCCAAACTCCGCATCCAGTCCACCAACTTGATCGACAACCTCGCGGCGCATATAGGTGCAGAAGAAGGGCGCAAAGCTGATCTCGACCTGTTCACCATCGTGCAGCAGGGGCACATGATGAATGTTCTTGTGATGCTGAGATAAGTTGACATCGCAATCTATGCCGGGATTGGCAAAGGGAACATGGGTGGTGATGGTTTTGGTATTGGCAAACAGTACCTGACGGGGTACCACCAAGCCAATATTGGGATCCTGATAGGCCAGTTGCTGCATGGCGACCAGAGCATGACGGGTCAGCAAGGCATCATTGTTAAGCAATACGATATCGCTGCCGGGCTTGGCTACTTTGATCCCCTGATTAACTGCATAGGTAAAGCCGGCATTGAATTCATTCTCTATATAGGTAATATCGAACTCTTTAACAGCTTGATCCCGTAAATAGGTTCTGACCTCCAAGGCTGAGGCATTATCGACAACGATAATATCCACTTGCTTATTATCGTAATATTTTCGAATGGAGGACAGGCAATCTTGAATATCATCCAGCGATTCATAGTTGGGGATAATGATGCTGACATGGTGAGCAAGTTTTGGTCTTGGCATGCGATGTTTGACAGGTTCGCTTTGACCATAACGCAGCAGTGCTCGCCCCTTGATAAATTCACGGGTATTATGCTGTTCCCGCACAATATCGATATAACCATGCAATGAATTGTCATTGGTGATGGCGTTCTCCGCCAGTTCGTAGAAGTAGTTGGAGAGGATCACCGGCACAGAAATAATGGTGAATTCGCTGCTGATCTTGAGGATCAGATCCCAGTCGACAAAGCGCTTCAGTTGGGTATCAAACATACCCGTTTTTTTAAAGACATGTTTGCTATGCATGAAGCAGTTCAGATCGATATAGTTACGGTTTTCAAGCAACCCTTTGTTGAAACTGGCAAAGCGAATGGCAAAGGGTTCGGAATGACTGCCGCGATAGAGATATTGCCCGGAATACGCCGCCTGAGCGTTGGGGGTTTTATGCAAGGCTGCGACCATGGCACTCAGGTATTCGGGTTGCCAGGTATTGTCAGAATCCAGATAGGCAATCAACTCGCCTTTCGCCGCACGAAGACCTATGTTGCGTGCTTCAGATACCCCTGAACGTCCAGGACCTTTGATGAGTCGAATGCGGTCATCAGCAAAGCTCTCTACCACCTGAACTGTACTGTCGGTGCTACCATCATCCACAATAACCAATTCAAAATGTGAGTAGGTTTGTGCAAGTACTGATGTGATCGCTGCCATTATCGTGTCTTCACGGTTGTAGGCAGGCATGATGATACTGATCAAATGACTCAGATGGTTTGATTCAGTATATGAAACCAAGGTTCTTCGGGTATTTTCCATCATGGCGAAGCAACGCTTATCCTCTTCCCGATAGGGTGAGTAAATCATCGGGTTCACCATGGATTCGGCCAGGAATTCATCAAAACAGGTGAATTTCCGATTATGCTGCCAAGAGGTGGTGGTCTGCTTCAGCAGTTGTTCTGTCTGGGCATCAAACAACTCAAGCTGGTGAGTTTTTCCATCGATAAACTCTGCAGGGACACTCCATCTAAAACCGTGTTGGCCGTTATTGATCTTGTTTTTGGCCAAGTCGTCACGCTTGACATCCGCCAATACTTTATAACGCTTGCCATCAATCTGGATGAGGGCTTCCCGTGGTGCCGGGTTGCCCATTTCAGCCAGCCAACCATAGAGTTCACCACTGCCGCCTGCTTTCAGGTTAAAATCACCCCGAATAGATTTACTTGCCGAACTGGTTTTGGCTGTGGCTGTCGTGATCTCTGTGGTCTTGGCTGATATTTTTTTGGGGTCCATGGGGTGACGACCAATTAGGCGACCTATTTTTTGGTAATGGTAAAATGGATCCATACCGGATAACTCGACATCTTTATAATTATTCAAATACCACTGAGCATCAAAGTTTTGCATTTTAAAAATCCCGCCAATTAAATAATTCTGCCTTCGTTCTTGCCAAACATGAGATAGTGAAGGAGAGGATTGACACCTTCTTGCTGAACATCAGGATATCTCTCAAGGTAATCATTGCCATTGAATCGTTCGCTGGGGCTAAGACCTATCTTGTATCCGATGGTGAGATAATGCTCTATGGGGGATAGGGACTGTCGATCAAGCTCAGGGCAGTTTTTTCCATACCAATCAATATTGAAGAATCCTGATTTTTCAACCATCTCAACGTGTTTGTTCAGCATGCCATTTGAGCTTTTTTTCTTGAATTTTTTACTCAATGCTCGAGCCGGCGCGGCTGCTTTCCAAGAAAACGAATCCTTCAACTTGTCCAGCTGCTGTTTGTATACACTGAGCTCATTATCTTTGCTCATCAACTTTCTTTCGTATACTTCTATCATGTTAGTCAGCTTGGCCAGCTCGCTAAATCTAGCATTCAAGTTCTCTTGGGTTTCATTCAATCTATTATTGGCGGATTTAGAGGCTTCCTTCTCCTGAGCCAATTGAGCCTTAACCTTGATTAACTCAGCCTCTAATGATTTTTGAGATTTACCTTGAGATTCTTTAAATGAATGAAAATCTAATTCAGTATTTTTCAGCTTTTTATTTGATGCTTCCAAGTCAGCTTTGACTTTGAGCAACTCTTTTTTGATATTTTCAAGTGTTGCGTTAACTTTCTTCAGTTGCTCAGAGCGCTCAACACTCGTTTCCTCTGACTTCAATACTAATTTACCAAGGGCCGCTAATTCAGAGTCTTTGATTGCATGTGCCTGCTCTAATTCTTTAATTTTGGTTTTTAGAGATAAATTGTCTGATGTGAGCCGAGCCGACTTGCCTTGATAGATCTCTAATTGAACTTGCAAGGCGAGGGAGCCCTCACTGACTGAGTCAAGTAGCGCTTCCTTTGTAAGCAGGTTTTCCTGTAGCTCACTTACTCTTTTTTTCAATACATCTGGTGATGATTGACTAAATACGCTATTCATTTTTTTACGCATATCCCATGCTCTGATTAAACGGTTGTTTTTTGCCAGGTTGGCTATTTTGTTTTCTGATGTTCAATGAAAAAATGATTCCCTTTAAAAATTCTGGCACCTATTTTTTGGAAAGCCCCTTGAAGCGATTTTTTATTTCCATTCTCCTTCTTTATCTGACTGACCGTTGACTGCCATGAGCAATAAAGTGTATGAATTATGAGTCTTTCTGAATAATCACTAAGCTCACAAATATAGGTCCTCTTAGATTACTTTTCATCTAATAATGACCGCGATATCTATGTAACGAGTAAGCTGGCGCAGTGCTATACCCACATTTCTTTTCAGTCCTGATGTTCACGCAAGGTCGCAAGACCCATGACGATCAACCCATAGAAGAGAACCAGCAATACACTCACTGTGGCCAAGTTGTAGAGACGGCGAGGATATTCTGCATCCTGGGCCAGGCTCGGCTGACTGATGACCAACAGGTGTTTGAGCTTGCGGTATGCCTCTATCCTGGCCTGTTCCAAACTGATAAGGCCCGTCTTGTAGAGATCCGCTGCCAGGGTAGCCTGGGTCTGCACATCCATGTAACCGGCGTTGATCTCGTTCATGGCATCTTTATCGAGACCGGTGAGCTTGGCGCGCTCCTGCTCCAGTTGCCTGGTCAAGGCATCGACGCGGCTCTGCACCGAGATGACGCCGGGGGCGCTCTCTCTCATATAGCTGCGCAGTTGCTTGAGTTGCGCTTGCTGGTTCACTAGCTCGGCCTCGATCTGGCTGACCACCCCGAGGCGCGCGCTGCTGGTGGATTCCGGGCTGATGAGTTGGTGACTGTTTTGAAATGCCAAGACCTTGGCCTTTTCGTCCTGTAGTCGTTGATAGGCGCGATCAACCTCTTGTTCGACAAAGGCCAGTTGTTCCAGCGCCACCTGATGCCCCAGCTTGTTGATAAAGCGCTCGGACTCTTTGAGCATCAGCCCTACCACCTGCTGGCCATACTCGGGATCAAACGCCTGCAATTCGATGGTGAGCACGCCCGACAGTTCATCCAGGCGCAGCGTCAGGTGTTTGCGGTAGTATTCGATGAAGTCTTCCCGGCTGACATCCTGTGGCAGGCGGGAGAAATAGTCGGCCTGGTTGCTCTGGTAATGGGACTTGAGGTCAAGCTCCTTGTCGAGTTTTGCCAGCAGATCCCAGGATTTCAGGTACTCCTGGATCAGCAGCACATCCTGGTGATTGCTGCCACCTAGGCCCAGCATAGAGAGAGCATCTGGCAGCATCTTGACCTGGTCCGCCTGCTTGATCATCAGCTCTGCCCGGCTTACATAGCGGTCAGAGGCGATGACCCCCAGATAGAGGGCAGCGATGGCAAAACAGGCCAGCACCCAGAGAAAGCTGCCGAGCTTGAGACTCTGCTGCCAGGAGCGGTGGGCAATCTGAAAACCGCTGGAGTCGATAAAAAAGCGCTTTGGCTCATTGCCGAGCTTGCGCAGTTTGCGCACGAGGCGGGATGGTCTTTCCGATCTGATAGGTTGAGTCATGTTGGCTGTTGCTTGTTATAGATTTTGGTAGATGCGGATGGCGTCATCGATATCGTCGAAGATTTCCAGTGTACTGTTGCGTAGCAAGATCCCCATGTCGCACTGTTGGCGCAGGTTTTTCATGTCGTGAGATACCATGATAAGGCTCGCTGTCTCGCGCTTTTGATTGAACGTATCCATGCATTTCTGCTTGAAGCGGGCATCCCCTACCGAGGTGATCTCATCGGTCAGATAGATATCAAAGTCAAAGGCCATGCTGACGGCGAAGGAGAATTTGGATTTCATGCCGCTGGAGTAGGTTTTGATCGGCAACTCGAAGTGCTGGCCGATTTCGGAAAACTCCTTGACCCATTCCTCTACTTCTTGGGTATCGCGGACCCCATGGATACGGCAGACGAAGCGGGTGTTTTCCCGCCCTGTCATGCTCCCTTGAAATCCCCCGCTTAATGCGAGTGGCCAGGATACACGGCAGAGACGGGTGATCTTGCCTTGGTTGGGAGTATCCATGCCACCCAGCAGACGAAGCAGGGTAGACTTGCCCGCACCGTTGACCCCCAGAATGCCGATGTTGCGATCCTGCGGCAGCTGAATGCTCACATCCCGCAGCACATAGTTGCGGCCGAACTTGGTGGGGTAGTACTTGGATACATTGTCGAGAATGATCATGCTATTCAGTACTCATTGGCGATCAACTGGCGATCAGCCGGCGGTGGCTCAGGCGATAGCAGCTCATGGCAAAAGTCAGCAGCAGCAAGGTCACGCCTGACAGATAAGCTGCGCTGACATTGTGGCTGTTGTACCCCGCGATCCAGCCATTGCGTATCAGCTCGAGGGCATGCACCAGCGGATTCCATAAAAACCAGTGTTGATACTGGGGCGGTATGCTTATCAGTGGATACATCACACAAGAGACAAACATGAGGGGCATCATCAGCAGGTTGAGGAACTTGTCTGCCTCCTGGAACAGGTTGCAGATAACGCAGAAGACGATGCCAAGGGAAAAAGAGAACACCATCAAAAGCAAATAGATGAGGATGACCTTCAAGGGATCCGCCGGAATGGCATCGAATCCGAACCAGAGCAGCCCCAGCACAAGGATGATGCCCACCATCATGCCCACCATCACCTCGAGGATAAAGCGGGCAACAAAGGTGGCGAAGGGGGTGACCTGACGGTAGCAGAACAGCCCCATATTGGCGCCGACCGCCGATTGCAGCTTGCTCACGACATTCCTGAAAAAGAGAAAAGGCAAATAGCCGGCGGTGATAAATAGAGGGGCCGGCACCCCCCCAAATCCGCTGTGGTTGCGAAGACCGAAGATCAGGCTGAAGGCGCTGATCATCAGAAGTGGGTCGATCAGGGCCCAGGCGTAGCCCAGTCGGTAGCTGCCGAATCGGGTCTTCAGTTCTCGGATAAGCAAACCAAACGTCACATCGCGCAACACCTGCAAGGGCGTTCGAGGTGTCTGATTGAGAATGGGTTTATGCATTGAGTCGTTTACCGTATGGCAGGCTCGCCGATTGGCGAGCCTGCATTGTTCGGTGTGGGCGGTTTAGTTGATGGCTACATTCGCCGCCACGGCGATCTGATAGATGATCTGGGTAATGTCTTTGACAGACTGCATGGTTTTGCTGTCAACCTTGGGCAATACCATGATCTGATCCCCAGGCTGAACATTCCCCTGACCCTTGAACTCTACCAACCCGTTGGCATGGACCACGGCAATGCGCTGATCATTGGCTCGTTCGGTAAATCCACCGGCCCAGGCGACATAGTCATCGAGGTCGGCATTGGCGTTGTAGACCACGGCTTGTGGCATCAACACCTCACCACCCACCTGGATAAGGTCAGTCTTGTTCGGGATCACAATCTGGTCGCCTTGCTCCAGCTGAATGTTGGCGATGATGCCCTTGTCGGCGACCACGACCTTGCCCAGGGGTTGAATCTTGCGAGCCTTGTCGACAAATTGCATGACCAGCTCGGCCTCTTTGGCACGGATGGTTGCCTCGCCATCCGAGCTGGCTGGCGCGGTGAACACGCTGCGTTCCAGCCGGTTGAGCGACTCGTCCAGCATCTCTTTTTGCCGGATGGCCACGCTCTTTCGCATCAGATAGATGGATTGGTAATCGGCCAGGTCCGGGTTGATCGGAATGTGGTTGAGCAGATCGTGCAGCTTGGTCTCTTTGCGGACGGTGAAGTAAGAGGGGCCCATATAACTGCCGGTGACCTGCACATCGTAAACTTGTGCATGCATGTCATCGTTGAACAGCACCTTGTCGCCGTCCTTGAGTTGGACCCGGGCAAAATCTTTGTAAGGTAGATAAATAGAGAAGGGGCCGTTTGCACGATCACCAATTACCCCGACATGACTCACCTTGGCGAGGGGCAGGGCATAATTGACCAGTTCCGAACCCAGTGTATTGCGCTGCTTTAATTCGAAGCGGAATGGATTGCGAACCTTGCCAGCTACATTGATCATCGGTCCCTGGGGTTCCACCAGGATCACATCCTGATCCTTCAGGGAAAGTTTGGGCATTTTGCCCTTCTGCATGAATTCATACAGGTCGATCTGCTGGAGGACCTGGTTTTGGCGCAAGACCTTGATTTGACGGTAGCTGCCACGCTCTGAATCGATGCCACCCGCTCGCTTGAGGAAATAGAGCACGCTGTCAGACGATTGTCCGGCATATTGGCCTGGGCGGATCACCGGCCCCGTCACGAATACACTCACAGGGGTTGTCGTCAGCAGGTTGACGTAAATATTGACGTTGTTGGTGAATACATCACCAATCTTGCTGGTTACCAGATTATTGATTTGGCTGGCTTGAACATTCTTGACATTGATGGGGCCTACATCAGGGATGAAGATATTGCCCTGATTGTCGACCGTTACCACATTGGAGAAATTGACGGCGCCCCAGATCCAGATATTCAGCTTGTCACCTGGTGCTATCAGGTAATTGTCATTCAAGCCATCACTGCGTTCGGTTTCATATCCACCGGCAAAGAGGTTGGCGCCATAGGGGGGAGGGAGTCCGGCCTCTGCTTGTGGCAGTAACTTCCGAACATCTGCCTCGCCTGGCAGCAACATGCCCTGCCGATTTTGTTGCGCAAAACTGCCGGTTGTTGAACTCGTGCTGGCTTGACCACTCAGCGATGACTGGCCGCCAAGTTGGGGCCGATTGTTATCGCCAGAATTGCCCGACAGGTTATAGCCAAATGATGCCCCATTTGCCTGGGCCTGGGCCTGGTCCGGTGCGCTAGCCGCCATGGTGGTGCAGGAGGCACCGATGAGAAACAGAAGGGTACTCAGCTGACGAACGTTCATTTTCAAAACAGATACCTTCGAGTTTTATTGTTCAGCAAGAAGGCTGCTGACAGAAGCTTGATCCAATTGAGGTATCAGGTACCACAGTTCTTCACTCTTGCATGCGACACTTCTTTGCGAGTGGCCTTGCATGTTGTTGAACAACAGGTCAACGCACTCACGTCCCATGGCCGACACATAGCGTTGACCCAGGGTGAAAGTAACGCCGTTTGTGCTGAGTGCAGCCCCTTGAGGTTGAGTATTGAGCGCCTGTTGCAGATTGGCTGGCATGGCTTGCTGTGCTGTGGTCGATGATGGATTGACGAGGGGACGGGAGGCTTCGACCTGCTTTGGTTCATATGCGCAGCCAGCAATAGACATGGCTAGCGATATCGCCAGAAACCGGGTTGCGTAGTTCATGTGAAATATTATCCAGGTGTCAAAACTTGATGTGTTAACTCTGCGTTAATTTTGTGTTATCGGGTGTGTTCGTTTTTGCGATAATGCTTGTCTCATCTTCTTCCTTGGTATTGCTGTACTGAAACTGTACACGGGAATACATCATCTCAAAAGGCAAAAAAAAAGAAAAGCTACCGCACGGAAGTGACATTGCTCCGGTCGAGGATGGTCAAATTGGGGTTTGAAATAAAATTGACATATAAAAGCAGACTGTCAAAGACAGCTCTGTTTTTAGAGCATTTCTGTCGTGCAGGAGCCGAGCCCGCGTATATTGCGTCATTTCGAGACGCTCGTCATGTTTAATTTATTCCGGGCGCATACTACCTGTGGGCTGCAAATGAGTCAACACATATTAGTCGTGCAACCGGCAGCACCAGAGTGATTTAATCATTGTTATGTAACTATATTTTCATATTTGCAGTAATGATTTAAACAGGTCTGATGAGTGCTTTTTAGCGCAGAAGCAGTTAATTTAGGAAACTCTTAAATAATGAATTTTTGAGGTATTTATTTGATGATGGATATTTTTGTTGCATCAGAAGTAATAATGTGGTTGGTGTTGCATGACGCGTCATTAAGACTTACATAGTGTATGTCAGTAGTGTTATCCCCTTGAACGTAACGCTCAATTGCTAATTTTGTAGACTATTTCTTCGAAAACATATTTATTTTTAGTTTTTGGTGTGGAGTTGACAGCTCTTTCCCCCACTGACTATGCCTGATGTGTACCTGTTTGACGCTTGACAAAGCGGGGACATCAGGATGTAGGAGGGGGCATGGACGCCAATCTTCACTCGATAGCCAGATTATTGCTCTTGCTGAGCATGAGCACGACAGCCATTGCCAATGACGAGATCGTGGCTGTGCAGCTAGGAACACCTGCCGAAAACGAGAAGCTCGATATTTATACTGCTGACATCAAGCTCCACCATATGTTCTGGCAATGGGGTGAGTCGGGTTGTCAGTTTGGGCTGGGAGTGCGTGGTGGTGTGCTGGATGTTGGCCATGAATCCGGGGCCCGGTTGGGGGCTGGAGGGCGTGCTGAATGCCTATGGGGCCAATGGGTGGTATGGATGCCGGTTGAAGTTCTGTGGCTGAGCAAACATGAGTTCGGGCACAAGGGGAATGGTTTCAAGGACTATGGTGGCCCTGTCCAGCTATCAACAGGATTGGGGCTGGGGTATGCCTTCAATCGGAACTGGCTGTTGGGGTACCAGTATGAACATATGTCCAATGGGCATATGTATGAGCCCAATCCATCACTGGACAGCCATACACTCCACATCGAGTACAGATTCTAGATTTTCATCAGGTCTTCTGAGCCGTGTTCGACATTTAGGGGATCCGAGGCATGGGGCCGATACGACCACCATGCCAGGCTTACCGCCCCAGATACTCCCTGTCGAAGAAGGTGCTGACCCAGTGTGGTCGGTAGACGGCGAGCAGTGTCATGGCCATGCCGTTGAGCAGGGCCTCGGGGAAGAGCAGCAGCGGCCAGATGGAGAGGTAGTCGGCACTGATGATATGCCAGGGGTAGGTGCCGCTCATCCCCATCAGCAGGGCGCTGGCGAGGATCTTGACCGAGATGCTGAGCGCCCCCCCAAGAAAGGCGGCCACGAACAGGTAGACGAAGAGGTGGCGGGGCAGCCAGGCCCAGCTTGCGAGAAACAGCAGCCAGCTGGTGGCTACCGGTAGCGCGACGCCGATGAGCGCCTGCCAGCCGAACTCCGCCGGATCGGTGACACCAAAGGCCCCGAGGATCAGCAGGGTGAGGCAGGGGGCGAGCAGGGCGAGGCGCCAGCCCAGCAGCAGGGTCAGGCTGGTGAGGCCGAGGAAGTGGATCTCCAGCCCCTCATGGAGGCCGGCCCGCAGGGTCCAGAGCGGCACCAGGACGATGGCGCTCCCCAGGCAAAGGTGCTGATAGAGGGGGTTGTCTTGGAGGGTGCGCAGCAGGGAGGCGCGCAGGCTGAAGGCGAGCAGCACCAGCCAGAGCAGGAGGGCGGCGACTTGTCCTTCACTCATGGCCTGTTCCCCCGGATCTCACTGCCCGGTGATGAGCCCGGGCGCTGGCGGCGCAATAAAAAGAGGCCGCCCAGTCCCGGGCGGCCTCCTGTCTCAATACTTCACGTTGGGGTGGTACTTGCCGAGGATGCCCTGGACCCTGTCCATGGTCTCCTTGCTGGGGGGCTTGATCCCGGTCAGATCGTAAGTGTCTCCCAGCACGTCCCACTTGTGCTTGCCGAGTTCGTGGTAGGGCAGCAGCTCCACCTTCTCGACACACTCCCCCAGCTCGGCGATGAACTGGCCGAGCCCTTCGGCGCTCTCGTCATCGTCGGACCAGGTGGGCACCACCACGTAGCGGATCCACATGGTCTGGCCGCGGGACGCCAGGTAGCGGGCGAACTCCAGGGTGTACTTGTTGCTGACATGGGTGAGGGGGATGTGCTTCTCGTCGTTGATCTGCTTGATGTCGAGCAGCACCAGATCGGTGTTGTCGAGCACCCGATCGAGCAGCTCGTCGTAGTGACGCACGAAGCCGTTGGTATCCAGGCAGGTGTGGATCCCTTGCGCCTTGCAGGCGGCAAACAGCTCGGCGATGAACTCTTGCTGCAGCATGGCTTCCCCACCGGAGGCGGTGACGCCGCCGCCCGAGGCATTCATGAAGTGGCGGTAGCTGGTGAGATCCTGCATCAACTCGGGCACCGTGACCTCGCGGCCGCCCTGGGTGTCCCAGGTGTCCCGGTTGTGGCAATACTTGCAGCGCATCAGGCAGCCCTGCATGAACACGATGAAGCGGATGCCGGGGCCGTCGACTGTGCCGCAGGTCTCGACGGAATGGATCCGGCCAATGATGTCGGGATTGCTGGTGTCGCTAACGGTGGCGGCAGGGATCCGCTGAGTGCCCTGATCGGCAGGGCCGCTGGTTTCAACGGCAGGGATCCGGTTAATGACTGACATAGACGACTCCAATTGTTCGGACAGGGTTCGAGCGGTCGTTATTTTATGACATAAAGCCCTATAAATCCTACCAGTTTAGCCCGCCGGGGTGGCACCCAGCAGACTCTCCAGTGCCTTGACGGGGAGCGGGCGGCTGGTCAGGAAGCCTTGGTAGTGCTGGCATCCCAGGGCCTTGAGCACGGCCAGCTGCTCCTCGTCCTCCACCCCTTCGGCGGTCACCGTGAAGCGAAATACCTTGGCGAGATCCAGGATGGCCTTGACGATGGCCTTGTCCTGCTCGCTGTGCACCAGCGTCTGGATGAAGCTCCTATCCAGTTTGACCTCATCGGCGGGCAGATCGCGCAAATAGGCGAGAGAAGAGTAGCCGGTACCGAAGTCATCGATGGAGATGAGGATGCCCAGCGCCTTGAGCTGGCGGATCTTGGCGATGCTGTCCAGCCGGTTTTCCAGCACCACGGACTCGGTGACTTCCAGCAGCAGGCGCGATGGCGGCACCCCGGTATCGCGCAGCACGTACTCCACCTGCTGCACGAAGCCGGCGGTGTGGAACTGGCGGGCGCTGACGTTGACCGACAGGTGGGGGATGGCGAGGCCGTTGTTGAGCCAGAAACTGTACTGGGCGCAGGCGGTCTTCATCACCCAGTAGCCTATCTCCTGGATCAGGGTGGTCTCTTCGGCGATGGGGATGAAGTCCCCGGGGGGGATCATGGTGCCGTCCATCTTCTGCCAGCGCAGCAGGGCCTCCACGCCCGAGAGGCTACCGTTGTCGACCCTGTACTGGGGCTGGTAGTGCAGCACCAGCTCGTTGTTGCGCAGGGCATCGCGCAGCTGGTTGCTCAGGGAGAGCTTGCTCTTCTCCTTCTCCGCCATGGCCTCGCTGAAGAAGATGTGGTTGCCCTGGCCGGCCCGTTTGGCCATGTGGACGGCGGTGTCGGCCTGCTGCATCAGGATCAGGTGATCCTTGTCATCGTCGCTGAACAGGCTGATCCCCACGGAGGCACTGCAGTGCAGCTTGTGATCGCCGATGTCGAAGGGGAGCCGGAAAATCCCCATCAGCTCCCGGGCGAAGTGCTCCGCCAGTATCTTGGCGGTGACATAGCCCTGGCCCAGCGCGGTGAACAGCAGGGCGAACTCGTCCCCCGAGGTGCGGGCCAGCACCAGGTTCTCCTGGGGCAGGGACTTGAGCCGCACCACCACGGCCTGGAGCAGCAGATCGCCGCAGGCGTGGCCGAGGGAGTCGTTGATCGACTTGAAGTTGTCGAGATCCAGCAGCAGCAATGCCCCCCACTGTCCGTTCGGGCTCTGCAGGGTACGCTGCATGATGTCGTTCAGGCTGCGCCTGTTGTAGAGGTCGCACAGATCGTCGTAATAGGCGAGCCGCTCGATGTGGCGGGCCGTCTCCTTCTCCTGGGTGATGTCGTGGAAGCTGCAGACGAAGTGGCTGATCTCGCCCTCCTCATCCTTGACGCCGCTCACCATCAGCCGCACCGGGAAGAGATGGCCGTCCCTGTGCAGGCACTGCTCCTCGCCGAGCCAGTATCCCTGCTTGTCGACGGCGGCGATCACCTCCTGCTTGAGGCTGTCGCCATAGTAGGTGGGCCTCAGGGCCTCGATATGCTGACCCAGCATCTCCTCGCTGGCAAAGCCGGTGATGCGGCTGAAGGAGTCGTTGACCTTGAGGATGATGCCGCCGTGATCCATCACCAGCAGACCGTCGTGGGTATTGAAGGCCACTTCCGCCAGGCGCAGGGCATCGTCGTTGGCGAGGCGCTGCAGCTCGATGGCGGCCCGCTCGCGCTGCTCATGGAGGGCATCGAGCAGGGGAATGGGGTCGGCCAGCGGCCCGTCCAGCAGCAGGGTGATCTGACCCAGGGGAACGCCGCCCTGGCCCTGGAGGGGGATGCCGATGTAGGCCTTGGCATCGAGGGCCAGCAACTGGGTGGCCTGGGGATAGCGCAGGGGCAGGTCTTCCACGTAGAGGCTCTGGCCGTGCTGGAAGATCTCCCGGCCCGGACCTATCTCCATCCGCATGGGCTTGACCGCGGAGAAGGTCTCTCCTTCCAGCACGCAGCGGGGAATGAGCCAGAGATCCTGGCCGCGCAGCTGAAACTCCCCGAGCCAGCCGATGCGGGCGCCGCTCGCCGTCATGGCCCAGCGCACCAGGGCGCGGCAATACTCATTGCCGGTCTTGCAACTGAGCCCGCCTGGCAGGGTGAAGGGGGAGGCCTCGACCACCTCGGGTTCGGGCTGCCAGTGACCCAGCAACTGGGCGCAGTGGCGCACCAGCTGCAGCGTCTCTTCGCCTATCAGGGTCGTCTCGGCGTACTCGAGGCTGAGCACGCCGATGAGCTTCTCCTGCTCCAGCAGGGCGCCGTCCAGGCGGGAGCTGACATTGGCATTGGCCAGATAATAGTGCTGGCTCAGCATGGGCTGATGGGCGGCCTCCGAGAAGCTCAGGGCGCCCCGGGTGCGCAAGGCCCGGATGTAGCGGCTGTCACCGCGAATGGCACCGACAGAATCAGCATTCAGGGTGAAGACAGGGGTCAGCTGCTCGCTACCGAGGGGGCCGTTGGCCTGGTAGTGCCAGAGGATGAGGCGATCGGCCCCCAGGCACTCCCTGAGGCTCTCCAGCATAGGGGCGTACTGCTGCTGACTGGCCATCTGGCTCAGGCGCGGCAGTTGCAGCGACAAGTTGGCCGCACTCTCCTGGGGCTGGGTCTGCAGGCAGATGAGCCAGAAGGCGTCCTGTTCATGGGAGAGGGAGATATGCCACTGCTGGGCGGCAAAGCGCAGCAGCAGCTTGCCCCCCTTGCCGCTGGCGAGCCGCTGCTCTATGGGCTGGCGCAGGACGTCCGGCAACTGGGCCGGCCAGGCGCTGCGGGGCTCATCGAGCCAGTGGAGCGGGGTCTGCATCACATCGGTCAGGGCGACCAGCCGTTGACTACGGGTATCCAGGCGAAAGAACAGGGGGGCCTGGCTGGCTGTCGGGAGATGACTGAGCGCGGTAGACGACATGAACTGGCACTATCCTGTTGAGCAATTGTCGGAGGGCAAGAATACTGCAAATCTGCGGCAAACAAAATTTCATTGAAACCTAAATTAGATGAGTCTAATTTATTGGTCATTTCCTGTTGAGTGGAGTCTTGCAGATGAAACGGATCCTGATTGTGGGTGGCGTCGCCGGGGGCGCCTCGGCGGCGGCCCGCGCCCGTCGGTTGAGCGAAGAGGCAGAGATAGTGATGTTCGAGCGGGGGGAGTTCGTCAGCTTCGCCAACTGCGGTCTGCCCTATCATATCGGGGGGGATATCCCCAGTCGGGATGCCCTGCTGCTGCAGACGCCCCAGAGCTTCAAGCGCCGTTTCAACGTCGATGTGCGGGTATTCCACGATGTGATCGAGATAGACAAGGCGGGCAAGAGCCTGCTGGTGCGCAACCTGCAAACCGGCGAGGAGCGGCGCGAGCCTTACGACGTGCTGCTGCTGAGCCCGGGGGCGGCGCCCATTCGTCCTCCCTTCCCCGGCATCGACAGCCCTGGCGTGTACACCCTGCGCAATATCCCGGACATGGATCGCATCCTGGCGGCCCTGCACCACGACAAGCCGCGCCACGTCACCGTGGTGGGCGGCGGCTTTATCGGGCTGGAGGTGATGGAGGCGCTGCACCAGCGCCAGCTGGCGGTCACCCTGCTGGAGCTCTCCGATCAGGTGATGGCGCCGGTGGACAAGGAGATGGCCAACATGCTCCACGCCCGCATCCGGGAAGAGGGGATCGATCTGCGTCTGCGCACCGGCCTATCGGCTATCGAGAGTCTGGATCTGCCCGCCGAGATGACGGCGGCCGTGCCCACCGCCAACAGCGGCGGCCTGCGCCTGACCCTGAGCGACGGCACTCACCTCGACACCGGCCTGCTGATCCTCGCCATCGGCGTCAAACCGGAAACCCTGCTCGCCGCCAAGGCGGGGCTGGCGCTGGGCCCCCGCGGCGGCATCAAGGTAGATGCCGGCATGCGCACCTCGGATCCCTTTATCTTTGCGGTGGGGGATGCGGTGGAGGAGACCGACTTCGTCACCGGCGAAGCTGTGCTGATCCCGCTGGCGGGCCCCGCCAACCGGCAGGGGCGCATCGCCGCCGACAACATGCTGGGCCGAAGCGAAACCTACAAGAAGACCCAAGGGACCGCCATCTGCAAGCTGTTCGACTTGGCGGTGGCCAGCACTGGGCTCAACGAGAAGCGACTGGTGCAGCTGGGGCTGCCGTTCGAGAAGGTCTATGTCCACCCGGGCAGTCACGCCGGCTACTACCCCGGCGCTCACCCAGTCAGCCTCAAGCTGCTGTTTGCCCCGGATGGCAAGATTTACGGCGCCCAGGCCATCGGCAAGGATGGCATCGACAAGCGCATCGACGTGCTGGCGGTGGCCCAGCGCGCCGGTCTCACCGTCTTTGACCTGCAGGATCTGGAGCTCACCTATGCGCCGCCGTTCGGCTCGGCCAAGGATGTGATCAACATGGCGGGCTTCGTGGCGAGCAACCACCTGAAGGGGGACACCATCCTCTGCCACGCGGCCGAGGTGCAGGCCCGCCACCCTCACCAGCAGGTGGTGGATGTGCGAAACGGCCCCGAGCTCGACAAGCTGGGGCGCATCCCGGGGGCGATGCACATTCCCCTCGACGAGCTGCGCGGCCGCCTCGAGGAGTTGCCAAGAGACAAGGAGCTGCTCATCAGCTGTCAGGTGGGCTTGCGCGGTCACGTGGCCTGCCGCCTGCTGAGCCAGCACGGCTTTCGGGTGAAGAACCTCTCCGGCGGCTTCAAGACCTGGCAGCTGGCCTTCGCCGAATAGTGCTGCCCGGCCGACATGGCCCAATCCCCTGCTGTGCATGAAAAAGGGCCACTCCATGGAGTGGCCCTTTTCTACACCATGAGCACAGCCCGCTCAGGGGGTTCCGTCATTGAGCTGCTTGCGAATGTGATGCTGCAAGACCGCCAGCATGGAGGCGCCGGAGAGGCCTATCATCAGGGCGCCGTTGACCGCCTCCAGCGGGCCGAGCAGCTTCCACTGCGGGCTCATGACGATGTCGCCATAGCCCAGGGTGGCGAAGTTGACCCCGGAGTGGTAGACGGCCTCCTGCAGGGAGTCGAACTCCCCGAGCCACAGGAAGAGCCCTCCCCAGACGCCGATCTGGGCCAGGTTGCCCAGCATCACCAGGGTGATGATGCCAAACAGCGCCAGCATGCCGGCCATCACCCCTTCACGCTTGCCGACCCGCTTGATGTAGAAGCGGATGCACCAGACGGACACCAGGGATTGCAACAGCATGTTGATCAGGATCACCGGGATGCCGACCATAAAAATGAGAAACATGTCAGTCTCCTAACTTGGCTTCTGCCAGCGGGCGGCCGACCGGCCACCACTGCTCGAGCAGCAAGATACACAGCCAGCCATAGCCGGCCACCACCAGATAGAGGCCGCAACGCATGGCGGCCGCCAACCACACATCCTTGCCGGTGGCGCTGTCCTCGATGGCCGGGCCAAACAGGATGAGCGCCGTGATCCAGGCGTTGCTCCAGAATGAGGGAGGGAAGCGCCCCGCCACCAGCCGGATCAGACGCCGCGCCAGCCACAGGGTCATCAGGGAGAGCATCAGCACCAGCATCAGGAGCGAGGGCCAGAGGCTGAGTCCCATCCAGAGTGCGAACGCCAGCAGGGCGCCCGCCAGGGTCGAGAGCACCAGCTCCTGGCCCGCCTGTCTGGCGTTGAGGGAGGTGCTCTGCTGGGCCAGCGCTACCGTCTTCATCACCGCCGGAATGTAGAACGCCGGGTTGCCGAGGGCCAGCAGCCACACCGGCAGCACGATGGCGACGGCGCGCAGCGCCAGCCGCTCGGGATGTTCGGGGGGCAATGGCACCGGCCTTGCCGCCCCCCCTGCCACCGGCAGGGGGGGGAAGAGCGCGTGGGCCATGCGGTTGACCAGGGTGCCTATCAGGATCCCCAGTCCCATCATCTGGGCGATGGCGATGGCAAGGGACTGCTCGATGAGCCCGGCCACCGGGATCACCGTGATGGCCATGATGAGCAGCATGGCGGCGGCCCCCTTGCCGGCCATCGACTGCTGCATCAGCAGGTAGAGCAGCAGGGCGATGAGCAGCACGGCCGCCAGGGCATAGTGGGTCAGCAGGGGGACCAGCAGCACCCCGGCGGCCATGATCCCCAGCAGCAGTAGCCCCCCTGCCAGCCCCTTCTTCAGGCCAAGGGCTTCCCCGGGTCGGCACAGCACCACCCAGGCCATGATGACGCCGAGGTGGGGCATGGGCAGGGCCAGGCCGTAGCAGATCCCCGCCGCGAGCCCGATGCCGGTGCCAATGCGCAGTACAGCCCTGTCGGCGTTATGCATATGGCGCCTCAATAGAGGAAGGAGAAGAGGCTCATCAGCCGGATATAGAGCGCCCCCAGGAAGTGCATCACCCCGCTCTCGCCGGTGTAGACCAGCACATCGGCCTGACCGCCGACCCGCAGCGCCTCGACCGGCGGAAAGTCGTCACTCTGGAAGGCGATCTTGACCGGGAAACGCTGTGCCTGACGCAGCCAGTCGCGGTTGTTGTCCACCGTGGGCAGGGCACCGGCGGGCTGGCTCTTGCCATCGCCCACCCCGTAGCCGACGCTGCGGATCTCCCCCTTGAACAGCTGTCCGGGCAGGCTGTCGAGCAGGATGGCGACCTTGTCCCCTGGCCGAATGTTGCCGAGGTTGTTCTCCGTCAGATCCGCCGACACCCAGACGTCGTGGATGGCGATCAGTGTCATGGCCGGTGCGCCGGCCCCGATGAACTGGCCTGCATCTGTGCTCAAGTCGGTGATGAGCCCCCGACCCGGTGCCACCACTCGGGTGTTCTGGCGATCCAGCTGCGCCTTGTGGACCGCCGAGCGAGCGCTGAGCAGCTGGGAGTTGTCATCGCCGCTCGCTCCGGCGGCCTCAATGGCGCGGCGGACGTCGGCCTCCGCTGCCGCCACCTGGCTCTTGGCCGTCTCGCGGCTGGCCTGGGCCACCTCGAGGCGACGCACCGAGATGGCGCCCGGATCCTCGCGATAGAGCCGCTCCTGACGCTCCGCATCCTTGGCCGCGTTGTCATAGGCGGCGCGCATGGCCATCAGGGAGGCCTCGGCCGCCTTGACCCCTTCGGTGTTCGCCTTGACGCCGCTCAAGACCGTCTGGTAGTCGGATCTGGCCTTGGCCAGGGCGATGTCATAGGGCTCGGGATCGATGTCGAACAGGGGGGAGCCTGCCTCCACGTCCTGGTTGTCGTGAACATAGACCCGTTTGATCTGGCCGGACACCTCGGCGGCGACGGGGACCACGAAGGCCTGCACCCGGGCCTGGGAGCTGTAAGGCGTCAGCCGGTCCGCCAGCAGATACCAGATGAGCAGGAGGAGGATTGCAGCCAGCAGCCCTAGGGTGGCGCGGCGGCTGGCCTGGCCGGGAGATGCAGTGCTGTCAGTCATGGGAGCTTGCCTTCTGTGTCATGGGGGAGTGGGTTGCGTCGAGCAGGGGCGCCCAGTCGGCGCGCGTGCGCAGCTGGGCCTCCACCTCGGGGGTCACCAGGGGACGTTCGCGCCCCTGTTCCCAACCGCCACCCAGTGCCTTGTAGAGCGTGATGAGATCCCGCATCCGGGCGCCACGGCTGTTGACCAGGCGCTCCTGTTGGTTGAACAGGGCGCGCTGGGAGTCGAGCACCCGCTGGAAGTCCGCCATCCCCTCGCGATACTGGGTGTTGGCTATCTCGAGGGAGCGACGGGCGGCCTCCCCGGTCTGGGTCAGCAGGACGATTTCGTCCTGGCCGTTGGCGTAGGCCACGGCCGCGTCATCCACCTCGCGGGCCGCCTTGAACACGCTGTCACGATAGCGCTCGTGCAACTGCTGGAAGCGGGCGTCCTGCACCAGGATCTGGTTGCCGAGCCGTCCCTGATCGAGCAGGTTCCAGCTGAGCGAGGGACCGACGGCCCAGGAGAAGGTGCCGCTCTCCCCATTGGTGGCGTTGACGCCCAGGGTGCCAAGCAGGGTGATGGAGGGGTAGAGCTCGCTCTCGGCCACGCCGATCAGGGCCGACTGGGCGGCCAGTTGCCGCTCCGCGACCCGCACGTCGGGACGCCGGCGCAGCAGGTCGGCCGGCATCTCGGTGACCAGGGCCAGCTCGCCCTGGGGGATCTTGCCGGTGTTGCTGGCCATCTCGGGCAGGGGGCCCGGGGGCCTGGCAATCAGGGTCGAGAGGGCATTCTGGCTCTGGCGCAGGCTGGTCTCGAGTTGCGGAATGCCGGACAGGGTGCCGAGGTACTGGGTCTTGGCCTGCTGCACGTCCAGCTCGGCGCTGTTGCCGCTCTTGAACAGCCGCTCGGTGATCTCCAGGCTGCGCTGCTGGAGGCGGGCATTCTCCCGGGCTATGTAGAGGCGAGCCTCCACGGTGCGGATGCTCACATAGAGTTGGGCCACCTGGGCGGCCATCAACACCTGGATGTCATCATACTGGGCCAGGGTGGCGAAGTAGTTGGCATCCGCCGCTTCGATGCCGCGTTCGAACTTGCCCCAGAAGTCGAGCTCCCAGCCGAGGTTGAACCCGGCGCCATAGCTGCTGCCGGCGCTGCTGTGGCCGCTCCGGGTCTGCCCGGCTTGCAGGAACTCGCCCGTGCCCACGGTGGCCTGGGGGCCGAGCAGGCTCTCGGCGATGCCGAGCTGGGCCTGGGCCTCGAGGATCCGCAAGCCGGCGATCCTGACGTCCGGGTTCTTGCGCAGCGACTCCTCGACCAGGGCACTCAGCACGGGGTCGTTGAGGCGGTTCCACCATTGGCGATAGTCGGCGGTCGCACTCGCCTGCTGACCCTCGCTGACGCTGTGCCAGCCGGCCATCTCCTCGACTCTGGGGGCCTGATAGTCGGGGCCCAGCACTGTGCAGGCACTCAATAACAGGCATGCGCCCCCCGTGAACAGGGGGCGCATGTTGTGACGTTGGACGGCCATGGGGTTATTTATCCGCAGAAGCCAGACCTTCGTTGACCCAGGCCATGAAGATGCGATAGCCGATGGAGAGCAGGGTGGCGCCGATGAACATGCCGAGGATGCCACTGGTCGCCATGCCGCCAAGGGCGCCCAGCAGCACCACCGGCATGGGGGCATCGACACCGCGACCCAGCAGCAGCGGCTTGAGCACGTTGTCGGCCATGCCTGCGACGATCAGCAGGACGCTGTAGATGATGTTCACCGCAGTGCCGTGATCACCCGTGCTCCACATGTAGGCGATGGCGGGAGCCGTCACCAGGATCACGGGCACCTGGGCGATGCCGAGGATCAGCGCCAGGACGAAGAAGATGCCGACGGCCGGGATCCCCGCCAGCATCATGACGATACCCGCCAGCAGCGCCTGGATGAAGGCGACCCCGATGACCCCTTGAGCGACGGCACGTATGGTGCTGGTGCACAGCTTGGTCAGCGCCAGCCCCTTGCGTTCATCCGTGATGCGCATGGCGATGCGATCGGCGCTCACCGCACCCGGTGCGCCCCAGGCCATGATGATGCCGGCCACGATGAAGGAGAAGACGAAGCCGAGCAGACCGCCTCCCATGCTGGCCAGGATGCCGACGACCTTCTTGGCGAGATCCCCGAGCTGCGGCTGGTAGCTGATGATGAGGCTGGGCAGGTCCACCGAGGCCTTCAGCCAGACGGCATGGAGCTTGGCGCCCACCAGCGGGATGTCGGCGATGTCGGCGGAGGGGGCCGGGATCACCAGGGTATTGTTGTTCACCTTGTCGACCAGGGAGCTGACGCTGTCACCCAGGGAGCTGACCATGACGACGGTAGGGGCCACGATGAGCAGCACCCCCAGCAAGACCAGCAGGGTGGAGGCCTTGCCCTGCTTCCCGCCCAGGCGCGCGGCAAAGCGCTGGTGGAGGGGATAGAGGGTGACGGCCAGGATCAGCGCCCACAGCATCATGTTCATGAAGGGGGAGAACACGGTGAAGCAGAAAGAGCCCAGTGCCAGGATAAGGCCAAACTTGATGAACATATCCAGGAATCTGGCAACCAACCTTTTTTCGACTATGGACAGATCGTTATTTTCCATTCTGGTATGACTCCGACGGGGGATGAGCACACAACCATGCTGGCCCAACATAGATGTCGGGCCAGCAGGCATGGGTTGTGCAGTAATAAATAACACTGAGTTCAGCGCGTGGGGGCACGCTGACCTTGCCTGCATTTAATGTATGGCACAGGAACTCAATGTTTAAAAAATATTTAACCGATTGATATTAGGTTGATTGCTTCTACAACTTCAGCGGGGCCAGAGAGTAAAGAGTCCCCTCGTGCCGCACAAGCGAACAGTTGTTCCCAGTTTGGCTTGGGTTCAGAAAACGGGGAAAGTTTTCCTATCTAAAATAGCCGCCCAAAAAAGAGCCCCGAATGGGGAATATTATTGCCTGCTCATAAATAGCTATTTCTGCTGCCAGCAACGGCATGCCGTGGATGATGTGCCCGCCGCACTGAGTTTTGTGTTAATGGGGGGGACGTTTTATCCTATTGGCTCCTGCGCCGCGCTGGCGGCGAGTCAACCCGGGATCAAATCTATGCGTCTCCTCAAGCCCTCTCCTGTGTCTCGCGTCCCTCGTCTGCTGGCCTCGTTACTGGCGGGTGTGGGGGTTCTGCTGCTGACAGGCTGCGGCCCGGACACCCCGGCCCCCGCATCCTCCCCAACCGAGGCGCAGCAGGAGGCCGGGGCACCGACCTCTGTGGTGCAGGCCAATGCCCGTCAATATCGCGATGCCCCGGCGCTGGCACTGGTCTTCTCCGGCCCCTTGGCGCCCAAGGCGAACTGGCAGAGCTGGCTCGGGGTCAGCGAAGGGGGCAAGCAGGTGCAGGGGGAGTGGATCCTGGCCGACGATGGCCGCACCCTCTATTTCCCGAACGTCCAGCCCGATAAAAGCTACGAGGTGAGTCTCAAGGCGGGGCTGGGCCCAGCCACCCAGCGCTGGACCCTCAAGACCCGACCGCTGGAGGCGGGGGCCTCCTTTACCGCCAGCGGCATGGTATTGCCCCTGCGCGAGGAGCTGCGCCTGCCCATCCGCGCGGTCAATGTGGACGAGGTCAATATCGACTTCTTCCGGGTCGATGCGGAGTATCTGCCACGCTTCCTGGCCGAGTATCGCCCCGGTGCCGGCATGGGCAACTGGGATCTGGAGCAGGTCACCCGGCGAGCCAAGCGGGTGTTCAGCGGTCGCTATGCCCTGGCGCTTGATGCCAACCGGCGCGAGACCCGCCTTATCAATGTGAAGGAGCCGCAACTGGCCGAGGCCGGCGTCTACTTTGCGGTGATGTCACCCCTTGGCAACTACGACTGGCGCAAGGAGACCACCTATTTCGCGGTGAGCGACATGGGGCTCAGCGCCCGCCGCTACCGGGATCAGCTGGAGGTGTTCGTCAGCTCCCTGGCCAGCGCCGAACCCCTCAAGGAGGTGCAGCTCTCCCTGCTCGACGAGAAGGGCAACCGGCTGCAGGTGCAAAACACGGATCCCCAGGGCCATCGCCGCTTCGATCAGGTGCAGGGGGCTCGCCTGCTGCTGGCCGAGCAGGGCAAGCATCTGGCTGTGCTGCGCCTCGATGGGGCGGCCCTCGATCTCTCCACCTTCGATCTCGGCACTCAGCCCTGGCAGGCACAGCAGCTTTATCTGTTCAGTGGACGGGATCTCTACCGCCCTGGCGAGCGGCTCGACAGCGAGATCCTGCTCAAGGGGCAGGATGGCCAGCTGTTGCCCGGCATGGCGGTGGAGCTGGAGGTGAAGCAGCCGGATGGCCAGCTGCTCGAACAGAAACGGCTGCTGCCGGACAACCTGGGCGCCGCCCACTATGGTCTGCGCCTGCCGGACGATGCGCCGCTCGGGCGCTGGACCATCACCCTCAAAACATCGGCGGGCAGCCGTTTCGAGTGGCCCTTCCTGGTGGAGGAGTTCCTGCCGGAGCGGCTGAAACTGCAGCTCGGCAAGGGACCGGAGGGGGAATTGCAGAGCCCTGAAGCCGCGCTCACCCTGCCGCTGCAGGGGGATTACCTCTACGGCGCCCCGGCGAGCACCACCAAGGCGAAGGCGGAGGTGAAGATAAGCCGCGCCACCATGCCCTTTACCCAGTGGCAGGAGTTCACCCTGGGTGACGTGCTGCTCGCCGAGCAGGCCAAAGAGCCGGAGCCCCTCAATATCACCCTCAATGAACAGGGGCAGGGGACTTTCTCGCTGGCGGATGAGCTCGATGGGGTGCGCGGCCTCGGGCCGCTGGCCGTGGCCTATCGGGTGTCGCTCTCCGAGCCAGGTGGCCGCGCCGTCAATCGCAGCCGCACCCAGTACGGCTGGCCAGCGGGCAGCCAGTGGCCCGCCCTCAAGTCCGATTTCGTGGCGGATCGGGTGGAAGGGGGCAAGCCGCTCCCCTTCCAGATCCTCAACCTCGACGACAAGGGGCAGCCGGTGGCGGGCGAGGTGAAGGTGCGCCTTATCAACGAGTACCGCGACTACTACTGGCACTACGCCGACGGCGAGGGGTGGAAGTACGAATTCAACAGCCAGCCCTATCTGGAGCAGGAGCAGACCCTGCTGCTGGATGGCAAGGGGCCGACCCCCCTCAGTTTGCAGCTGGCGGCGGGCTGGTATCGGTTGGAGGTGGAGAACAGTCAGGGCCATCAATCCAGCCTGCGGCTGGAGATCGGCAGCTACGCCTGGGGCGGCGGTGGCGAGCAGGCGCGGCCCGACAAGATTGCCATCACCCTCGACAAGCGCGCCTATCAGGCGGGGGACAAGGCCAAAGTGACCCTGGTGGCACCGCGGCCCGGCAAGGGGCTCTTGCTGGTGGAGGATGGCGACGGCCTGCGCTGGTGGCAGCGCATCGAGCTGAACGCCGAAGGTGCAGGACAAGGTGAGGGGCGCGGCGAGTTCGAGATCTCGGTCAGCCCTGAGTGGCAGCGTCATGATCTCCATATCTCGGCCCAGATCGCCGTCCCTGACAGCGAGTCGAGGCCGGCGAGCAGCAAGGGAATACCAAGCCTGCGCTCGGTCGGCCTGGTGCCGCTCACCCTGGATCGGGAAGCGCGCCGTCTGCGGCTCACCCTGAGCGCGCCGGATAAAGCGGTGCCGCTCACCCGGCTGGAAGTGACCGCGACCTCCACCCCCAACAGTCAGGGCCGCGTGGTGCTGGCGGCGGTGGATCGGGGCGTGCTCAATATCAGCGACTACCAGCCCCTCGACCCGTTCGAGATCTTCTTCGGTCGCAAGCGCTTCGCGCAAGACTTGTTCGACAACTACGGTCAGGTGATCCCGCCGCAGGATGGCAAGCTGGCTCGCCTCAACTACGGGGGGGACCGGGCACCGCTGAAAAAGGGTGGCGCACTGGAGAGCCGGGTCGAGATCGCAGCGCTCTGGAGCGGCGAGGTGAGTTTCGACGAGCAGGGCAAGGCGGTGATCCCGCTCGATCTGCCCAATGTCAACGGCGAGCTGGCGCTGATGGCGCTGGCCTGGAACGAACAGCAGGTGGGCCAGGCCGATCGCGCCGTCAAGGTAGTGGCGCCCCTGGTGGCGGAGATTGGCTGGCCGCGCTTTGGCGCCAGAGGGGATGAGACCCGGGCGCTGGTGCAGCTGCGCAACATGAGCGGTGAGGATCAGACCCTCTCCCTGGCCTGGACCCTCAATGGTGGGCTCAAGGCAAACGGCGAGCTACCCAGCACGCTGTCCCTGAAAAACGGCGAGGAGCAGTGGCTGACTCTGCCGCTCACAGTGACCGGGGCGAGCGGCGTGGCAAGCCTGCAACTGGCGGCCAGCGGCAAGGGCTTTGCGGTCAGCCGCGACTGGTATTTGCCGCTGCGATCCCCTTGGCCGGCCGAGACTCGCCAGCGTTACCAGATGCTGCCCCCCGGCCAGCAGATGAGCCTGGCGCCAAGCGAGCTGGCCGGGCTGGATCCCATCAACCTGCAGGGGCTGCTCAGCCTCTCCGGCACCCCGCCCTGGGATCCGGCGGCCCAGTGGCAGGCGCTGGCCGACTACCCCTACGCCTGTCTGGAGCAGACCCTGTCGCGGGCCTGGCCTTATCTGCTGACCACGGCAGATGAGCGGGCCGCCTGGAGCAACCCCGCAGAGGGCAAGAAACCGGCGAGCGAGGCGGATGTGCAACGCGCCCTGCTGCAACGGCTGCAGCGGTTGCAACTGCCCAGCGGCGGCTTTGGCCTCTGGGATGGCCGCTCCGACGAGGAGCAGTGGCTCACCGCCTATGCCGCCGACTACCTGCTGGCACGCAAGGAGGCGGGCGATACGGTGCCGGAGGCCATGCTCAGTCAGGCCCTGAACCGGTTGCAAAGCTATCTCACCGACAGCCAGTACGGGGAGCGCTGGAGCAGTGCCCCCGAGCACAGCCGACTGGCCTATCAGGCCTACAGCGCCTATGTGCTGGCCCGGGTGGGCAAGGCGCCGCTCGCCACCCTGCGCCTCATCTGGGAGCAGCAGGCCGATCACGCCCGCTCGGGTTTGCCGCTGCTCCATCTCTCGTTGGCGCTCTCGGCCATGGGGGATGAGCAGAATGCCGCCAAGGCCCTTGCCCGGGCGCTGGCGACCGAGCGCGGTGAGGATTATCTCGGGGATTACGGCTCTCCCCTGCGCGATCAGGCCCTCGAGCTCTCCTTGCTGCGCCAGCACAAGCTGGCTGCGGATCGCTGGTCAGCCCTCAGTGCCAAGGTGGCCGACACCCTGGCTCACCGTCAGTGGCTCAGCACTCAGGAGCGGCTCGCCCTGCTGCGACTCGCCCGCTTCGATCCGGCCGTCGACTGGCAGGCCAAGGTGACTTCCTCTCTTGGCAGTGAATCTCTGAGCGGTTCGGCCGCCTTGCAGTTGGGCGCCCCCGAGGCACTGGCAGTCAGCGGGGTCACCAACGAGGGCAATGGATCCCTCTATGTGCAGCGCACTGTGATCGGCTACCCCGAACAGGCTCCTACCCGGTTGAGTCAGGGGATAAGCGTGACCCGCAGCTGGTTCAACAGCGACGGTCAGCCGTTTGATCCCGCCAAGGTGAAGGTGGGCGATCTGGTGGTGGTGCGACTCAACGTCAGCAGCGAATCGGCGGTGCCCGATGCCCTGCTGGTGGAGATGGTGCCGGCAGGCTTCGAGCTGGAGAACCCGGCCCTTGGCAACAGCATCAAGCTCGAAGAGCTCTCCATTGAGGGGAAACCGGCGTGGCAGAGCGAGTGGAACGACTATCTCAAGCATCAGGAGTTTCGCGATGACCGCTACACGGTGGCGCTGGATCTGAGTGCGGGGGGCAACCAGCAGCTGGTCTATCTGATGCGGGCGGTGACGCCGGGTCGCTATCAGGTGCCGCCGACCCAGGTGGAGGATATGTACCGCCCCGAGCTCAGGGCCCTGGGTGAGGATATCCACGAGGTGAGCATCTCTGAGTAATCTTCCCTCCCTCGAGCGGGTTCGCCCGCTCACTTTCTGGCAGCGTGGCTGGCTGCGACTTTGTCACTGTGGCCGAGCTTGCCGTCACAGGCTTGGCCGTCTACCGCGCTGGCTGCGCTGCTCGGTGCTGGGCGTTGTAGCCCTGTTTCTGGCGCTGCTGGCGCTCGATCGCATTTTCCCGCCGCCGCCGCTCGACCCCGCCTATGCGCGGGTGGTGCTCGACATGAAGGGGCGGCCGCTGCGCGCCTTTGCCGACACCAGCGGCGTGTGGCGCTACCCCGTGACCCTGGAGCAGGTCTCCCCCCGCTATATAGAGGCGCTGCTGGGCTACGAGGATCGCCATTTCTGGCGCCATCCCGGGGTCAATCCGGTGGCCATGGTCCGCGGGGTTTGGCAGTGGTTGCGCCATGGGCGCGCCGTGTCGGGTGGCTCGACCCTCACCATGCAGGTGGCCCGCCTCATCGAGCCTTACCACAGGAGCGTGCCCGGCAAGCTGCGCCAGATGGCGCGCGCACTGCAGCTGGAGTGGCATTATGACAAGCGCACCCTGCTCACCGTCTACCTCAACCGGGCGCCCTTTGGCGGCAATCTGGAGGGGGTGCAGGCGGCAAGTTTTGCCTATCTTGGCAAGAGCGCCGCCAAGCTGACCCACGCCGAGGCTGCTCTGTTGGCGGTGCTGCCGCAGGCTCCCAGCCGCAACCGGCCGGACCGGCATCCCGAGCGGGCCCGCGCCGCCCGGGACAAGGTGATGCAGCGGCTGGTGGCACAGGGTGTCTGGCCCGAGCAGGCGTGGCAGGAGGGGCGCATCGAGCCTGTGCTGGCCCGCGGTCACTTCACGCCGATGGAGGCGCCGCTGTTTGCCCGTCTCGCCGCCGACAACCAGCCGGGGGCCCTGGTGCACACCACCATAGACGGCGATCTGCAGCGCTGGCTGGAGGGGCGGGTGGCAAGCTATATCCGCCGCTTCCCCGAGCAGACTTCCGCCGCCCTGCTGCTGGTAGACAACAGCACCATGGCGGTGCGCGCCTATGTGGGCAGCGCCGAGTATGGCAATTTGCGCCGCCACGGTTACCTCGACATGGTGCAGGCGATCCGCTCCCCCGGCTCCACCCTCAAGCCCTTTATCTACGGTCTGGCCATGGACGAGGGGCTGGTGCACTCGGCCTCCCTGCTCTCCGATGCGCCGAGGCTGGGCTCGGATTACAGACCCGCCAACTTTTCCGGCGCCTTTCAGGGACCGGTGACGCTCGCCCAGGCGCTGCAGCAATCCCTCAACGTGCCGGCGGTGCAGGTGCTGGAGGCGCTTGGGGCCGACAAGCTGGTCAGCCGCCTCGACAACGCCGGGGTGCGGCTGGCGCTATCCGACAAGCCCAATCCGGCCATAGCACTGGGGGCGGCAGGCATTCGGCTCGAGCAGCTGGTGGCGCTCTACAGCTCGCTGACCCGGGAGGGGCAGGTAGCCATGCCTGTCTGGCTGGCAGGGCAGCAGGCGGTGTCGCGCCCCTTGCTGAGTCCGGGGGCGGCCTGGATCATCTGGCAAATATTGAGCGCGCAGGGGCGGGCGGACCAACCCTTTGCCAGCGAGGCGACCGGCCGGGTCAACCGGCTGGCCTGGAAGACCGGCACCAGCTATGGCTATCGCGACAGCTGGGCCATGGGGGTCTCCGGTCGCTGGACCATAGGCGTCTGGCTGGGACGCCCCGACGGCACCCCCATGCCCGGTTTTTACGGCCAGAGCGCGGCGGTGCCGCTGCTGCTCTCGGTCTACTCGCGGCTCTCGGACAACAGCCCTCTGCCGGTGCAGCCCAATACGGTGAGCGAGGCGGAGATCTGCTGGCCGTTGGGACGCAAGGCGAGCGCGACCCAGCCAGAGACGTGTCTGCAACGTCAGAGCGCCTGGCTGCTGGAAGGGCGCGATCCCCCGACCTTGCCGGATCCCATGGACTGGCCTTCGCCGTTGCGGCAGGTGGCATTGACCGCCGAGGGCAAACCGACCCTGGCCCGTTGCCAGGATGCGGCGCAATCCGGCGTTCGGGCGCTCTGGCCGCTCTCGCTGGAGCCCTGGCGGGTGCCAGGCGAGCGGCGCCAGTCGCTGCTGGCAAGCGGTTGTGCAGGGGAGGGACGAAGCGCCGAGCTGCAGGCCCCCATTCGCATCCTGGCACTGGGGGAGGGGAATCTTATCCGCAGTCAGCGCTATCGGTTACAACCCAAAGTGCTGGGGGGCGTGGGCAAGCCGGCCTGGTTTCTCAACGGACAGCGGCTGCGCTGGGACGGGGATCAGGTGCTGAGCGAGGCGGGGCGCTACCAGCTGGTGGTGGTGGACGAGGCGGGCAACAGCGATCGCATCGAGTTTCGGTTGGAGAACCCCTCCTGAGAGAGGCGAGTCAAAGGGGCTACCCGTTCAGGGCGACAATATTTTGACGGCAGCCTCTGTGCCTAAGCTAGCTCAGGGTTTGACCTGACCCAGCCGGGTGAAGAAGTGCTGGCTCTTGCGCTGGTGGAAGTGGCTCTTCTTGATGGGATGGAAGACCAGAGTGCTGTCGGGATGACTCTCCTTGAGCCTGTGGATCATCGCCATGGCGGGCAATGAGCAGCTGACCAGGGTGGTGAGCGGCAGGCTGCGGGTCTCCGGGCCCAGCAGCTGGTTGAGCCCCTGCTGCGCCTGCTCGAAGCGGGCCAGTACCTCAGGGTCGGCGTAGCCGCTGCCAAGCATGGCGAGCAGGGCATCCAGAGCCTGGTGGAAGGCCGCCAGCTGCTGGCGAAAACCGCTGCGCCCGCGCAGGGCAATCAGCTCCGCAAAAGAGATCTCGGCGAGGTGAGTGGGCACTTGCAGCGGGATCTCGAGGTGGAAGCAGTCCTGACCACCGCGATTGTGGTAGCGGGATTCGAGCAGGTGAAGCAGCCGGTCCAGATAGTCGTGATCCGTGATGAGGGCCCCCTCATTGGCGAGCGCCCACTCGCGTGCAAGTCGCATGGAGAGCAGGTTGGCAAAGCGGCGCGCCATCCTGAACCCGCCCTCTTCCCGGCTGGCAAAACCGTGAGCCAGGCAAAAACCGTGCAGCCGCTCCAGACCTGGCTGGGCGGGGCAGAAGCAGTCGTGGTTGGCACGCTGGCGCCAGCGCGTGATCAGCTCCTTGTTGCCAAACACCTTGTGACGGACGAAGTCGGGGGCGACAAGGCCGGTGATCTGGCTCTCAATCTGGGGCGTGATGGCGGCAAAGAAGGCGGGCTCGGGCGGCTCGGTCAGCAGGTCGCTCTGCTGGCGCAGGGTATCGAGTAGGGAGGTGAGGCCGCTCTTCTCGCTGACGGTGAAGACGAAGGCGAGCCGCTCCAGATAGATAAGAGCAAACTTGAGCCAGAGTTCATCCCGTACTTCCATGCCGGGGTAGTAGATATAGGTCTTCATCGGATCGTCAGGGTTCAAGCCGGTGGCCAAGGCGCAGGCTCGGGAATATACGCAAGATTGCCGCCTTGCGGCAAACATTGCGTGGGAAAATATGCCGTCGCCTGGCCAGTAGGCGCTGACGCCAAACTTCTGATATAATTCGCGCCCTTAAATCAAGGCCACCCGAGTCAACACCATGAAGTTCATTATCAAGCTGTTCCCCGAAATCACCATCAAGAGCAAGTCAGTGCGTCAGCGTTTCACCAAGATGCTGCAGGGCAACATCCGTAACGTGTTGCGCCGCTTTGACGAAGACGCCCGCGTGCGGATGGACTGGGACAAGCTGGTAGTGAGCTCCCGCAACGATCAGTTCCACGCCCAGTATCTCGAGACCCTGGCCTGTATCCCGGGCATCCAGTACTTCCTCGAAGTGAAGCTGAGCAACTTTACCGATCTGCACGACATCTTCGAGCAGACCCGCGCCGTCTGGGGCGATCGCCTGAAAGGCAAGACCTTCTGCGTGCGCGCCCGTCGCGTCGGCAAGCACGACTTCAGCTCCCTGGAGTTGGAGCGCTATGTGGGTGGCGGCCTCAACCAGCACTGTGAAACTGCCGGTGTGCGCCTTAAAAAACCCGATATCCAGGTCAACCTGGAAGTGGAAAACGACGAGCTCTACATCATCAGTGCGGTCCATCACGGCATGGGGGGCTTCCCCATGGCGACCCAGGAGGACGTGCTGAGCCTGCTCTCCGGTGGCTTCGACTCCGGCGTGGCCTCCTACCAGTTCATCAAGCGCGGCTGCCGCGTCCACTACTGCTTCTTCAATCTGGGGGGCGCCGCCCACGAGATCGGTGTCAAGCAGGTCGCCTATTACCTGTGGAACAAGTTTGGTGCCTCCCACAAGGTGCGTTTCACTGCCATCGACTTCGAGCCCGTGGTGGCCGAGATCCTCGAGAAGATCGACAACGGTCAGATGGGGGTGGTGCTCAAGCGGATGATGATGCGTGCCGCCGGCCAGGTGGCGGACACCTTCCAGATCCCGGCCCTGGTGACCGGCGAGTGCGTGGGCCAGGTTTCCAGCCAGACCCTGACCAACCTGAACGTCATCGATCGGGTAACCGACAAGGTGATCCTGCGCCCGCTCATCACCTGGGACAAGCCGGACATCATCAGCGAGGCCCGTCGCATCGGCACCCTGGAGTTCGCCGAGACCATGCCGGAGTATTGCGGCGTCATCTCCAAGAAGCCGACCGTGAAGGCCGAGCTCTCCCGCATCGAGGCGGAAGAAGCCAACTTCGACTTCGCCATCCTGGACAAGGTGGTGAGCGAAGCGCGCTATCTCGACATCCGCCGCATCGGCGAGGAGACTGCCGCCCAGGTGCAGGAGGTGGAGACCACCCAGGTGCTGGCCGCCAACGAAGTCATCCTGGACATCCGCTCCAGTGATGAGCGCGACGAGAAGCCGCTGGTGGTGGAAGGGCGCGCAGTGCTGCACATCCCCTTCTTCAAGCTGGCAACCGCCTTTGGCGATCTGCCGAAAGAGCAGACCTACCTGCTCTATTGCGATCGCGGCGTGATGAGCAAGCTGCAGGCGCTCTATCTGAAAGAGCAGGGCTTTGACAACGTCAAGGTGTACCGCCCCTGATAGCGGTGCCCATGCGCCCATAAAAAAATCCGGCCAAGGTGCCGGATTTTTTTATTTCACATGTTCGGTGATGATCAGGGGCAGGGGACGGGGGTAAAGGTCTCCTGACCATGGCAGCGCCAGCCCATCTCGGCCTGACGCATCTGCCACAGGTTGTTGCTGCGAAACAGGGTCAGGATGTAGATCATGTCGCTCTTCTGGCCATCGAGGGCCACCGAGAGCACCAGATCGTTGTCCAGTTGCTGGGCATGGATGCGGGTGGGCACGTCTTCATGACCCACGAAGCGGCGGGCCACTTCGCGATAGTCGTTGACCCAGCCCTGCTGACTGCTGCTCGCCTGACGGATCTGCTGGTTGAACTGCTGCACCGGGGTGGATGCCAGGCGCCCGAACAGGGCCTGTGCCCCCGCATGAGCCGCTGCCACCATCATCAGAATCAGCGTGGTAATGAGCCCAAGTTTTTGCATGAGGTAATCCGGCTTGAAACGACCACTCTATGACAACAGAAAAGCGGGCTTGGTTCAATCTTGCCCCTGCAAGGGTGGGATCTCGCCCACCCAGCCCAGGTTCAGTTGCGCTGCAACGAGAAGGTCGGCAGGGAGAGGTGCCAGTAGATGGCGGCCACGCGCAGGCCAAAAACGGCCGTCATGCAGATGAGCATGGCGGTGACCCTGTCCATGTTGACCTCCAACGCCAGGGTATAGAGGATGCCCCCCAGGATGCAGGCGGTGGCGTAGATCTCCTTTTGCAGCACCATGGGCACTTCCCGGGCCAGCACGTCCCGGATCATGCCGCCAGCAACCCCTGTCATGGTGCCCATGAGCACCGCAATCAGCCCTGAGGTGCCGAAGTTGAGCGCCTTCTGGGCGCCTATCACGGTAAAGAGCGCCAGCCCGAAGGCGTCGGCCACCGGCAGCACATACCAGGGCATGCGGCGGGGCAGCTTGACCATCCACATGCCGATGAGGGCCGTGGCGATCACCACCCAGATATAGAGGGGGTCGCGTACCCAGAATACCGGGGTGGCGCCCAGGATCATGTCACGTATGGTGCCACCACCGATGGCGGTCACCGCGGCCAGCACCATGACGCCGAAGCCGTCCATTCGAAGGCGCCCTGCCACCAATACCCCCGAAAACGCGAATACCGCAGTACCAAACATGTCGCTGATGTAAACAATCTGCTCAACCAGTGTCTGCATGGAGAACAACTCACGTCCAATAAATGATGGGGCGGCGATTTTAGGGGCAAGGGGCGCGTGTGAGCAATGCCGGTATGCAAAAGTGGGAGCTAGAGCGGGTTTCTGGGGGGCAGGAGAGGACGGGTGACTGGCAGCACAGACCCAGCGGGTGCGGGATCTGGCCACCTATCTGCGGGTCGGTTGGGGGTCAGCGACAAAAATTCTGATTTTTTTCTCAAGGCTGGGAAATAGAGGCCGATATATAGATTAGGCGGCGATTACTGCCAAAAAGGCAGAAAAAAGAAATTAAAGTCTTACCAAACAGCGCCGTTAACTAAACATATCAGGCACAAAACAAAATAAAGCCTGAGTGAATTAAAGATAAAATTTAATAGCTTAGGAGAAAAATTATGAGTCTGTATATCAATACCAACGTTTCATCGCTCAACGCTCAGCGTAACATGATGAACAGCACCAAATCTCTGGACACCTCCTACACTCGTCTGGCCTCCGGCCTGCGCATCAACAGCGCCAAGGACGATGCGGCGGGTCTGCAGATCTCCAACCGTCTGACCTCCCAGGTCAACGGCTTGGATCAAGGCAACCGCAACGCCAACGACGGCATCTCCCTGGCGCAGACCGCAGAAGGCGCCATGGACGAAGTGACCGGTATGCTGCAGCGCATGCGTACTCTGGCTCAGCAATCTGCCAACGGCTCCAACTCTGCCAAGGATCGTGAAGCCCTGCAAAAAGAGGTGGATCAACTGGGCGCCGAGATCAACCGTATCTCCAGCGCAACCACCTTCGCAGGAACCAAGCTGCTGGATGGTTCTTTTAGCGGTACCTTCCAGGTCGGTGCGGATGCCAACCAGACTATCAGTTTCAGCCTGACTCAGGGTGGGGGATTCAGTATTTCTGGTATTGCGACAGCAGCATCTGTAACCACGGTTTTTGTCAGTGGCTCAACAGCTGGAGGTATTAGCGTCAGCAGTCAGAGCAATGCTCAGAGCGTGCTGGGAGCTGTGGATGCTATGCTGGAAATCGTGGATGGAAAGCGTGCCGAATTGGGGGCAGTGCAGAATCGCCTGGATTCCACTATTCGCAACCAGGCCAATATCTCGGAAAATGTCAGTGCTGCGCGCTCCCGTATCCGTGATGCAGACTTTGCCACTGAAACGGCCAATATGACCAAGCAGAATATCCTGCAACAGGCGGCCTCCAGCATTCTGGCTCAGGCCAACCAGCGTCCGCAGTCTGCGCTCTCCCTGCTGCAAAACTAAGGGCTCTGATGCCGAGAAAAAGAAAAGGGCGGTTGTTCAGGCCGCCCTGGTAAGCAAGATGGAACAATGGGGTGTTCGGATTTACGCCTTGTCCTATCGAAAGAGAGTTTCTCTTATTGGTATTACCCCTCGAGTGTTGCGCAGATCGTTCACTCTGTCACCCTCGAGGTTGTTCTCCTGAGCGTAAGCTCTTCTTTGGCCGACATTGTCGGCCTTTTTTATGGCGCCGATAAACTGGCGACACATAAACCTCAGCATAAAACATGCCAATTTCTATTGCGTAGACATTCATGAGTGGCGTCGGAGTGTCTCGTGACGACAGGGCTTTGAGGCCACGTCGCCTGGAGTAGGGCTGTTGCCAGTTTTTTACGTGGGGAGGTTGAATAAATTGCTTAAAGCTTCTGATGGGACTGCCGTTACAGAGGGTGAAGCAAATCGAGGGGTGTTCGGAAAACCAACATTTGCGCAACTGCGGGTCCAGTGTCCGTTCAAACAGGGGATCCGCCAGATGGCACAGACCGTTCAAGCTGTCCATCTGAACGGTGGGACCCTGGCTGCATAGATGCAAACAGAGCCCGCAGTTTCTTGTTCATCAGGAGAAATCTTTTATGGCCATGTTTATCAATACCAACACTTCATCATTGAACGCCCAGCGTAACTTGATGAACACCACCAAGTCGTTGGATACCTCATACACCCGTTTGGCATCCGGCCTGCGCATCAACAGCGCCAAGGATGATGCTGCGGGGCTGCAGATCTCCAACCGTCTGACCTCCCAGATCAATGGTCTGGATCAGGGCAACCGCAACGCCAACGACGGTATCTCTCTGGCGCAGACCGCTGAAGGGGCCATGGATGAAGTGACCGGCATGCTGCAGCGTATGCGTACCCTGGCGCAACAATCTGCCAACGGCTCCAACTCAGATAAGGATCGTGAGGCCCTGCAGAAGGAAGTGGATCAACTGGGATCCGAAATCAACCGTATTTCCAAAGATACTACCTTCGCTGGCACTAAGCTGCTAGACGGTAGTTATGGTGGTACTTTCCAAGTGGGGGCGGATGCGAACCAGACTATTGGCTTTAGCTTGAGCCAGGCTGGCGGATTCAGTATTTCAGGGATTGCCGCAGCAGCGACTGATGCAACAGTTGCCGGTGTGTTCGTAAGTGGCTCAACTGCCGGTGGTATAAGTATTAGTTCTCAGAGTAAGGCTCAAGCTGTGTTGGCTGCAGCAGATGCCATGTTGGGGGTTGTGGATGGCAAACGTGCCGAGCTGGGTGCGGTGCAGAACCGACTGGATTCGACCATTCGCAACCAGTCCAATATCTCGGAAAACGTCAGTGCCGCCCGCTCCCGTATCCGTGATGCGGACTTCGCCACCGAAACCGCCAACATGACCAAGCAGAACATCCTGCAACAGGCTGCTTCCAGCATCCTGGCCCAGGCCAACCAGCGTCCGCAGTCTGCCCTGTCACTGCTGGGCTAATCAGCAAAAAGAACAGGGCGGTTGTTCAGGCCGCCCTGGTAAGAAAAGATGGAACAATGGGGTGTTCGGATTTACGCCTTGTCCTATCGAAAGAGAGATTATCTTGTTGGTGCATCTTCTCGAGTGTTGTGCAGTCGTTCACTCTGCCACTCTCGAAGCGGCTCTCCTGAGCATAAACTCTTCAATGGCCGACTATTGTCGGCCTTTTTATTGGCGCCAGAAAAGTGGCGACGAGAAGTATCCAGCATAAACTATGCCAGTTGAACTTTCTGGACTGAATCCAATATGAACAAAACCTTCTGGTCCAAACGGGATCGGCCAACGGTCTGGTTAACCGTCATCAGTCTCTGAGCGGAAGGCATTTGCCTCTTTGTTGATGAGAGCGGCAATAAATGTCCTAAAGCTTCTGATGGGACTGCCGCTACAAAGGATGAAGCAAATTGTGGGGTGTTCGGAAAACCAGCATTTGCGCAACTGCGGGTCCTATGTCCGTTCAAACAAGGGACCCGCCAGATGGCACAGACCGTTCAATCTGTCCATCTGAACGGTGGGATCCTGACTGCATAGATGCAAACAGAGCCCGCAGTTTCTTGTTCATCAGGAGAAATCTTTTATGGCCATGTTTATCAATACCAACACTTCATCATTGAACGCCCAGCGTAACTTGATGAACACCACCAAGTCGTTGGATACCTCTTACACCCGCCTGGCCTCCGGCCTGCGCATCAACAGCGCCAAGGACGATGCGGCCGGTCTGCAGATCTCCAACCGTCTGACCTCCCAGATCAACGGTTTGGATCAGGGTAACCGCAATGCCAACGACGCTATCTCCCTGGCGCAGACCGCTGAAGGGGCCATGGATGAAGTGACCGGCATGCTGCAGCGCATGCGCACCCTGGCCCAGCAATCTGCCAACGGCTCCAACTCCGCCAAGGATCGTGAAGCACTGCAGAAGGAAGTGGATCAATTGGGGTCCGAAATCAACCGTATTTCCAAGGATACAACTTTTGCTGGGACCAAGCTGCTGGACGGTAGTTATGGTGGTAACTTCCCGGTAGGGGCGGATGCCAATCAGACTATCGGTTTCAGCCTTAGCCAAGCTGATGGATTCAGTATTTCTGGTATCGCTGCAGCAGCAGGTAGTACGGCTGCGACCGTTTTCGCGACCGCGAGTGGGATCAATATCGGTACGCAGTCTCAGGCTCAAGATGTTCTTGCGACTGTTGATGCCATGCTGGGGGTGGTGGACGGCAAGCGTGCCGAACTGGGTGCGGTGCAAAACCGTCTGGATTCGACCATTCGCAACCAGGCCAATATCTCCGAGAACGTCAGCGCCGCGCGCTCCCGTATCCGTGATGCGGACTTTGCGACCGAAACCGCCAACATGACCAAGCAGAACATTCTGCAGCAGGCCGCGTCCAGCATCCTGGCCCAGGCCAACCAGCGTCCGCAGTCGGCTTTGTCGCTGCTGGGCTAAGTCGGTTCAACCGTCAATTGACATGAGGAGCAGCAGATGGCCAATGAATCGATAGCCATGCCTTCTGTTACTTCGACGCTGACTCAACATGGCGGCCCCCAGGCCGCCATGGCTGTTTCTCCATCGGTATCCAATGGAGAGGATGTGGTCGAGCAGACCAGTGTCGAGCCGACAGCCAAGGCATCACAGGCACAGGTCAAGGCGTCAGAGTCGCGTATGGACAAGGCCTATATGGAAAAACAGGCCCAAGAATTGCAAGAAAGATTGGACAATTTGAGCAAGTTGAAGGGATGGACCATCAATTTCAGTCTGGTCCCCGAATTTGACCAGCCGGTGATCAAGGTGATAGATGCGGAGACCAAGCAGGTTATCCGTCAGATCCCGAGCGAGGAAATGCTCTTGATAAGCAAGAGGTTGCAATCCATGGATCAGGCGAATGGCAATGGAGCCGGTCTCTCTGGGCTGCTGTTCGATGGTCAGGTGTGACCCAATTTTAAGTCGATAGACAGGAGGATGTATGGCAATTACCTCTGCGGGGGCGGGATCCGGGCTCGATCTTGAAAGTGTGATCTCGGCGAGTGTGGCAGCGAAAAAAGCCCAGTTGCAACAACCGATCGTCACCAAACAAAACAGCACCCAGATCACCTTGTCTGGCATAGGTCAGTTGAAATCCTCCATCTCTGCCTTCACCGACATCCTCGACAAGCTGAGTGCCCCCGGTGCTTTCAACAAGCGCGCCATCAACATTACCCAGAGCAAAGACGACCCCGTACTGAAGGTGGAGAGCAAATCTGGCGCCTCCAATGGGCAATACAACATCATCGTCAATAAGTTGGCACAAACGAGCCGTCAGGAAGGGATCTTCGATAGTTCCACCACCTCTCTGGCCACCCAGGATGGGCAACTGACGTTCAAGGCCGGCGACAAGACGTTCAAGGTGGATGTGAAAGCGGGCGATACCCTGCAAGACATTCGCAAGAGCATCAACAGCAATGGCGACAACTTCGGCCTCAGCGCCAACATAGTGAACACGGCGGATGGCAAGGCCAAGCTGGTGATCGATTCCGGCATTTCGGGCGATAGCAAGGACCTGACCATCACCGGGGATACGGCGGAGCTCGCCATCTTCGAGTCGGGGGGCGGTGTCATGAACCAGACCCGGGCTGCCAGCAGTGCAGAGATCTCCGTGGATGGCAACGTCCTCAAGAGCGACACCAACACCTTTGATGACTCTATCCAGGACCTCAAGGTGACTGTGTTGCGCGTGTCGGATAAAGACAGTGTGGGGGATCTCAAGGCAAACAAGGTCGATATTACGACCGACAAGACCTCTATTCAGGAGCTTGTCCAGCAGTTCGTGGATGGTTACAACACCCTGCAAGACAAGATGAATACCCTGGGCAAGCGTAACACCTTCGTGGGTGGCGTGAAGCAGGACGATGGCGGCGCCCTGGCCGGTGACTCAACTACAAGAGCCATCGAATCATTCATGAGCAATCTGCTGGTCAGCCCTTCCCAGAACAGCGGTACCTACTCCACCATCTTCGAGGTCGGTATCAAGATGGACAACAAGGGCAAGCTCTCTCTCGACAAGACGAAGTTTGGCGAAGCCGTCGACAAGAACTTCGATCAGGTTGTGGCCCTGTTTGGCGGAGAGAAGGGCCTGGCGGGCACCTTGAATACCGGCTTGAAAGAATATACCAAGAGCGGTGGCATGCTGGCACAACGAGAAGATGTCTTGAACTCGGACTTGCGTGCTCTTACCCAGAAAACCGCAACGGCCAGTGCACAATTGGCAAAATATGAAGCCTCACTGCGTGCCCAATATGGCAGCCTGGATGCCTTGCTGGTCAAGATGAACAACTCGGCCTCTGCATTATCCACTCTGCAGACGAATTATCAGAAATCTTGATAGATCGAGAGTATTGAAATATGTACAAGCGCAACATCAAAGCCTATACCTCAGGCAACCTAGCAGCCGATCTGGCCACGGCGGATCCTCACCGTGTCATTCAACTGATGATGCAGGGGTGCCTGGAACGTCTGGCACAAGCCAAGGGGGCCATCGAACGCCAGGACATGGAAGCCAAGTCGATAGCCATCTCCAAGGCGCAGGGATTACTGCATGGTTTGCAGGATGCGCTGGATATGAGTCAGGGCGCCATGGCAGAAGACCTTTATGGGCTTTACGCCTATATGGACGAACGTATCTGGGATGCCAGTCTGGCACGCGATATCGCCCCTCTTGAAGAGGTCATGGGACTGATGCTGACCATCAAATCCGGTTGGGATCAATTGCCCGAGGCTGAAAAACAGCAGGGCTATCAGATGAGACAACAGTTGGGTGAGCTGTGAGAGCCATTCTCACCGAGCTCGATGACGCACTGCGGGAAAATACCCGCTTGATGAACGCACTATTGCAGCAGCAGCAATATGATGAGGCCCTGTTGTGCATGGATGAGCGGCTGGCGCTGATAGGTCGTCTGATGCAGCTTGCTCAAGATGAACCTGAGCAACAACAAGCTGTTGCAGCCCTGGCTGGCGAACTGTCAATTCAAGAAGAGAGCACGAAAGCCCTGGCAGCCAGCCATCATCACGCCATTCTCGAACAGCTGACTCATGTTGGGAAAGCCAACAGAGCTGGGCAAGCGTATCGTGCAAACAGCAAGGAGTTCTGATGCCAGGCAATATTGATGCAATCCTGATAAAAGCGGAGCAGGATGCACTGCGACTTCAGCAGCAAGCAGAGCAGGAAGAGGCCATGAAGGTGGCATTGCCCCTTCGCTTCGCACAAAATATGGCGGCGTTTCGCCAATATATTCCTCATATCGCCGACATGTATGAGGACTATAAGCCCGCCCGTCCATTCAAGTTCTTCTGCACTGAAAACGGTCAACCCAATCTGGCCTGGTTGGATGATGATGTCGCCGTGTACGGTGCCGAACCATATCTCATCTGTGAGACGCTGGTGAAGGAGTTTATGGAGAAGGGGGAATTGTCCAGGTTCTCCTTCAGCCAGGAGGCCAACCCCCTCGGCTTTATGCATGTCGAGTACCTCAACAAGCTCAATGCCTATCTTGACGACATTTCTGCGAGGAAAGAGATGCTCGGCCAGGTACCCCATGAGGTACCGAGTGCCCTGGTCTTCGGAGTCGGCCTGGGGTATCACCTCGGTTATCTCTATGAAAGGTGTAAGATCGGTACTCTCTTTCTGTTCGAACCGGACTTGGATCTCTTCTACGCCTCCCTGTTCTGCTTCGACTGGGCGCCATTGCTGACTTACCTGCATCAGGAGAATCTGGGGTTGCATATTCTGCTGGGGCAGGATGAAGAAACCATAGTAAGAGATTTTTCTGCTGCCATTCACAGCCGTGGCTCTTTCCTGATCGCCAACGCTTTCATCATGTGGGGCTATCAGAACGAGAAGCTAAGAAAGTTGATAGAGAAGCTGCAGCAGGAATATTATTTGCTGGTCATGGGGTGGGGCTTCTTCGATGACAATCTGATAGCTCTGTCTCACACCATCAATAATATCGAGCGTGCTGTACCCTTTTTGAAAAAGGGGGGGCGGATCCCATCTGGTTATTCTCGGACGCCTGTCTTTATTATTGCCAATGGTCCTTCGCTGGATGATGCCATCTCTGTCATCGAGAAAAACAAAGACAAGGCCATCATCATATCCTGTGGCAGCGCTATTTCAGCCTTGCACAAGGTCGGCATCAAGCCGGATATTCACGTTGAGACGGAGCGGACCAAGATAGTCTATGACTTTCTGATCAATCTGAACGATCCTGATTACCTGCGCGATGTCCTGTTCCTGAGTACGGATGTCATTCATCCCGACTGCGCCTCGCTATTCAACCGTTCGGCGCTTGCATTCAAACTCAGTGAGCCCGGGGCTGCTCTTTACCATAATTACTTCCCCCATTTGAACGCCTGCGCCGCCCTTGGTGGGGTGAATCCCCTGGTGGGCAATATAGGTGTCAGTGCCCCCATCCACCTTGGTTTTAAAAACCTGTATCTGTTCGGTCTGGATAACGGCTACAAGCACAAGGGGCACCATCATTCCAAGCTCAGCTCGTATTATAACAATGAGGAGAGTGCTGGGGCGCTGGGCGACATGATGTATGGCGATAGCCAGTGGTGGCGCGAAGGGAATTTCGGTGGCATGGTGATCAGCAATGCCATGTTTGATACCTCGCGACGGGTGATCGAGCAGGTGCTGGCTGCCAATGAAGATGTTCGCTGCTTCAATAGCAGTGATGGTGCCAGGATAGAGAAGGCGAGGGCCCTGCCAAGTACCGAGATAAGCCTCTCTATGCCGGTTAACAAGTCCGCCCTGCTGGGGGAGATAGTGGCGCTCTGTGCCCCGATTCCTTTGTGCAAGGAAGATTTATCTTCGCTGCTTGACGTCGAGTTTTTCAATATTTTCATCGACAAGATGGTGGCCGAATGGCAACAGGATTTCGCGTCTCGCAATGAGGTAAATCAGTTGATGCTGCGCAACTTTGGCTATCTTGCCCAGATTTCTTCCACACGCCAGCAGCATATTTCACAGACTATGATAGGGTCGATGAATTATGTATTTACCCTGCTGAGCTCCATTCTCTACTCTTTCAAGGGGGAGGAGGAGACGCTGGTGCTGATGAAACCGGCCATCGAACTCTGGTTGGAGTTCTTGGCGAAAGTCAGAGAGATGTATCCGAGGGCACTCGACAGCGTCGATATGATAGATAACGAAGTGATGGCGTTGTTCAGGAAATAAAGGAAAAAATTTAAGCAAATAAAAACACCGACCCTTGGGTCGGTGTTTTTTTATCCCTTGGGATAAGGATTCTGCGCCGCGAGCAGGCGGACATCTTTTCGCAGGATCTGCACCGAGATCAGCGCATCTGGCTCCAGTTCGGCACCACCGTCGTGATGCTGCACGTGTTCAAACAGGCGATGGTAGCCCGGGTGCCAGCCAAACAACTCTCCGTAATTCATCTTGTAGCTGAAGAGATTGGCGTGATGCTGATAGTCGTTACGATAGTGTCCGGCCGGCGGATTGAAATCCAGTATGGTCATGAGGCCCCGATCAGCCAGCAGGGCATCACTGCCGGCGGCAATCCTGAACAGATCCTGGGGGTCGCACAGATAGAGACAGAAGCCGAAGATGATGAGATCGACCGGCTCTATCTCGGGCAGGCTGTCGGCCGTCCCCACGGTGAGGTGCAACCCTGGGTAGCGGGAGAGCCCATCCTGGATGGCGCTGGCGGACGGATCCACCCCATAGCAGCGGGCGCCGTAGTGTTCGGCCAGCTGCGCCAGCCGCCAGCCGTTGGCACAGCCTATCTCCAGGATCCTGGCAGGTTTGCTGCCCAGGTATTCCAGCGCCTTGAAGATGGGGTCACTCGCCAGAGATTTCTCGAGGATGGCGGCCTTGTTGCGCTCGTACCACTCGTTCCCTTCCTGGGCCATAAAGACGTTTTTCTGTTGCATCTACTGCTCCTCGGCAACTTGGGCAATCAATGACCATGCCAGCGGTGTGCCAGCCTGAATATCCTGGCTTGCACGGCGACCCAGCAGGGAGGGCAGGTGAACCGGGGGTAATCCATCCGCAGGGCGGACGGAGCGCACATTGCGGGGGGTAAAGACCTCTCCTGCTTTCATCGGCTCACAGACGAAGAGTGAGCGGGAGAAGTGCCGGTTTGCCATCGCCTTGTCATTGAGGCTGTAGCAGACCTCGCCCAGGGCGGCCTCAACCTGCCTGATCCCGTCGACCATATGGGAAAACTCGTCCGGTGTCATGGAGAAGGAGGCATCCGGCCCACCGAGGGCGCGATCCAGAATGAAGTGTTTTTCAATCACGCGAGCCCCCAGTGCGGTGGCGGCCATGGCCACGGCCTCGCCCAGGGTATGATCCGACAAGCCCACCTTCACCCCGAATGTCTGTCGCATATTGGGCATGGTGAGCAGGTTGGCCTCCTCTACCGGGGCGGGGTAGGAGGAGGTGCACTTGAGCAGGGTAATATCCTGATTGCCCATGCGGCGGCAGGCCTGCACGGCCGCATCGATATCGGCCAGGGTCGCGATGCCGGTCGAGATGATCATCGGCTTGCCCTTGCTGGCCGCGTATTCGATCAGGGGAATGTCGGTGATTTCGAACGAGGCGATCTTGTAGAGGGGAACCTTGAGCTCTTCCAGAAAATCGACCGCGGTAACATCAAAGGGGGTGGAGAAGAAGATCAGCCCCTCTTTGTGCGCCTCGGCCTGTATGGCAGCATGCCACTCCCAGGGGGTATAGGCCTCTTGGTAGAGCTTGTAGAGCGTGGTGCCATCCCAGATGGTGCCCTGATTGATCTGGAAATACTCGTTGTCGCAATCCAGGGTGATGGTGTCGGCCGTGTAGGTCTGGATCTTGATGGCATCGGCGCCGCACGCCTTGGCCGCCCGTACCGTCGCCAGCGCCGTCTCCAGGGAGTGGCCGTGGTTGGCAGACAGCTCGGCGATGATGAAACACCGATCCGGATTGATGGCACTCGCCATGGTTTGGGTCATGAATGTGTCCACTCCTGTTCAGTGATCCCCATCAGCACGAGATCCACATGGTTTGTTGTATGGGGGCGATAGACGGCCTCCCGCCAGGCGCCTTCATGGCGAAAGCCTGCTCTCAGATAGGCTTGAATGGCTCTTTCATTGTCCGCGACGACCTCCAGCTTAAGAGTGTGCAGGCGGGCGATCTCGAAGGCGAGCTGGTTGACGGCGGTCAGCAGGCGCGCGCCCAGCCGTTTCTCGCTGCGCCAGGGATTGCGATAGATCCCGAGCCAGGCCAGGCGATTGTGCCAGTCAAGCCGGTGCAGGGAGATGACGCCGACAGGACCCGCGTTGTCCTGGCAGAGATAGTTGATGTTGCGGGTGTCCTGATGCTGGCGAGCCATGAAGGTGCGATGTGATTCCAGGCTGATGTCGCCGCCACTGTTCATCCAGTGCGCAATGTCTGGATGTGTGCGCATCTGCCAGACCGCCACTATCTGCTGCTCGTCCAGCATGGCGAAAGGGATGAGGGTGACACCGGCCAGCTCGAAGCGGCGCTGCAGGTTTATCTCTGGTTGAGCCATGAGAGGGCCTCCAGGGTGCCGTTTCCTGCCATCAGCGCTTGCAGCTTGTGTGCTCGTCTGGTGCGTTCGTCCGGAGCCGCCAGTCTTGCCAGCCCTTGTTCCAGCCGGGAGAGCAAGTCGGCATCATGCCACCAGCCGCCCGAGAGGAAGGCGTCCGGGCCGCACCAGCCAGCCAGCTGGCTTGCCTGATTGTCGGCAACACCGACAAGGATGCCCGGCAGACCGCAGCGCGCCAGCTCATAGGTCACCTGTCCGGCACTGCCGATGGCCACATCGCAGCGACACATGAGAGCGGCCATCTGGCTGGCATCGAGACGGTGATGTTGCCTGCATCCCGACAGCCGCGGATCGTGCTCCCGGATGATGACGTCCAGCTCCACCTCAGGACAGTGCTGGCGTAGCCAGATGACCAACCCGGGAGTGAGATCGCGCACATCGGTTCCCCCCATGATGATCAGGATGCGCTCGATACGCTCGGGAACCCGGTTTCGGGCTGGAACAGACCAGAACGGGGGGCGTAGAGGTTGCCAGCCGGGCCCCCACTGCCATAGCGCGGGGCCGGACTTGTTGCCAGGTGCGCCCGGACTGGCGTGGATCACCAACCCCTCTGGATAGTCCATGCGCTCGGTGTCATCGAGATATATCACCCGCAGGAAACCGGCTGCGATGCTCTCAAGCGTGGCCAGGCTGGCCGAGTAGGAGTCAACGATGGCGACCGCCTGCCGTGGGGAGATGGGTTGTTGCTGCCAGTATCCCCAACTGACGGACTCCTCCTTGAGCAGGGCGCTGGCAAGATCATCGCCCTCGACCACCCAGTGGACGGCGCCGCCCTGTTGCCGCCAGGCCTGCGCATAGGCGCTGCAACGGCTGAGGTGCCCCAGGCCCCGGACTCTGTCCCCTTCACTGAAGATCCACAGGGGCAGCACTCAACGCACCTTGAACACCGGCTGGATGGGTTCGCCATCCAGGGCCTGATGAATGGCCTTGTCCGCATCCAGACGGATAAGCTGTGGCAGGACTTCGGCATAGACGGCCAGCAGAGTTTGAACGTCCTGTTCGCTGTGGGCGAGATTGAGGTTGTGGCTGCCGAGGCTGAGAATGCCCCGCTTGCACAACTCCTGGATGAAGTAGCTTTTCAGCAGCCAGCTGGAGTGGTTGGCCGAGTCGCCGATGAGCAGGAAGCTCCAGCTCGGGTGGCCAGCGCTTTGCAGCCAGCTCGGGGCGTTCAACTGCTGGAGCAGGGTATCGAGTCCACTCAGCAGTTGCTGGCCCCGCTCGGCCAGTCTGGCGGGCACGTCGAGCCGGCGCATCTTCCTGATGACGGCGTTGGCCGCCGCCAGGGCGATGGCATCACCGCCGAAGGTGCCGGAGAAGAAGATATCCTCCATGCGGCCCATGTAGTGGCGGCGACCCACCACGGCGGAGATGGGGAAGCCGTTGGCCATGCCCTTGCCAAAGGCGGCCAGATCCGGAGTGACCCCGAACAGGGTCTGGGCGCCGCCGAGGTGGAAGCGAAAACCGGTGATGGTCTCATCGAAGATGAGCAGGGCGCCGTGCTCGTCGCAGAGCTGGCGCAGGCCGGGAAGGAACTCAGGGGTGGGCCAGGCGACGTTCATGGGCTCCAGGATCACGGCGGCAAACTCGCCGGGATGGGCCTCCAGCTGGGCCTTGAGGGAGCCCAGATCGTTGTAGTCGAAGCGATGGGTCAGTTCGCGTACGCACTCGGGCACCCCCAGGTGGCGAGTGGTGGAGCCGATGTACCAGTCCTGCCAGCCGTGGTAGCCGCAGACGGCGACCCGCTCCCGACCGGTGACGGCGCGGGAGAGGCGGATGCAGGCGGAGGTGGCATCGGTGCCGTTCTTGCCAAAGCGCACCATCTCGGCACAGGGGATAAGCTCGATCAGCTGTTCGGCAACCTCGGTTTCCAGCCGATGGGGAAGTGAGAAGATGGAGCCCAGATTGAGCTGCTCCAGCACGGCCTGGTTCACATCCGGGTCGCAGTAACCCAGGCTGATGGCCAGCAGACCGCTGGCAAAGTCGAGATAGTCGTTGCCATCCACGTCCCATACCCTGGCGCCCTGGCCGCGCTCGATAAAGAGCGGGGCGGCGCCATAGGGGAAGCAGAGGCGGCTCTTGGAGAAGGTCTGGGAGCCTAAAGGAATGCTCTGCTCGGCCCGGGCGGAGAGCGCCAGTGAATGCTGATAACGTGAGGTCATGAGTGGTTCTCCTTGGCCAGCGAGCTTGCCAGCCCCTCATTGCGTTGATGTTGAGTGTTCAGGGTCGCAAGCGCCGGCTCCCGCGCCAGCAAGGCGAGAATGTCGCCGGTGGCAAATGCCGGGTTTGACGGATAAAGCCGCTGATAAATCTGCTCGACCAAGGCAAAGTCGGCGGGCTCGTCCACCGTCCAGCGCAGGTGGGCCAGGCTGGGGATACGGCTCAATGTCCCTATCTTGAACTGATCCTCATGCTGGCGGATGTAGTAGGTCACGTGCTCGCGCTGGGCCGGGGTGTGTGCGCGCTCGGCGAGCAAGTCCAGGGTGGCGGCACTCAGGATCTCGGCGTCCAGGCCGTCCGGGTAGCTGGGATCCCAGCAGTTGCTGCTGTAGTCGTAACCGCCGGTCAGATGCAGCTCGATAAGCTCGTCGATGAGAGCGGGATCGGCGAGGGGGCAATCCCCGGTGAGCCGCACTATCTGGCTGGCCCCGAAGGGTTGTGCGGCCAGATGGAAACGCTGCAACACATCGTCAAGCGGACCGCGGAAACAGGGTACCCCCAGCTGGGTGCAGAGCGCTGCAATGGCCTCATCCTCGCGCTGGTCGCTGGTGGCGACCACTAGCTGCTCCAGCCTGGTCGAACGCTTGAGCCGTTCAATCTGGCGGGCGAGCATGGGCTCGCCGAGCAGGGGCTTGAGCACCTTGCCAGGCAGTCGGCTGGAGCTGGCTCTGGCCTGCAGGATCCCGAGGATCATGATGTTCTCCACAAGGCTGGGTTGATGAGGGTCGGCTCGTTGCAGGTGAGGGCGGCCAGGTCGTCGTCATGGCACGGATGCAGATGGGCATAAGCCGAGGCGATGGCCGCCAGCTCGTGGGCATGACAGACCCCCACCACGAAGCGGCTGACCTGGGGCAGGGCCGGGATCAGGGCGAGCGCCTTGTGGAGGGGGGAGAGGTGGGGATGCCACCCATCCAGCCGCGCGAGCGGTTCATTGAAGGCGTCGAAATAAGTGGGACGAAGGGCCGGCTGCATCAGCAGCAGGCCTTGCAGGAAGAGGGATCGCACATGGATTTCACACCCCATGGCCTGCAACCGGTCGAGCCAGCCCGAGCGCAGGAAGCGTTGATCGAGCAGGTTGGCGGGGAGCTGCACCAGCTCCAGGGGATAACCCTGATCCAGCCAGAGTGCCAGCTCCTCGGGGGCGTAGACTGAGACCCCCACCTTGCCCACCTTGCCCTGATGCTGAAAATCCGCCAACTGCTCGAACAGGGCAGGGCTGGCGTCCTGGCTGCGGTGCAGCAGCAGGCCCTCGACGCTGGCTCGGGCCAGTCGTTGCAGACTGGACTCCAAAGAGGAGGCTAGGTTCGCGGCGTCGATGTTCGGTGACAGCTTGGTGATGACTTGAAAGTCGGCGGTGTTGCAAAGCCCTAGCCTTGTCTCGGCCTTGCCGTAGGCCCGGGCTGTGTCCAGGGTATCCATCCCCAGCTTGCGGGCCAGAGTCAGGATGGCGTTTAGCTCGGCATCAGCAACCTCGCCAGTGCGGTTGCTGATGCCGTAATCGATGCCGAACTGGACAGTGCCAAGGGCTAGGCGCATAGCACCGACTCCAGGGCTTCGACGACCTTGTCCTGCTCGGCCGATGAGAGGGCAGGGAACAGAGGAAGGCTGATGGCTTGTCGGTAATAGGCCTGGGCACCGGGATAATCGGCGGGGTCATGGCCGAGATCACGGTAATAGGGTTGGGCCGGAATGGGCATGTAGTGGACGTTGACGCCGATACCGGCCTCCCTCAGTTGTGCAAACATCCGGTCCCGGTCGTGAACCCGGACCACATAGAGGTGATAGCCGCTGCTGCAGTCATCCATCTGGCGCAGGGGCTGCACCGGCAGTCGGGTCAGCAGCTCGTCGTAGCGGGCGGCCAACTGCCGACGCCTGTCGATGAACTGCGGCAGGCGAGCGAGCTGGCTTAACCCCAGCGCCGCCTGGATGTCGGTCAGGCGGTAGTTGAAGCCGAGCACCTGCTGCTCGTAGTACCAGCCACCCGGACTGGCGACGCTCAGTCGCTCTGGGTCCCGGGTGATGCCATGGCTGCGATAGAGGCGAAGCCTGGCGGCCAGCTCGGCACTGCGGGTGGTCACCGCGCCCCCTTCCCCCGTGGTGATGGGTTTCACGGGGTGGAAGCTGAAGACGGTCATGTCGCTGTGGGCACAGCTGCCGATGGGGTCCCCCTGATAGCTGGCCCCCAGGGCATGGCAGGCATCCTCGATGAGGTGAACGCCATATTGCCGGCACAGGGCGCCAATCTCGGCAAGATCGCAGGGCTGGCCTGCCAGGTGCACGGCGACCAGGGCCCTGGGCTGACGAGCGCTGCCCTGAACACCTTGCAGCTTCTCGCGCAGCGCCGCCACGCAGAGGTTGCCGGTATCGGGTTCCACATCGACGAAGTCCACCTGGGCGCCGCAATAGCGGGCACAGTTGGCGGAGGCGACGAAACTGATGGCCGAGACCCAGACCCAGTCATCCGCTCCCAGTTCCAGCGCGGCACAGGCGAGATGCAGGGCCGTGGTGCCGTTGCTGCAGGCGATCACATGGGGGGCATGGCAATAGTCGGCCAGCCCCTGTTCAAAGGCGGGGACCGCCTCGCCCTGTGTCAGATAGTCCGACTTCAGGACGGCAACGACGGCTTCGATATCTTCATCTGTGATGGATTGGCGTCCATAGGGGATCATTCGGCTAGCACCTGCTGGTTCATCGTTTTCAATTCCTCTATCGACAGGAAATGGCGATTATTGAGGGAATTGTATTCGAAGCCGGGCTCGACCAGGGTCGCCTGCTCCTTCAGGGCATTGATCGCGAAGTCATTGTTGCGACTCGTGAAGGTGATGCTGGGGGCGATGACGTAGTAATCCTTGAACTCATAGGTGTGGTAGGAGTCATCGGCCGGGCACATCACCTCGTGCAGCTTCTCGCCCGGGCGTATGCCGATGATCTCCTGGGGCAGCTCGGGGGCCATGGCGCTGGCGAGATCCGTGATGCGCACGGACGGGATCTTGGGAACGAACACTTCCCCCCCCTTCATGCGGACAAAGTTGGTCAGCACGAACTCCACCCCCTGTTGCAGAGTGAGCCAGAAGCGGGTCATCTCGGCATGGGTGATGGGCAGGCGGCTGGCCCCTTCCTTGATCAACCGGTCGAAGAAGGGCACCACTGAGCCGCGGGATCCCACCACGTTGCCGTAGCGCACTACGGAGAAGATGGTCGGGTGCCTGCCCGCCATATTATTGGCGGCGACGAACAGCTTGTCGGAGCAGAGCTTGGTGGCGCCATAGAGGTTGACCGGGTTGGCAGCCTTGTCGGTGGAGAGGGCGATTACCTTCTCGACCCCGTTGTTGAGGGCCGCCTTGATGACATTCTCCGCCCCATAGATATTGGTCTTGATGCACTCCATGGGGTTGTACTCGGCGGCCGGCACCTGCTTGAGGGCGGCGGCATGGACCACGAAGTCCACGCCGTGCATGGCCATGTTGAGCCGCTCGGCATCGCGCACATCGCCGATGAAGTAGCGCATGCAGGGGTGGTTGAAGCGCTGCTGCATCTCGAATTGCTTGAGTTCATCACGGGAATAGACGATCAAACGGCTCGGCGAGTACAGGGAGAGGACCGTCTCGATGAATTTCTTGCCAAAGGAGCCGGTACCCCCGGTGATCAGGATCGTTTTGCCGTTGAACATGTCATAGTCCCGTTATGGAGTGAGTATCTGTCAGAGTGGAAAGCATATTCTATGCCATATCTTGTAGCGAGCCATCGGAGGGCCAACCCGCTGCGACGCCCGGGATCAGGCCGAAGGCGGGCTGCTGCCGGCGATCGCCTCGCATACCTGCTCCACCGCGTTGAGGGCTCGCGGGGTGAAACGGTGCAGCTCATCCGGGTTGATGAGAACGAGCCGCTGCTGCTTGACGGCATCCAGCATGGACCACTGGCGCCAGTGGGCCAGCACGGCGGGATCCCGGCTGCCGGCCAGGATGAGCCCGGGGTTGGCCTTGATCACCTGCTCCAGCCCTACCTGGGGGTAGGGGGAGCTGGCATCCGCCATGATATTGCGGCCACCGCAGAGCCTGATGGCGTGGCCCGGCCAGGTCGAGTCGTTGACGCTGGTGAGCGGCGGATACCAGAGCTGATAGAAGACCGAGACCGGCTTGGGCTTGCCGTAGCGCTGTTTCAGGGCATCGAGTCTGGCCAGATAGGCGTCGGCCTGCTGGTCGGCCTTCTGCCGGGTGCCGAGCAGGCGCCCCAGGCTGCGCATCTCGTCGGCCAGGGAGGCAAAGTCGGTGGGCTCCGAGTAGAAGACGGGAATGCCGAGCTTCTCGACGGGGGCCAGCATGCGGGACTGGGCCGAGCGCCAGGCCACCACCAGATCCGGCTTCTGGGCCAGCAGGGCCTCCAGGTTGATGCTGCGATAGTTGGCGACCCGTAGCAGGGGCGTCACCTCGGGGGGAAAATCGGAGGCATCGTCGGTGGCCACTATGCGATCCCCGGCCCCTATGTCGTACAGCAGCTCGGTCAGGTGGGGGGTGAGGCTGATGATGCGTTGCGGGGTGGCCGCCGCGCCTGACAGGGGCCAGCCGAGCAGGCACAGCAGCAGGCAGAGGGTGCGAAGGGGGAAGCGGTCAGCCATGAGTCAGTGCCATCAGGGTCAGGATCAGCGAGAGCCCAAGCCAGCCCCAGCCGATCAGCAGCAGGCGATGGAGCAGGCGCCGGGGCAGGGTGGCGTCGGGCTCGCTCCCATCGCCCAACACCGGGAGGCGCACCAGCTGGCCCTGATAGTAGCGGGGGCCCCCGAGGCGGCTGCCGGTGCTCTGTGCCAGCAGGCCGAGCAGGGCGCCCATGGCCGGATAGGGCCAGCGCAGGGCAAGGCGCAGCTTGCCCCCAAGCTGGCGCAACCGGGTCAGCGCGAGGGGGAGCGCCAGCAGCAGTATGGCGGGGGCGCAGAGCCCCTGATAGAGCGCACTGGCGGCGCGGCCGAAGTGGACGAACTCCGCCTGCTTCGGGCTCCAGGCCTGATTCATCAGCTGGGCGAGGCGCCAGAGCAGGGCCCCCTGCACCCCGGCCAGGGCAAAGCCCAGCAGGGGGCCGGCCCACTGCCCCACGAGGCGCAGCACGCAGGTCTCGCTCACCGCCTTGTTCAATCCCATCACCGACAGGGCACCCGTCTCTCGTCTGAGCCAGGGCGCGGCCTGCAACCTCGCCACCACCAGGGTCTCCTGGGTTGCCAGGGCGCGGCTCCCCTGGGCAAGCTCCCGCAGGGGGCGTGATTCCAGCATCAGCAGCAGGAACAGCAGGTCGAACAGGGGTTCGGAGAGGGAGAGGTTGCGCACCGCCCAGAGGCCGGCGGCGCAGGGGACCCAGACCACCAGCAGGGCCAGCAGCCCCGCCTGGCGTTGCTGACTGGGGGAACCGTCCGGGCGATACACCTTGTGGCCGAGGCGGGTCAGCAGCGGCACTGTGGCGCCGGGCCTGAAACGCGCGGGCCAGGGCAGCAGGGCCTCCAGCAGGGCGGCACCCACCATGATGGCCGCCGTCGTCGAGGCGAGGGCGGTCATCAGGGCGTCCCAGGAGAGGGTATCGATCACAGCTTGCCGAGCAGCGCGATGATCACCTCGGCGGAGTGTTGACCCGCCACCTCGATGAAGGCATCGAAGGATTCCACCTGCTCCTTGCCGGCGATGTCGGACATGGCGCGCACCACCAGATAGGGCACCTTGAACATGTGACATACCTGGCCGATGGCGGCCCCTTCCATCTCGACTGCCAGCATCTGCGGGAAGTCGGCGCGGGCTTTGGCGATGGCGTCCGGCTTGCACATAAACTGATCACCGGTGCAGATGAGGCCGACCTTGGTCTGGTGCTTGCCTTGCTCGGCGATGCAGGCCTGGGCCAGGGCAATGAGCTTGTCATCGCAGGGGAAGGCGGCGGGCTGCTGGGCCATCTGACCCATCTCGTAACCGAAGGCGGTCACGTCCACGTCGTGGAAACGCATCTCGCTGGCGATGACCACGTCTCCGATGTGCAGATCCTGGGCGAAGCCACCGGCGGAGCCGGTGTTGATGACGCAATCGGGGGCAAATTTCTCCAGCAGCAGGCTGGTGGCGACGCTGGCGGCAACCTTGCCGATGCCGGAGCGGGTCAGGATCACCTCTTTACCGGCCAGACGGCCCTGATAGAACTCGCAGCCGCCCAGTTGCAGGGTGGTGGGTTCACTCAGCTGGCTGCGCAGCAGGGCAACTTCCTGCTCCATGGCGCCGATAATACCTACTTTCATCATCTACCTCGTCTCGATGGCCGCTGGGCCGGAAAAGTTGGCGGGGATGATAACAAAACTTGGCGATGGCGCCGAGCATTCCTGTGGGGCTGCCGGGGCATCTCCTGCGTCAGTGGTAGTGCTCGACCAGGGTGGCCAGCTCGCCGCTCGAGGCCAGCTGCTGCAAGGTGTTGGCAAACAGGGCCAGCCGCTCTGGGGGGCTGCGGCGGTGGAACAGTATGTAGAAGGGGGTCTCTTCCATCACTGTGGGGAGAATGCGGATCCGCTCTTCCAGCCCGTGCTCGCGCAGATCGGATTCAAACCCCGGGGAGCGGTAGTAGACGAAGCGCCCTCGCTTCATCAACAGCTTGTCGTAGTTGGCCTTGCTGCCGATCCCGCCGCTGTCGATGATGAGGCCGCCGATGGCCTGGAGCCGTGCGATGGCGCCGCTGCCGTGATTGATGAGGATGCTCCCCTGCCGACCGAGTGCCCTGACGTCCTCCCAGCGGTGTATCTCGACCGGATCGTCGTGGCGCACCGCCAGGTGGTAGCGCACCGTGAAGATGGCGGGTTGCAGGTAGACGAACTGGCTGCGGCGCTCCGGGCTGTCCCCCACGCCGCAGATGAAATCCAGCTGGCCGTGCCGCACCTTCTTCTCCAGACGCTTGAGGGGCAGGGTGGTCTGATCCCCCTCGATGCGCAGGGCCGGCTCCCGCACCTCCATCCGCCGGAACAGATCGACGCAGATCCCGCCTGTTTTCCCTCCCGCGAGGGTCAGGTACTTGGGGGCCGACTTGGCTTGCGCCGCAGTGTGGTAAACCTCGGTGGCACCGACGGCCCCACTGGCTGGGGCAAGCAGGCAAAGCAGCAGAGCCATCCGGACGATCATCTCATGCAGGGTCTCGATAGGGGGGCGCGCACCCATCATCAGCCGGATCAGGAACGCAAGGAACTAGACATTAGGCTATTTATCAGCGTGTTATCAATCCAAGGCCGAATCTTGCTTCATCATCAGGGCGAACCGACCATCAGGCCCGGGGATCTCTGGGTGGGAAAAAACGGGTCGCATCCTGCCCCGCCTCTCAAGCCCATATCAACCCAAGGCCGTATCCAGCGTCATCATCAAAGCAAAGCCGGCCATCGGCCCCGGGAGGAGATGGGTCTGATGGCCGTAGCGATTGGCTCGGGGATCACCGCGTGGGAAAAAACGGCTTGCATCCTGCCCCTTCTCTCAAGCCCATATCAACCCAAGGCCGTATCCAGCGTCATCATCAGGGCAAAGCCGGCCATCAGGCCAAGGGTGGCGTGGGTCTGGTGACCGTTGCGGTGGGTCTCGGGGATCACCTCGTGGGAGACCACGAACAACATGGCGCCGGCCGCGAGCCCGAGACCTATGGGGTAGGCGATGGCCATGCCGCTGGCGAGTCCGACCCCGAGCAGGGCGCCGAGCGGTTCCAGCAGGCCGCTGCCGATGGCCACCATGACGGCGACCGAGGGACGAAAGCCGGCGGCGCCCATGGCGAGCGCCACCGCCAGCCCCTCGGGGATGTCCTGCAGGGCGATGGCGGTGGTGAGCGGCAGCCCCACCGCCATGTCCCCCTGGGAGAAGCTGACCCCGATGGCCATGCCTTCCGGCAGGTTGTGCAGGGCGATGGCAAACACGAACAGCCAGACCCGGGAGCAGCTCTCGTGGCCGGGGCCGCAGGGGCCTGTCTTGTCGTGCTCGTGGGGGGTGAACTGATCCAGCCCCAGCATCAGCAAGACCCCGAGGGTCATGCCGGCCACCACCACGGCGGCGGCGAGAAAACCGTCACCTGTGATCCCCTCGGCCGCCTCCAGCCCCGGCAGCAGCAGGGAGAAGGCGCTGGCCGCCAGCATCATGCCGGCGGCAAAGCCCAGCATGGCGTCTTCCACCCGCTGGGGAACGGATCGCAGAAACAGGGCGGGCAGGGCGCCCAGTGCCGTGGCGGCAAACCCGGCGACGCCGCCGATGAGGCCATAACGCACCCCGGGGCTGATGTCACCGGCCGCCAGCAGGATGAGACTCTGCAACAGGAGCAGCAGCACGGCGGCCAGGGCGAGCAGCAGTCCCAGGGCGATGAGGGGGCGATCCGCTATCTGCTCGCGCAGTTGGACTGACCAGGAGGGACTGAGGGTCGACGCATTATCCATGGGGCCTCGGGGGATTGTGGTTGGGAGAGACGAGACGGTCATTACATAACCTGGCCTCCCGTTTGTCCATGATGGCGGGACGATTGGGGCAATCGGCTCAAGTTTGTGGTCATCCGGTCGATCTTGTATCCCGGGCACATGCCAAACGGCGTGGCCTGTACAACACGAGAGGGTGAGCGAGGGCGGCAGCTGTGATAGGGTGCGCGCCTGCGAACGCTCTTCCCCGCTTGTTCGTGTTGTTTCATTTTCCCGTCAGGAGTCTCGGGTCACCGTTTACACGGATGTGATCGCCACAGTGCACCTGCTTATCAGCAGTCGAGGATCACCAGTCAACATGTCTTACAAGAACCTCTCCATCGGCAAGAAGATTGCCGTGGTCTTTGCGGTTATCGCCGCCATCAACGTGATATTCGGTCTTTTTCTCGCCAGCGAACTGCGCGGAGTACGGGATCGGGTACTCAATTTCACCGACTCCACCCTGCCGAGCGTGATCTCGGTGGAGAACCTGCTCTACGACGTCTCCTATGTGCGCCGCGCCCAGTTTGCCCTGCTGATGGTCGAGGACACCGCCGATGTGCAGGCCCGTCGCGGCCGCATCCAGGAGAGCGTGGCCAAGGTGGAGCGCGCCCTTAGCGCCTATGAGGCCACCGTCGGGGCCGAGCATGAGCGCCAGGTGTTCAACCGGGCCAAGCAGCAGTGGCTGCACTACCTGAGCGCGGTCAACCGGGTCGACAGCCTGCTGGTGCAGGGGCTCAAGGAGGAGGCCAGGGACGCGCTGTTCCAGTCCAACGGGAGCTACACCGAGCTGGAGCAGGGGGTCAACGCCCTGGTGGATGTGAACCTCGGCTTCGTCAAGGAGAACCGCGGCAGCCTGCTTGGCAGCGTCAACATGGTGACGAGCTTCGCCACTGTGAGCATCGGCGCCCTGCTGCTGTTCATGGGGGTGATGACCTGGTTCCTCACGCGCCAGATCTGCCTGCCGTTGCAGGCCGTGGTCGCCCAGGCCAATGCCATCGCGCAGGGGAACTTGACCCACAGGCTGGATCGCCAGCACATAGGGCAGGATGAGCTGGGCATGCTGGCCAGTGCCTCCCTCAAGATGCAGGACAACCTGCGCGGTCTCATCGAGGAGGTGGTCGCCGCCGTGACCCAGCTGGGGGCCGCCATCGAGGAGGTGAGCGCCGTCTCCGAGCAGTCGGCCCAGGGGATCCAGAGCCAGCAGCAGGAGATCTCCCTGGTGGCGACCGCCATGGCCCAGATGAAGGCGACGGTGGCCGATGTGGCGGGCAACACCGAGGTCGCCTCGGAATCCGCCAGCTCGGCCAATGCCCTGGCCCGTCGCGGCAATCAGGATGTGCAGGGCGCCCTGGTGGCCATCACCCGGGTTGCCGAGGAGATGGAGCAGGCGGGCACCCTGGTGGCGGAGCTGGAGCGCGAATCCGCCCAGATCAACCTGGTGGTGGACGTCATTCGCGGCATCGCCGATCAGACCAACCTGCTGGCGCTCAATGCCGCCATAGAGGCGGCCCGCGCCGGCGAGCAGGGGCGCGGCTTCGCGGTGGTGGCCGATGAGGTGCGCACCCTGGCGGGCCGTACCCAGGCCTCGACCGGCGAGATCGTCGCCATCATCGAAACCCTGCAGGCCCGTGCCAACCAGGCGAAGGCGGTGACCAGCCAGAGCTGCGAGATGATCCGCCAGTGCGTGAGCCAGAGCGAGCAGACCAGCTCGGGGATCCAGCAGATCGAGGAGGCGGTCGGCCAGATTGCCGACATGGCGATCCAGATCGCCAGCGCCTGCGGCGAGCAGGATGCGGTTTCCGACGAGCTGAGCCGCAACGTGGAGCGGATCAACGACTCTTCCAACGAGGTGGCGACCGGTGCCGATCACACCGCCCGCGCCTGTCTGGAGCTGAGCCAGCTGGCGGCTAGCCTGCGCCAGACCATAGGCCGCTTCCGCCTCGCCTGATGGTGGGCGGCTGGCAGAGTAGCAACAAAAACGGGGCCCCAGGGCCCCGTTTGCTATGTCACCGTCACCGCGAGGGTGCCGGTCTGGCTCAGACGCCGAGGCCGGTTCCTGTGTCTTTCTTGGCGATCAACTCAATCTTGTAACCGTCCGGGTCTTCCACGAAGGCAATGACAGTGGTGCCCCCCTTGACCGGGCCCGGCTCGCGGGTGATCTTGGCGCCGGCGGCGCGCAGGGCGTCGCAGGTGCCATAGATGTCGTCCGCTTCCAGGGCGATGTGGCCGTAGGCAGAACCCAGCTCGTACTCGCTAACGCCCCAGTTGTAGGTGAGTTCGATGACGGCCTCGTCCTTCTCGTCACCGTAACCGACGAAGGCCAGGGTGTACTTGTATTCGCTGTTTTCGCTCTTGCGCAGCAGTGTCATGCCCAGCACGCGGGTGTAGAAGTCGATGGAGCGTTGCAGGTCGCCGACGCGCAGCATGGTATGCAGAATTCTCATTGCTCAATTCTCCGGGTTGGTGATTGGGACTGCTTTCAATCTAGGTCTTGAGGTCGGGCAGTGAACGGACAGGAGGTCGTTCAGCTCTGCGGGCAGACCTTTTCTTTGTATTCGCACAACTCTTCGAGGATACAGAAGCCACGGCCGTAGACGTGTGCGAGCCAGGCGGGTGGCTGTGGCGGCACCCCATTGCTCAGCTCTCCGGGTAGACCTTTTCTTTGTACTCGCACAGGTCTTCGATGATACAGGAGCCGCAGCGTGGCTTGCGCGCCAGACAGGTGTAGCGCCCGTGCAGGATGAGCCAGTGGTGCACATCCAGCTTGAACTCGGCGGGCACCACCTTCAGCAGCTTCTCTTCGACCTGATCCACGTTCTTGCCCACCGCGAAGCCGGTGCGATTCGACACCCGGAAGATATGGGTATCGACCGCTATGGTGGGCCAGCCGAAGGCGGTGTTGAGCACCACGTTGGCGGTCTTGCGGCCCACCCCCGGCAGGGCTTCCAGTGCCTCGCGATTTTCCGGCACCTCGCCGCCGTGGCGCTCCAGCAGGATGGCGCAGGTCTTGATGACGTTCTCGGCCTTGGTGTTGAACAGGCCTATGGTCTTGATGTACTCCTTCACGCCGTCCACCCCGAGCGCCAGCATGGCGGCCGGGGTATTGGCCACCGGATAGAGCTTGTCGGTGGCCTTGTTGACGCTGACATCGGTCGCCTGGGCCGACAGCAGCACGGCGATCAGCAGCTCGAACGGCGAGCTGAAGTTGAGTTCGGTGGTGGGGTGCGGGTTGTTCTCCCGCAGCCGCTCCAGTATCTCTCTGCGTTTTTGGTTATTCATCGCGTCTCATGTCTGTCTTGGTGCCAGCCCTCAGAGCTGGGTGGTGCGGGCACCGGCTGCGGGCAGGCTGCAGTGCGCCTTGTCGGCGGCCTGCTTGCGGCCCATCCAGTCGTTGATGGCGTTCTTGCCGGCGATGAGCAGCCCCAGGCCGATGAAGCCCCCCGGCGGCAAAATGGCCAGCAGCAGGCTGGCATCGGCGTGGAACAGCTCGATGCGCAGTGACCTGGCCCACTCCCCCAGCAGCAGGTCGGCACCGTCGAACAGGGTGCCCATGCCGATGATCTCACGCAGGCCCCCCAGCAACAGCAGCACCAGGGTGAAGCCCAGCCCCATCATGAAGCCGTCGATGGCCGCCAGCAGGGGCGGGTTCTTGGAGGCATAGGCCTCGGCCCGGCCTATGATGACGCAGTTGGTGACGATGAGGGCGATGAAGATACCGAGCGCCTGATAGAGGCCATAGGTGTAGGCGTTCATCAACAGCTGCACGCTGGTCACCAGGGCCGCGATGATCATCACGTAGACCGGGATGCGGATGTCCTTGGGCACCCAGTTGCGCACCAGGGAGACGGCCAGGTTGGAGCAGACCAGTACCACCATGGTCGCAAGACCCAGCCCCAGAGCATTGGTAAAGGTGGAGGAGACCGCCAGGGTCGGGCAGAGCCCCAGCACCTGCACCAGGGAGGGGTTGTTCTTCCACAGCCCCTGCAGCATCAGCTCCTTGAGCTCCTCGCGGCGGCTGTTGCCCTCATCGGCCGGGCTCTGGCCGTCAATCACATCAACTTGTTCCATTGCTTGTTCCGTTGTATGCGCCATACGGGGCTCCACTGTCAGGGGGTGGCGTCACAGGAGGGGGCCTGTTGCAGCAGCTCAGGGTGCTCCTGTTGCAGCAGCAGCAGATTCTTCACCGCCTTGACCACGGCGCGGGGGGTGATGGTGGCGCCGGTGAAGGCGTCAAATTCGCCGCCATCCTTCTTCACCGCCCAGCTTGCCGCGTTCTCCTTGGTGAGGAACTTGCCGACGAAGCTCTCTATCCAGCTCGATTTTTTCAGCTCGATCTTGTCGCCAAGACCCGGGGTCTCCTTGTGAGCCAGCACCCGCACCGCGCTGATGGCGCCGCTGGCATCTGTGCCGACCACCATGCGAATGGCCCCACTGTAGCCGTCGGGGGCCACGGTTTCCAGCGCATAGCCGGTGTGCTCCCCCTTGAGGGTCGCGGTGTAGAGCGGCATGGGCTGATCGCTGCCCAGGTACTCGCGGCTGGTGACCAGCCTGCAGCTGGCCACCAGATCGTTGTCATAGCTCCCCGCCGGCAGCAGGGCCTCCAGGGTGCGCAGCTTCTCCAGCTGTTGCTGGTGGGCGATGCGATCCCGGGTCAACTCGTTGGTCAGCACCACCATGGCGGTGCAGCCGAGGGCGAACAGGGCCAGGGTGACGCCGTTTTTGCGCATGCTCTTTAACATGGGAAGGCTCCTGAGAGTGAGATGTGCGCGATGATCATTTGCGGCGATCCCCATAGACCTTGGGACGAGTCAGGCTGTCGATGGGGGTGGCTACGTAGAGGTTGGCTGTCGGCAAGAGGCTGGCTCATTTGCGGCGATCCCCATAGACCTTGGGACGGGTCAGGCTGTCGATGAGCGGCACGCAGAGGTTGGCCAGCAACACGGCGAAGGCGAAGGCATCCGGGTAGCCGCCGAAGCGACGGATGAGGTAGACCAGCACGCCGATCAGCACGCCGTAGATGAGGCGACCCCTGGCCGTGGTGCTGGCGCTCACCGGATCGGTGGCGATGAAGAAGGCCCCCAGCATGGTGGCGCCGCTGAACAGGTGCAGCATGGGGGTGGCGGTAGCGTCCGGCGTGGCCAGATAACCCAGGGTGGCAGAGAGCAGCAGGGCCCCCAGCACGGCGGTGGGAATGCGCCAGTTGATCACCTTCTGCTGCAACAGGAAGAGGCCACCCAGCAGGTAGCCGAGGTTGACCCAGCTCCAGCCAATCCCGCCCCAACCCTCGAACACGGCGTGAGTCATCACTTCGCTGGCGGTGAGCCCCTGGGTCAGGCCCGTCTTCAGGGTGTCGAGGGGAGTGGCCATGGTCAGGCCATCCACCCCCTGCTTGAGCTGCGCCAGGCTGTAGCCGTCCAGGCTGAAGCCGGTGAAGATCACCGAGACGGCGTCCCCAAAGTCGACCCCGTAGGCGGCGATGCTGGAGGGGGGCAGCCAGCTGGTCATCTGGACCGGGAAGGAGACCAGCAGCAGCACATAGGCCACCATGGCCGGGTTGAACAGGTTCTGACCGAGCCCGCCATAGAGGTGCTTGGCGATGATGATGGCAAAGGCGGTGCCCAGCACCAGCATCCACCAGGGCAGCAGGGGGGGCAGGGAGAGGCCGATCAGCACGGCGGTGAGGGCCGCGCTGCCATCCAGCAGGGCCGGTTTGACAGGGCGGCCGCGCAGGCGCAGGACCAGGGCCTCGCAGCCCAGGGCCGTCACCAGGGCCAGCAGGATCTGGATCAGGGTCCCCCAGCCGAAGAACCAGGTCTGGGCCAGGAAACCGGGCAGACAGGCCAGGATCACCAGCAGCATCAGGGTCTGGGTCTGTCTGCGGTTATGGGCGAAGGGCGCACTCGCGAGATTGAACATGGATCAGTGGCTCTTGTCGGTCGAAGGGGAAGGGGTGTGTGCCGCGGCGTCGGCCGCCAGCTTCCTGGCCTTGGCACGGGCGATGGCAGCGGCGATGGCCGCCTTCTTGGGGTCGACCTCGGCAGCGGGCTCGGCCACCGGCTCGCCCGGGGCGGCCAGCGTGTCGCTCACGGCGTCCCTTGAGGGGACTGGCGCCTCGGGCGCGACCTCGGCGGCGGCCGCCAGTTTCTTGGCCTTGGCGCGGGCGATGGCAGCGGCAATGGCCGCCTTCTTGGGATCGACCTCGGCAGTGGGCTCGGCCACCGGCTCGCCCGAAGTGGCAGCCGTGTTGCTGGCCTCGTCACCGGCAGTCTGGGCCACTTTTTTGGCCTTGGCGCGGGCGATGGCAGCGGCGATGGCCGCTTTCTTGGGATCGGCTTCGGCAACGACAGCCGTGCCGGCATCATCCGGCTGTGCGGTCTCGACCGCCTTGGCGGCGCGGCGCGCCAGCGCCTCCTGCTTGCGCGCCTCGCGGGCTGCCATCATGGTGGCGTTGTCCGGCGGAGTCTCTGCGCTGGCGGCCTCCTGCTTGGCCTTGAGGCGGGCCAGGGCGGCAGCGACGGGATCATCCCCCCCGGCCGCGGCCATGGCCTGGCGACGCTGGGCGGCGGCCTCGGCGTGGCGAGCCTCCCGCGCGGCCTTGTCCCGCTCGAAGCGGGCCTGCTTGGCCTCGAAGCGCTGCTTGGCGCGCTCCGCCTTCTCGTGCTCGGCACGGACCTCGCGGATGTCATCCTTGGCAATCTTGTAGTACTGCACCAGGGGGATCTCGCTCGGGCAGACCCAGGCACAGGCCCCGCACTCTATGCAGTCGAACAGGTTGAGCTTCTCGGCCTTGTCATACTCCTTGACCCGGCTGTACCAGTAGAGCTCCTGGGGCAGCAGGTTGGCGGGGCAGGTCGGCACAGGCGCTGCAACGGATGGCAGGCCTGTTCGGGGCCGGGGGCGGCAGCTCGGCGCTGGGGAGAGCAGGCAGTTGGTGGCCTTGACCACGGGCACCATGGCATGGGGCAGGGTGAAGCCCATCATGGGGCCCCCCATGATGACCCGCTGATCCGCCTCCGGTTGCAGCTCGAAACGCTGCAGCAGCCAGCGCACCGGGGTGCCAAGGCGCACCCAGGCATTGCCGGGCTTTTTGAAGGCGTCGCCGGTGAGGGTGACGATGCGCGAGATGAGCGGCTCGCCGTCGATGATGGCGCGCTTGATGGCGAACACGGTGGCGACGTTGAGCACCATGATGCCCATGTCGACCGCCCGGCCTCCCTTGGGCACCTGGCGTCCGGTGAGCAGCTCTATGGTCTGCTTGGCACCGCCGGAGGGGTACTTGGTCGGCACCGACTTGACCAGCACATCCTCGTCTGTGGCATGGCGGGTCAGGGCGTCGATGGCCGCCGGCTTGTTGTCTTCCACCCCGATCAGGGTGAGCTTGGGCTTGAGCAGGTGCTTGAGCACCCGGATGCCGTCCATGATCTCGTCGGCATACTCCTGCATCAGGCGATCGTCTGTAGTGATGTAGGGTTCGCACTCCAGGCCGTTGACGATCAGGATCTCGGTGAGCTGGCCGCGGCCATCGAGCTTGCTGTGGGTCGGGAAGACGGCGCCACCGAGCCCGGCGACGCCCGCCTGCTGGATGCGCTCGAGCAGTTCGCCCCGCTCCAGATTCCAGTAGTCGGGTTGGGGGTTGCGCTCACCCCAGGCATCTTCCCCGTCCGGGGTCAGGATGACGCAGAGATCGTCCAGGCCCGAGGGGTGCGCCACCGTGTGTTGTTCGATGGCGGTGATGGTGCCCGAGGTGGAGGCGTGCACCGGCACTATGCGGCCCTTGTCATGACGGGTCAGCGGTTGGCCCTTCTTGACCCTGTCACCCACCTGCACCAGCAGTTCGCCGGCCGGGCCCGCGTGCTGGCGCACCGGTATGATGAGCTGGGGGGGGAGACCCGCGTCCACGACGGGGGTCAGGCTGGACTGGTGCTTGTTCTCGGGAGGATGAATGCCACCGTGAAAATCCCAGAGGGTGCCGGCTTTGATGCGTTCTAGCAGATGCTGCATGGTTACTCCGCTGTTTATTCCACTATCTTGACCGGAATGGCGACCTTGGCCAGATCCCATTTCCAGTTGTCGACCGTGGTCGGCACCGGGATCATCTCGATACAGTCGGTCGGGCAGGGGTCGACGCAGAGATCGCACCCGGTGCACTCGGCCGCGATGACGGTGTGCATCGCCTTGGTGGCGCCGAGAATGGCATCGACCGGGCAGGCCTGGATGCACTTGGTGCAACCTATGCACATGTCCTCGTGAATGAAGGCGACCTTCTTGACGGGGACGGCCGCTTCGTCGCCACCGTCCAGCGGCTGGGGCTCGACCCCCATGAGATCCGCTATCTTGCGCATGGTGGCATCGCCACCGGGCACGCACTTGTTGATCTTGTCGCCGTTGGCCAGGGCCTCGGCATAGGGCTTGCAGCCCGGGTAGCCGCACTGGCCGCACTGGGTCTGGGGCAGCAGGGCATCGAGCTGGTCGACGATGGGGTCGGCCTGCACATGAAACTTGACGGCGGCATAGCCCAGAATGATGCCGAAGGCCAGGGCCAGCAGGGCCAGCACCAGGATGGCAAAGAGTATGTGAGTCATAGCGCTATATCTTGATGAGGCCGGTAAAGCCCATGAAGGCCAGGGACATCAGGCCGGCGGTGACCATGGCGATGGAGACGCCGCGAAAGGGGGCTGGCACGTCGGCGGCCACCAGACGCTCACGCATGGCGGCAAACAGGATCAGCACCAGCGAGAAACCGCAGGCAGCCCCGAAGCCGTAGATGATGCTCTGGATGAAGTTGTGACGCTCGTTGATGCTCAGCAGCGCGACGCCCAGCACGGCGCAGTTGGTGGTGATGAGGGGCAGGAAGATGCCGAGCAGGCGATAGAGGGTCGGGCTGCTCTTGCGGATCACCATCTCGGTGAACTGCACCACCACGGCGATCACCAGGATGAAGCCCAGGGTGCGCAGATAGGCGATGTCCAGCGGGATCAGGATATAGTGCTCCATCAGATAGGAGCAGGCGCTGGCGAGCGTCATCACGAAGGTGGTGGCCAGTCCCATGCCGATGGCGGTTTCCAGCTTGCCGGAGACGCCCATGAAGGGGCAGAGGCCGAGAAACTTCACCAGCACGAAGTTGTTGATCAGCACGGTACTGACCAGTAAAAGCAGGTACTCAGTCATTGACGATGGGTTTTCCGGTGTGAAGGCGGCAGTATTATCTGATGTTAGGTGCCTTTAGACAACCGCAAGGCCGTATGGTTATTATTCGGGGGCCCAATTCATGGAGGCATTGTGCGCCCGTTACCCATACTGACCCTCACCCTGGCCATGCTGCTCTGGTCCAGCTCCTTTATCGCCCTCAAACATGTGCTGGAGGTCTGGTCCTTCGGTCAGGTGCTGTTTATGCGCATGGCGGTGGCCTCCTGTTGCTGGCTGCTGTGTTACCGTCACCTCGGCAACTTCCACTATCAAAAAGGGGATTGGTGCTGGCTGGCCCTGATGGGCGCCCTGGAGCCCTGCCTCTATTTCCTGCTGGAGGTCAATGCCCTGCGCTACACCAGCGCCGGGCAGGCGGGCATGGTCTGTGCGCTGCTGCCCCTGATGGTGGCCCTGGTGGCCTTCGTGCTGCTGAGAGAGCGGGTGAGCCGCCGCCAGCTGCTGGGTTTTGCCATCGCCATCTGCGGCATCGCCCTGCTGGGGCTGGCCGAGGGGGCGGAAGAGTTCGCTCCCAACGCCCTGCTCGGCAACAGTCTGGAGATGGGGGCCATGCTCTGCGCCGCCACCTACTCGGTGGTGTTCAAGAAGCTCTCCAGCCGCTACGGCGTGCTGACCCTGACCGCCCTGCAGGCCTTCGTCGGTACCCTCTTCTTCGCCCCCTTCGCCTTCAGTGCCCCCTGGCCCGCGGAATGGGACTGGCAGGACATGGGGGTCATCCTCTTCCTCGGCGCCTTCGTGACGCTCGGTGCTTATCTGCTCTACAACTGGTCGGTCACTCAGGTGAAAGTGACCCTGGCGGCCGCCTATGTGAACCTCATCCCGGTCTTTACCCTGCTGCTCGCCTATCTGCTGCTGGGGGAGACGCTGGGTGCCCTGCAATGGGTTGCCTGCGCCGCCGTGCTGGCCGGCATCGGGGTCGGTCAGTTGCCAGCGGGCAAAAACCGGGTGCGCAGCGCCGCCGCCCAGAGTTGACTTTCCCCCGATCGGCTACAGTCTGGACAGGGGCCTATGCTGGCCATGAAGGAGCCACACCATGAGCGACATGAAGTTGCTGGCCGAGGCCAAGACCTTGTTGAGCCACCACCCTTTTACCCTGGCCGATGCCAGAGCCCTGGAGGCCCTGGAGGAAGCGGCGGTGGGGGAGGAGGGGCTCTGCATCGCCGAGTTGTGGGAGCTGGCCCTGGGTCAGGCCGACGAGGAGGCGAGGCATTATCTGCAGGGAGGGGATTGACGGCTCTTGGCGTGTCTTGGATGAGCAAAAAACAACGCGGGGCCTGGCCCCGCGTTGTTTTTGGATGGTGCGCACCGAGCTCAGATGGAGAGGCTCTTGACGGTGTCCGAGACCGAGTTGGCGTCCTCGATGATCTCCTTGATGACGTCGGCGATGATGTTGGCCTGATCCTGCCCCGCCACCGCCTTGCCTGAGACGACGGAGACGGTCTGGGTGATCTTGGAGGTGATGTCGGAGTTGTGCTTGATGACGGAGACGATCTCGTTGGTGGAGGTCGAGGTTCTGGCCGCCAGCTGCCTCACCTCGTCGGCGACCACCGCAAACCCCCGGCCCTGCTCGCCGGCCCTGGCAGCTTCGATGGCGGCATTGAGTGCCAGCAGGTTGGTCTGATCCGCGATGCCGCTGATGGTGGAGATGATGGACTCTATGCTCTTGGATTGCTGATTGAGCAGATCTATCTGCTTGCTCACCTCGTTGACCGAGGTGTTGATGTGGGAGGAGGTCTCCAGCACCTTGTCGATCACCTCGCGCCCCTTGGCGGCACTGGTGACGGTTTCGCTGGCGATGGCGCAGGCCTTCTGGGCCGCCTCCCGGGTGGAGATGGATTTCTCGACCCGCTCCGTGATGTCGCTCGCCAGCTTGATGATTTTGACCACCTTGCCCTCGTGGTTGAAGATGGGATTGTAGGTCGCCTCCAGCCAGATCTTCTCCCCGCGGTGACCGAGGCGCATGAAGAGCCCGGACTTGATGTCCCCCGAGCCGAGATCGCGCCAGAAGTTGGGGTTTTTCTGGTAGAACTCGGGGTCGCAGAACTGGCGGTGGTGTTTGCCGACCACCTCCTCCAGCCGGTAGCCGAAGCAGTGGAGGAAGTTCTGGTTGGCGGTGATGACGGTGCCGTCCGGCTGGAAGTCGATCACCGCCAGCGACTTGTCGAGCGCCGCCAGCAGGGCCTGGGTGCGCTCGAGGGAAGACTGCTGCTGGGTCACGTCCGAGGCGACCTTGGCGACGCGTGCCACCTTGCCATCGATCATGATGGGGAAATAGGTGGCCTCCAGCCAGACAGCCTTGCCCGATTTCGACTGGCGGATGAAGCGGCCGTTGCGGGAGATGCCGCCGCGCAGATCCTGCCACAGGCTCTCGTAGTCACGGGTCTTGACGTCCTCCGGGAAGCAGAGCGCACTGTGGTGCTTGCCAATCACCTCTTCCCGCTGAAAGCCCACGATCTTCAGAAAGAGGTCGTTGACGAAGGTGACCGTGCCGGCCGGAGTGAACTGGATGAAAGGCACCTGGGACTGGATGGCCTGCTCGAAAGCCCCCAGCTCCGCCATCTTCACCACCTGTTCACTCGCTTCCTTGCTTGCTTTGTGATTCCAGAACATACGGAGCTCCTCCATGAGACCCTTGAATGACAGACCGACAGTAATCTGAGTGAATTAACAATAACATTGCTGCCCCATGAACCTTAATCGACTCCGGCTTAACTTTTTGAAGTTTTTTAATTTTTAATCTCGATTAATTGTTTTCTTCTGCATCCCTGCTTCTCAGGCGGGCTCCAGACGGGTGCCATTATCCACGGCGCTCAACTTCGAGCCAGTTTTGTCATAAATATGTATCAATTGGCACTGACGATGGGGCGGCCACGCTGCATTTGGCGCCATGTCCACTAGGGTGTTTATTGGCAGAGCGCCGACTATTGCGAGTCGTTAACCACCTTGACCGAGCCGACGCCGATAATGCAATGGCGGGGTGCCCATGTGGGTGGAGAAGAAGCGTGAAAATACCGAGAGGGAAGAGAAGCGAAGTCGCTCACTGATATCCTGAATACTCATGTCGGTTTCGGCCAACCAGGCGCAGGCTTTTTTAATGCGTACATTTTTTAATAACATGCTGAGATGGCTATTTTCCTGCTTGAGTCTGGCATTTATGGTCCAACGACTCATGCCGATCAGGCCACAAATATATTCCATGAAGCTGGCTTCATCATTGAGACAGTTATTTTCGATGGCCTTTTCTAGCAATGACATGACAAGGGTCGAGAATCCTTGCTCATATTCCAGCGCAGCGACTCTGCGGCTGATCTGCTGGTGCTGATTCCGGTTGAGCAGCGGAAGATAGTGCTCGGCCCGGCTCGTCAGGGCGGCGCTCTTGAAGTGGATGACGTTGGCCGTCTGATCAAACTGGCAATGGCAGCCGAAGCCCTCGTCGAGTTGCTTGCGGCCGGGCTCCGCTGCCCCGCGCAAGCTGACGGTGGTCTCCACCCCGGGAGCATAGAGGCGCACCAACTCCTTCAGCAACATGAAATTACCGATGGCGGAGTGGTTGCGCTGCACCAGCTCCTGGTCTTCGACATAGGTTATGGCGAGTTGGTCGTCCGCTTGGGCGATGGTGAAATGGTCGCAATTGCCGATGATGATCCGGTTGTGGATATAACCGAGCACAGCCTCCTCGGCCGTCGGCTGGTTGAGGCAATAACCGACGAGATCGGGAAACATCTCATAGGCACCGTCGATGAGCGATGCGGGGGAATGGCTTTGCGACAGGCGCTCCTGCCATAAGAAGTCATATGCCGATGTCGCCTTGATAAAACGCAGATGCTGCCTTTGTGAGAGCCGGCCATCCGCTCTATCCAGCTCATATTGGCTGAGTTGGCACAGTGTTTTTATGGCGTCGGTATTGACGCCACCCTCTTCTAATAGATAGAGCGTCGATCTGGCGATGATATTTGAAACGCTCTTTCCCATCTTTATTTCCTCATGCCGGAAACATGCCTGTCGTGGCCCCGCAGCATCCTGCTGTTCGGGAAAATTAAGGCATGTTATGCAAGGGATAACTGAGAGTCAGATCAAATGCAGTGCAACCGAGTGTCGGTAACTGTAACCAAAGGTAACGTTGTGACCGCCGTGGTGATATTGGCGTCCCACTCCCCAATGCAAAATGGCTGCTCCCCCATGCAAAGCAGGCACCCTGGCCCTCGCGTTAAGCTGCGCTGGCTAGTTCGGTTTGTTTATTCACCTGAATAATGGAATGAAAGGGAATTATATGCAGCATAACAATAAAGGGTATCAATGGAGCGCCCTTGCCATCGCCGTCGCGCTGATCCTTGGGGCTCAGGGGTGCAACGACAACAGCTCGTCGGCGCCGCAAGAGGTGGTCAAGGACAATGCCTATTATCGGACCCTGGCGGAAGGCATGGTGGCCAAAATGACCCACGACGAACAGCTGGGCATGCTGGTGGGACCGGGTTACGTGTTTACCAGCCGCGGCCTTGAGGTGAACAAGGAGGCGATCAACAACCTCAAGGGTGACGTGCCGGGCAGCGTGGGCTACATCAGCGGCGTGTTCAACGCCGACTCCGGGCTCGACATCGCCGCCAGCAAGCTGGCCGATGGCGCCGCCGGGGTGCGCATCACGCCGACCCGGGAGGGGGAAACCGGTACCTTCTACGGCACCGCCTTCCCGGTGGGCACTCTGTTGGCGTCGACCTGGGATGCGAGCCTGGTCAAGCAGGTGGGGGCCGCCATCGGCAACGAGGTCAAAGAGTACGGGCTGGATGTCTGGCTTGCCCCCGGTATGAACATTCAGCGTGACCCTCTCAATGGGCGCAGCTTCGAATACTTCTCCGAAGATCCCCTGGTGTCCGGGGTGATGGGGGCTGCCGAGGTGAACGGAGCCCAGGCCCAGGGGGTGGGCACCACCATCAAGCACTTCATCGCCAACAACGCCGAGACCTCCCGATCCATCGTCGACAATATCATCTCCCCAAGGGCCATCCGGGAGATCTACCTGCGGGGCTTCCAGTACGCCGAGGAGCACGCCAATCCCTGGGCCGTGATGACCGCCATGAACAAGGTCAATGGCACCTACACGGGCCAGTGGGCGGATCTCAATACCCGGGTGCTGCGGGATGAATGGGGGTTTGAAGGCTTCGTCGTGAGTGACTGGTGGTCGGGTGATGGCCACTATGCGGACATGATCAAGTCCGGCAACGATCTTATCGAACCCGGTGGCCCGGCGCTGCCCTATGGCTACGGCGATGCCCTGACCGGCTTGCAGGAGGCCTATGCCGCCGGCGATCTGAGCGCGGATGACATCAGGCAGGGGGCGGTGCGAATCCTGACCCAGGTACTGAAGATGCCATCGAACCAGGGGGTTATCGCCAGCAATGCGCCGGATCTGGCTGGCCATGCCAGGTTATCGCGCCAGGCTGCCAGTGATGGCATGGTGTTGCTGAAAAACGAGCTGGGCAGCCTGCCCCTGGCGAAGGGGATCAAGTTGGCCTCCTTCGGGATCACTCAGGTCAATACTCTCAAGGGCGGCGCCGGCAGCGGCGACGTGAACGCGGCCTATACCGTCAATGTGGTGGACGGGCTGGCCCGGCAGTTCAGCGTCGACACCGGGCTCGCGGACTTCTATCGCACCTTTTTCGAGCAGAACAAGAGCACGAGCGACTTTGGCGGCATCTCGACCATAGTTAGCTGCCCTGAGCCATCCCTGAGCCAGGCCGAGATAGCGATTTATGCCGCCAGCAATGATGTCGCCGTCATCACCCTTGGTCGCAACTCGGCGCAAGGGGAGGATCGCCTGAGCGGGAAGGGGGATTATCTGCTCTCCGATGTGGAACAGACGCTCATCGACGACGTCAGCAGTGCTTTCCACAGCCTTGGCAAGAAGGTAGTGGTGTTGCTCAACATCGGCGGCGTCATGGACACCAGCGCCTGGCAGGACAAGGTCGATGCCATCCTGCTGGCTTACATGCCGGGGCAGGAGGCGGGCAATGCCATCGCCGACCTGTTGTCGGGGACTGTCAATCCGAGCGGCAAGCTGACCCAGACCTTCCCCATGCGCTATCAGGATGTGCCTTCGTCTGGGGGCTTCCCGGGCACGGATACCGACGGGGATGGCAAGATCGACACCCACTACTACAACGAAGGCATCTATGTGGGGTATCGCTATTACGCGACCTTCGGCAAGGAGGTGAATTATCCCTTCGGCCACGGTCTTTCTTACACGCAATTCAACTACAAAAATACATCTGTACAGAGCAATTCTCTATCCGAGGCCGGTGGCAAGGTGACCCTGACCACTACCGTCTACAACAGCGGCAGTGTCTCTGGTCGGGAGGTGGCTCAAGTCTATGTGGCAGCCCCGGCTGGGACCCTCAGCAAGCCGGCCATCGAGCTCAAGGCGTTTGCCAAGACCCAGCTGTTGGCCGCGGGGGCGAGCGAAACCCTGAACTTCGAGATCCCGGCCAGCTGGCTCGCCAGCTTCGACAACGCCAACAGCGAGTGGATCATCGAACCCGGGGTCTACAAGGTCTATGTCGCACCCTCCTCCGAGGTGGGGAGCGTCACGCCGCAGACCTTCACGGTGAGCAGCAAACTGGTGGTCAGCAAGACCACGCCGGGGGCTCTGGCCTTGCCGGCCGGGGTGACGGAGGCCTCTTTCGAAACGCAGTATTGAGCGAAAAAGTGTGGGGGAGTCTTGGCTCCCCCTTTTCATGTCCGCTTCACCGTCCCGGTACTCTGGTCAGCCAGGAACCTGAGTCTATTTCTTCTGCTGCAGGGTCGAGATCTGCTTGTTCAGCGTCTCCATCTCGTCCTGGTATTGGTGCGCCACGCCCTGCATCCCGGAAGAGCGTACTCTGTCCTCAAGATCGCTTGTCTCGGTCGTCGCCCTCTGGTCATTGCGCTCACCGGCTATCTCAGGGGGCATCTTCTGATCCCTGGCGCCCATCCCGGTGCGCAGGGCCTCAAGCTGGCGTTGCTTCCGACCGCTGGCCAGGTTCTCCTCTATATCCCGGGTTCGCTTGTTCGCCCGCTCGACCTCTTCGGGCGAGGGGGTGAAGATGTTCATCCGTACCGGCTCGCTGTCACCGGTACAGGGAATGTCGCTGAAGGTGATGTTGCCGTTGACGGTGCATTTGTAGACCTCGGCAGAGAGCGGGGTGGCTGCCACCAGCAGGGTGAGGCAGATGACCAGGGTGCGTGACATAGGCTCCTCCTTGAATCCTCCCCTTGCACACTAGTACATGGCGCCGGGTCAGACAATCGCCCCGACACCCGCAATGAAAGCGAGGGGTTGCCCGTGTCGCCCTGTCCTCATTTCCTGCACGCTGGGTGCTCGGTTGTCGTGCCAAACGGCGGGATGTTGGCCGGTTTTCCCGGCAGTTCAACACATCAGAGCACCATAGCGGGCCACAATGAGGTATCTTATGCCCCGATTTCATCCATTTAACGGATCCGAGACCCCTATGATTATCAAACCCAAGGTTCGCGGCTTTATCTGCACCACCACTCACCCGGTCGGTTGTGAAGCCAATGTTCGTCGCCAGATCGCTTACACCCAGGCCAAGGGCACCATCGAGAATGGTCCCAAGAAGGTACTGGTGATCGGCGCCTCCACCGGTTATGGTCTGGCCTCCCGGATTGCCACTGCCTTCGGTAGCGGCGCCGCCACCATTGGCGTCTTCTTCGAAAAGCCGAGCTCCGAGACCAAGACGGGCTCCGCCGGCTGGTACAACTCCGCCGCCTTCGACAAGGCCGCCAAAGAGGCCGGCCTCTACGCCAAGAGCGTCAACGGCGATGCCTTCTCCCACGAGTGCCGTGCCAAGGTGATCGAGCTCATCAAGCAGGATCTGGGTCAAATCGATCTGGTGGTCTACTCCCTGGCTTCCCCGGTGCGCAAGATGCCGGACACCGGCGAAGTGGTGCGCTCCGCCCTCAAGCCCATCGGCGAGGTCTACACCTCCACCGCCATCGACACCAACAAGGATCAGATCATCACCGCCACCGTCGAGCCGGCGAACGAGGAAGAGATCCAGAGCACCATCACCGTCATGGGCGGTCAGGACTGGGAGCTGTGGATGGCTGCCCTGCGTGATGCGGGCGTGCTGGCCGACGGTGCCAAGTCCGTGGCCTACTCCTACATCGGCACCGATCTGACCTGGCCCATCTACTGGCATGGCACCCTGGGCCGCGCCAAGGAAGATCTGGACCGCGCCGCCGCCGCCATCCGTGGCGATCTGGCCGCCAAGGGCGGCACCGCCCACGTGGCCGTGCTCAAATCCGTGGTGACCCAGGCCTCCTCCGCCATTCCAGTGATGCCGCTCTATATCTCCATGGCCTTCAAGATCATGAAGGAGAAGGGCATTCACGAGGGTTGCATGGAGCAGGTGGATCGCATGCTGCGCACCCGTCTCTATGGCGAGGAGCTGGCACTGGACGAGCAGGCCCGCATCCGCATGGATGACTGGGAGCTGCGTGAAGACGTGCAGCAGACCTGCCGCGATCTCTGGCCCTCCATCACCACCGAGAACCTCTGTGAGCTCACCGACTACGCCGGCTACAAGCAGGAGTTCCTGCGCCTGTTCGGTTTCGGTCTGGACGAGGTGGATTACGATGCGGATGTGAATCCGGACGTGACATTCGACGTGGTCGAGCTCTGAGCCTGACCATGTGACGACAGGGCCCTGCGGGGCCCTGTTTTTTTGCCGCTCATTCAAGCGGTTGCCGCAGGTTTATTATCCGTGATCACCTTTTTCCCCGAACAAACCCGCTAGTCTTGCGCTGTTTGGATCACATGACGGCATTGCCGAGGAACGGAAGCCATGACCACATCAACCGAGGCGCCCAAGAAGCGCCAACTCCCCACCGTTTATACCCTGCTTTTCATCATCATCGCCCTGATGGCGGCCCTCACCTGGGTGCTGCCGGCGGGCAAGTACAACTATGTGACCGCCAAGACCCAGCAGCCGGTTGCGGCGGCGGCCGTGGCCGACTACAGCGGCGACGAGCGGCTGCTGCCGGTGCCCGGCAGCTACACCGAGCTGCCCGCCCACCCGCAGGGGGTGTTCGAGGTGCTCAAGGCGCCGATCCAGGGCTTTCACAAGGCGGCCGACGTGGCGCTCTTCGTGCTCATCATCGGCGGCTTTCTGGCGGTGACCATGCAGAGCGGGGCGCTCGATGCCGGGGTGGGGGCCATAGTGCGCGCCTTCGCCGGCCGCGAGCGGCTGCTGATCCCGGTGCTGATCGCGCTCTTTGCCCTTGGCGGCTCCACCTTCGGTATGGCGGAGGAGACGGTGGCCTTCTGGGCGCTCATCGTGCCTGTGATGATGGCCGCTGGCTTCGATCGTATGGTGGCGGCGGGGATCATCTTGCTCGGCTCCGGGGTCGGGGTGCTGGCCTCCACCGTCAACCCCTTTGCCACCGGCATCGCCTCCGGTTTTGCCGGCATACCCATCGGTGAGGGGATTGGTTTGCGGGTCATCCAGTGGCTGCTGCTGGTGATCTTCGCCTCCTGGTTCGTGATGCGCTACGCCAAACAGGTGCAGCAGGACAAGTCCCGCTCCGTGCTGGCCGACATCGCCTATGACGACGAGTTCTCCCAGATGAAGAGCGGCAACCTCGCCTTCAGCGGCAAGCAGAAGCTCACCATGCTGGTCTTCTTCGGCACCTTCCTGCTGATGATCTATGCGGTGGTGCCCTGGTCCGATCTGGGGATCGATCTATTGCCCACCCTTGGCTGGTGGTTCGACGAGCTCTCCACCCTGTTCTTCAGCGCCTCCATCCTGATTGCGCTGATCAATCGGATGCCCGAATCCAACTATGTGGCGACCTTCCTCAACGGCGCGCGGGATCTCATCGGGGTGGCCCTGGTGGTCGCGGTGGCGCGGGGCATCTATGTGGTGATGGAGCAGGGCGTCATCATCGACACCATTCTGCACTGGGCCGAAGGGCTGGTGACCGGACTCTCCTCGTCGGTCTTCATCCTGATGGCCTATCTGGTGCACATCATCCTGAGCTTCTTCATTCCCTCCACCTCGGGGCTGGCGACCGTCTCCATGCCGCTGATGGGGCCGCTCGCGGACTTCTCAGGTATCTCCCGGGATCTGGTGATCACCGCCTATCAGTCCGCCTCCGGCTGGATCAACTTGTTCGCCCCCACCGCCGCCCACCTGGTGGCCGGTCTGGCGCTCGCCAGGATCCCCTACGATCGCTTCGTGCGCTGGGTGCTGCCCTTCATCATCGGCGTTGCCCTCATCACCATGGGGGTGCTGGTGGCCGGGGCCCTGCTCCACGGCTGATGGCACGGATAAAGACGACAGATAACAAAAAGGCTCCCGAGGGAGCCTTTATCATGGGCGGAGCTTACTGCTTGTAGCCCTTGAGGAAGCGGGCGAGGCGGCCGATGGCCTCTTCCAGCTCCTCTTCCCGGGGCAGGAACACCAGGCGGAAGTGATCCGGTGCGGGCCAGTTGAAGCCGGTGCCCTGCACCAGCAGCAATTTTTCCTGCTGCAGCAGATCGAACACCATCTTCTGGTCGTCGCGGATGTCGTACACCTTGGGGTCGAGGCGCGGGAACATGTAGAGCGCCCCCTTGGGCTTGACGCAGGAGACCCCGGGGATCTCGTTCAAAAGCTCCCAGGCCTTGTCCCGCTGGCGGCGCAGGCGGCCGCCCGGCAGGATCAGCTCGTTGATGCTCTGATAGCCACCAAGCGCAGTCTGGATGGCGTGCTGCATGGGCACGTTGGCACAGAGGCGCATGGAGGCCAGCATCTCCAGCCCCTCGATGTAGCCCTTGGCACGGCCCTTGGGCCCTGTGATGACCATCCAGCCCTGACGGAAGCCGCAGGCACGGTAGGCCTTGGAGAGGCCGTTGAAGGTTACCACCATGACGTCGTCGCACAGGGTGCAGACGCTGGTGTGGGAGATGTCGTCGTAGAGGATCTTGTCGTAGATCTCGTCGGCGAAGATGATGAGGTTGTGCTGGCGGGCGATCTCGATCACCTCCAGCAGGAACTCGCTGCCGTAGACGGCGCCGGTCGGGTTGTTGGGGTTGATCAGCACCAAGCCGCGGGTGCGCGGGGTGATGCGGGCGCGGATGTCGTCCAGATCCGGATACCAGTCGGCCCCTTCATCGCAGCGGTAGTGCACCGCATGACCACCGGAGAGGGTGACGGCGGCGGTCCAGAGCGGGTAGTCGGGGGAGGGCACCAGCATCTCGTCGCCGTTGTTGAGCAGCGCCTGCATCGCCATCACGATGAGCTCGCTGGCGCCGTTGCCGATGTAGATGTCGTCGATGTCGACCTTGCGCATCCCCTTTTGCTGGTAGTACTGCATCACCGCCTTGCGGGCCGAGAAGAGCCCCTTGGAGTCGCAGTAGCCCTGGCTCTGGGGCATGTTGAGGATCACATCCTTGATGATCTCTTCAGGCGCATCGAAGCCGAACGGGGCCGGATTGCCGATGTTGAGCTTGATGATGCGGTGGCCTTCGTCCTCGAGACGGCGGGCCTCTTTATGCACCGGGCCGCGAATGTCATAGCAGACATCGTCGAGCTTGTGCGACTTGTCGATAGTGAACATGGTGAGCGTGATTCCTTCCCCTGGGGGCGCGTTGGCAGAAAAGCTTTTTTTAGTATCAAATTTCTCTACCCCTATTCTTCACAGAATTGAATGCTAGAACAATCTAATTTATGGAATAAATCCCTGATATTTACCCCTGAAACAGGGTTGCCAGTCTGTTAAATTCAGCAGGATCGTTTGCCTCTCTCGCGAGAGACTAGTGAAAGATGAGGGGGAGGTTCATAAAGCAGCAAGAGTGTATTGAATTATCCACCCCATCTGGCACGATTGGCTGGGGTAAAAATCTGCTCCAACCCCTGCTGCCGACCAAGGGCGCGCGCAGCCCAGGGCGTCCTTTCATCCTGTCGTCGAGGCTCTTCATGCACGCACCCGCCACCGGTCGCTACCGCCACTTCAAGGGGGGTTACTACCAAGTGCTTGCCCTGGCCCTGCACACCGAAACCCAGGAACAGCTGGTTATCTACCAATCCGAGCAGGATGGACAGGTCTATGCCCGCCCCGTCGCCATGTTCATGGAGTGGATTGAGCATCAGGGGCAGGTGGTGAGCCGCTTCACGCCGGTGGCATGAGCCTGGTAAAGCGACATGAAAAAAGGCGCCTGAGGCGCCTTTTGCATTGGTAATCTGTCTTACAGACCCAGATTGGCTCTGGCATAGGCTTCGAAATCGGTGCAACCACCGATGTGCTGCTCGTCCAGGAAGATCTGCGGCACCGTGGTGACGGGCTTGCCCGCCTTGGCGGCGAGATCGTCCTTGGTGAGCCCGGCGACGTTGATGTCCACATAGCGGAACTCGAAGTCATCGCGATCCTCGGTCAGCTGCTCGGCAATCTGCTTGGCACGAACGCAATAGGGGCAACCCGGGCGACCAAAAATTTCTACAAACATCTTTTCTCTCCGTTAGATAAGGCCGTTGAGACGAGGCTGGCGACAGCATAGCCTCGGCTCCTGGCCAGTCAAAGCTGAAAATTCCGATACGCCCATTCGCCGTGCTCGATTGCACCCCGGAAAGGGGTCGGCACCTGGCGCGGCATTCTGGATTGGCGGCGGCGAACTATTCCAGCCCGATAACTCGGCAATCTCGGCACTCTGGATTCGTGGCTGCCGAGCGATGCGCTCCGCGCCACGCCACTCAAGCCAGCCTTACTGCTCGGCAATCTGGATGGGTTGCTGCTGATAGATGCTCTCCAGCACCCCCTTCTCGAAGACGGTCCAGGGCCAGGCGGCCTTGCTGGCGCGATAGCGCTCGTGGGTCGCCGGATCCTGGGAGAGGCCGCGCTGGAACATCACGAAGGCCTTGCGCTGGCCACCGGCGGTGTCGATGAAGCCAGCCAGGTTGGAGGTGCCGGTGATGGTGCCCGTCTTGGCGTGCACCTTGTTCTTCATCATGGGGGCGGTGACGCTGCGTCGCCAGGCCAGGGTGCCGTCCACCTGTGAGCTCGGCAGCAGCTTGATGAAGTCGAGCTGGGCATCATTTTTCTGGATGAAGTTCAGCACCGACAGCATCTGGCGGGCGCTGATGAGATTGTGGGCGGAGAGACCGGAGCCGTCGGCCAGGGTGGCGTTACCCAGATCGATGCCGTTCTTGGTCAGGATGGCGCGCACCGCCATGGTGCCGCTGCGATAGCTGCCCGGCTTGTTGTAGTAGTGACGACCCACGGTTTTGAGGAAGGTGTCGGCGTAGAGGTTGTCGGATTTCTTCAGCATCTTGGAGAGCATCACCGGCAGGGAGACGGAGTAGTGGGTGGCCAGGGTCTGTGCACCCACAGGGGCCTGATGGGTGACACGCAGCAGGCCGTCGTGGCTGATGCCGGCTCGGTTCATGGCCCAGCGGATGTTGTCCCAGCCCCAGGCCTCCACGTCGTGGATGGCGAAGCGCAGCCCCTGCGGCTCCTTGTTCGGGGTGATGCAGCCCTTGAGCTCGTAGAAGTTGCCCTTGGCCATGTCCACTTCCAGGGCGCAGAACTGACGCGCCATGTCGCCATAGCTCATCACCTCCACGTTGTCGGCACCTATGCCGATGGGGACGCCGGTGGCGACGTTGCCGGTGGCGGGTTTGCCAATCTGGGTGGCGGTGATGGTGCCGTAGGCACAGTTCTTGTCGATGATGACGGAGGAGACGGGGGCCGCGAAGCAGAGGGTCTGATCCCCCCAGGACCAGCCATTGCCGCGCTCATAGCCGTTGTAGGCGCCGGTGTTGACATAGACATTGCCCTGAATGCGGGTGACCCCGAGCTGCTTGAACAGGGCCACCAGATCCATCCGCGACAACGTGGGGTCGCCGACGAAGTTGATCCAGATGTCGCCGTTGATGGTGTTGCCCTGCCTGGCGCCAGCCTGGGCCTGGATATCGGTGGCGAAACGGAAGTCGGCGCCGAGCTCGAGGCGGGCGGCCAGGGCGGTCAGCACCTTCATGGTGGAGGCGGGGGCTATCATGTCGTCGGCGTGACGGGCAAACTCCACCCCGTTGTTGCCCTGGACGATGACGGCGTACTGGCCCCCCTTGGGCGGGGTCAGCGGGGTGGCCTGGGCCACCAGGGAAAAGAGAGCACAAAAACCAATCAACAACCGCTGCATAAGATCCTCTAACTGAACGAAGGGCGCCGGCAGTGCGATGCGCCCCTGATAATCAAACCTGGTGTCTGTCATTTGCCCGCCAGACGGCGTGGCTAGGCAAAGGCGTTGGCAGTCCGGTACCGCCCTTCATAATCAAAAATTTTCTCCTTCACCTGCCAGAAACGCCCCGACTTGCGGGCGATGACGAAATCCGGGTGACGGAACTGGCTTTGCGCAGCCAGCACGCTCGCCATGGTGGTGAATTCGGGCTCCAGGCCCGGGGCGGGCCAATGATGACGCACAAAGCGTTGTTGAAACAAGCGCCGTGCACCGCTGGTGTGAAAGGCGAAGTACTCCGTCAGGGTGAGGCCGTCCTCATCGTGATAGGTCACCTCCAGCCGCTCCCCCTGTTTGCCGCACCCTGCGGTGAGGGTCAGCCCCGCGCAGCGGATCACCATGCAGTCCTTGAGATTGAGCGCCTCCTTGAGCTTGTCGTCAGGATCTACCAGCAGCTGATCGCAGCTCTGGCAGCGGCGGGCGGCGATGTCGTTTTCGGCGCCGCAACCGGGACAGATCTTGGCGCGAAAGCGGTAGTCGCACTCCTCGCGGTGGCCCTCGTCATCTTCAAACAGACCCTGACAGCGGCGGCCGTAGTGCTCGACTACCTTGCCCTCCTCGTCTGTCTTGCCCCAGAAGGTGTTGGCAAAACCGCAGGCGGGGCAGGGCACCTGCACCGGCTCCGTGCCGGCGTGGGGGCGAGGCTCTCCCACCTCGGGGGCAAACAGGTTGAAGTTGTTGCCGGCATAGTCGAGCACCAGGCAATCCTCCTTGCCCGGCGAGAGCCGCAGGCCCCTGCCCACAATCTGCTGATAGAGCGACACCGACTCTGTCGGCCGCAGCATCACGATGAGATCCACGTGGGGGGCATCGAAGCCGGTGGTGAGCACCGCCACGTTGACCAGAAACTTGATCTCCCGCCCCTTGAAGGCGTTGATGAGGGCGTCGCGCTCCGGCCCCGGCGTCTCGCCGGTGACGAGGGCCGCGCTCTGGGATTTGGCGAGCAGCAGTCCTTGAATTTCCCGGGCGTGCTCGACGGTGGCGGCGAAGATCATCACCCCCTGGCGCTCGGCCGCATACTCCAGCACCTGGTTCAGGATATGGGGGGTGACCCGCTGCTGGCGCTTGAGCTCGCCGTTGAGATCCGCCTCGCTGAAAAGGCCGTTCTCCCGCGCTACCAGCTTGCTGAAGTCGTAATGGACTATGGGGGCATCGATCATGCGCGGCGGCGTCAGGTAGCCGTTTTTCACCATGAAGCGCAGGGGCAGCTCGAACACGCAGTCACCGAACAGCCGCTCCCCGTGGCTCTTCACCATGCCGTGGTAGTGGCGCCGGTAGATCCAGCCCAGCCCCAGCCGATAAGGCGTGGCGGTGAGGCCAAGGATCTTGAGGGCGGGATTGGCGGCCTTGAGGTGGCCTAACACCTGATGGTACTGGCTGTCGTCATCGAGCGAGACCCGGTGACACTCGTCGATGATGAGCAGCGAGAAGGCGCCGTCGAAGGCATCCAGATTGCGCGCCACCGACTGCACCGAGCCGAACACCACCTGGGCGCTCGCCTCCTTGCGTGCGAGCCCGGCGGCAAAGATGTCGGCCTTGAGTCCCCAGGCCTCGTACTTGGCGTGGTTCTGCTCCACCAGCTCCTTGACATGGGCCAGCACCAGCACCCGGCCGCGGGCCTTGCGGGCCAGTTCGGCGATCACCAGGCTCTTGCCCGCCCCTGTGGGCAGCACCACCACGGCGGGATCCGGGTGCTTGCGAAAGTGGCTGATCACGGCGTTGACGGCGTCGGTTTGATAGGGTCTGAGAACGAACATGAGGGCGTGGCGTGTGGACATGGTGCGGCGCAGGATGGCGCCATTATAGGGATCTTGGGGCCACAAAAACAGCGGGCCGGCATGATGCCGGCCCGCAGGTACCACCAAGGTGCTTAGTGGAAGGGGAACAGGTAGTTGAGCCAGCTGCCCATGCGCAGCAGGATCTTGCGCATGATGGCCACGTGGTGCATGTATTCGGTATAGATGGCGGCCTGGCCGCTGGAGCCGGCGATCACCTGATACTGGGCCCAGTCCGGATCCGTGATGCGGATGAGCACCGGCAGGCGACCCGGTTGCTGCGCCGAGTTCTGGTCCAGCAAGGGGGCGTTGGCCTGTATGTTGCCGGGTGCCATGGCCGGGATGATGGCCTCGACCTTGCCCTTGAAGATGCGGCCCGGGGCACCATCGATGACCACTTCCGCTTCGTCACCCGCCTTGAGGCGTTGCATGCTGTTCTGCCAGAACCAGCCCACATAGAAGTTCTCGTCCTTGTGAACGAAGGTCATCACGGGGCGATAGAGGTAGGGGGTGGCCACCATGCCGGGGCGCAGGGCCATTTGCAGCACATAGCCATCCGAGGGGGCATAGACCACTGTCTGCTCCAGGTTGTACTGCGCTTCGCCCAGTTGGGCCTGCAGATCGTCGATGGCCGCCTTCTGCTGATCTATCTGCGCCGTGATGTCATCGACGTTGGCCTGTGTCACATCCAGATCGCGCTGCTTGCCGATACCACGGCGCATCAGCTCTTTCGCCCGATCCCGGTCAAGCACCGCAGAGCGCAGCCTGGCGTTGATGGAGTTGAGGCTCTCCTTGCTGGCGGTGAGACGTGCGGCCAGACTGTTGACCTTCTGCTCGAAGCGCACCGGATCTATCTTGAACAGCACGTCGCCTTGCTTCACTGCCTGGTTGGGCTGGACGGGGACCTCGGTCACTCGTCCCTTCACCAGGGGCACGACGGGGGTGGAAACGTAGTAATTCCGGGCCGTCTGGGCATAGGGGTGGTTGTAGTTCATCAGGGTGATCAGGGCCCCTATGATGATGACGCCACCCAGCACGGCGGTCGGTACGGTCCACTTGTTGAGCGGGATCTTGAAGATCTTGAAAATCCCTACACAGATGGCCGTATAGGTGAGAATAAGTAGCAAATCCATGGAGGGTTACCTATTTTTCAGTCTGTTCGAGCGTGGTCATACGGGCCTGCAGGGCGGCAAGTTCCTGCTTGAGAGCGTTGATTTCGTCTTCGTCTTTTTCAAGACGCTGACTGAACCCCCAGCCGCGATCGGGGCGATAGAGCGTGGCCCAGATCCAGAGGAAAGGCCAGAGTACGTGCAGGGTGAACAGGCTGACCCAGCCGGCCACATGAATGGCATCCTGGTGGGGGTGATTGCGATGCTTGGCGATTTCATACGGAATGTCGTGGATGACGATGACTCCATAGAACATGATCAAGACGACGAACACCAATATTCCCAGGGCAATGTAGTCAAGTACCATCGATTTCTCCCATCTAAGTCGCGAGGCCATACCCGGAGCCTGGCATTCACAATAATCGGCTCATGATGACAGCATATTAGCAGATCGCAAGAGTGCAATCGGGGAGTTAGCTTGTCAGTACAGGCTAGGTTAACCGGTTGGTTATTTAACATGCACCGTCTAATTATTTCTATAAAATCAAGCAGGAAAGAGATTCGTATGTCTCGTAACAGAAAGGATGCGCGATGGAAAGGCGATACAGGATGAACCTCTGGCTGGGGCTGCTGCTCATGCTTGCCCAGACCACGATGGCATGGGCCGCCGAACCCAGGCTGGAGCCGACCGTGCAGGAGCAGGCGCAGACCCTGGTGCTGCTCCATGAACCCATCGTCATGCTCCAGGCCAAGTTTGGCAGTCTGGACGGGGCGGGCAGGGTCCGGCTGGTGCAGGAGCGGATCAAGCAGATGCAGGCCTCCGACCTTGAACAGCCGGTGACCCTGGTGGGCGCCAGGCGCTTCGGGCAGGACAGCCGGGAGTTTCTGGTCAATGGCAAGCGGATCCTGGTGCTGGTGGAGGGGGATCTGGAAGCCCTCGACGAGCTGAGCCTGGATCAGGCGAGCGAGCGGGTCCGCCAGCGGCTCGACAAGGTACGGCTCAAGTATCTTGAGCTGCACTCTACCCCCTATCTGGTCAAGGCCAGCGGCATGGCGATCCTGGCCAGCCTGACCTTCTTCGGCCTCATATGGGTTCTGCAATGGGGACATAGACGGCTCAGGAAGTGGCTCGCCAATCGCCTCCTGCTGCAGAAGGGATTGATCCCCCACCAGTGGCGTCAGGTGGCGGGCAACGTGGAAGTCCGCTTGCTCGGCCTGCTGACCCTGTTGCTGGTCTTCATGCTCACCTATGGCTGGCTCACCTTTGTGCTTGGCCTCTTCCCCCAGACCCGTGCCTGGAGCGAGCGGCTGGGAGACTCCCTGTTTGCCCTGTGCGGCGACATGCTGGAGGGCATGATTGCGGCCATGCCGGGCCTGGTGACAGTGCTGCTGATCGCCATCATCACCCGCTTCTTCATCCGGATGCTGGCCATCCTCTTCGATCGCATCGAGCGGGGACAGTTTCGCGTGCAGGGGCTGCATGCCGAGACCATAGGGGCCACCCGGCGGCTGCTCTCGGTGGTGATCTGGCTGTTTGCCCTGACCGTGGCCTACCCCTATCTGCCCGGTGCCAACTCCGACGCCTTCAAGGGGATCAGCGTCTTCTTCGGCCTCATGGTGACCCTGGGGTCGGCGGGCATCATGAACCATGCCATGAGCGGCCTGGTGCTCATCTACTCCCGCGCCCTGCGGCCCGGCGATCTGGTGCAGATTGGTGAAGTTGAGGGGATGGTGAGCGAGCTCAATGCCCTCTCCACCAAGCTGGTGACCCGCCAGGATCACGAGGTGACCCTGCCCAATGCCGTGGTGGTGGGGGGCAAGGTGGTGAACCTGACGCGGCTGGCGGGGGAGAAGGGGGTCGCACTGCTGACCAAGGTGACTATCGGCTACGATGCGCCCTGGCGTCAGGTGCACGCCATGCTGGAGCTGGCGGCTCGGCGCTGCACCCTGCTCAACCAGTCCGAGCCGCCCCTGGTGCGCCAGCTGAATCTGCAGGACTGGTATGTGGAATACGAGCTGCAGGTACGGATGAAGGCGGACCTGCTCCCCGCCGTGGTCAAGACCGAGCTTCACGGCCATATCCAGGACGTGTTCAACGAGTTCGGGGTGCAGATCATGTCCCCCAACTTCATCGCCCAGCCGGAGCAGGCGGTACTGGTGGCGAGGGAACATTGGTACCAGGCGCCCGCCGAGGCGCCAGGGACGACCAGCAAAGGGTAGCTCCCCGGAAAATGAAGAGGCCCGGCAGCAATGCCGGGCCTCTTGTCATGGGGAAAATGCAGTCTCGGGACTCAGCCCTCCTTGGCTTCCCTCAGCTGGGAGGGTCTGAACTTCACCAGGAAGGCCAGGGTGATGAGGGCGGTGCTCACCAGGCCTATGATGGTGGAGACGTTCATCGCCAGCCCGAAGCCGATGGGGGCGTTGGCCAGGTAGGTGATCACCACGGCGGTCATGAAGATGGCGGGTATGGTGCAGATCCAGTGCAGCTTGCCCTCCTTGATGAGGTAGGCGGCAGCGGCCCACAGCATGATGACGGCTGTGGTCTGGTTGGCCCAGCCGAAGTAGCGCCAGATCACCCCGAACTCGGCCTTGGAGATGATGAAACCGAGGATGAACATGGGGATGGCGATCAGCAGACGCTTGGCCAGCGGCTTCTGGGTCATCTTCAGGAAGTCCGCCACTATGAGGCGAGCGCTGCGAAACGCGGTGTCACCGGAGGTGATGGGCAGGATCACCACGCCGAGGATGGCCAGGATGCCGCCCACTGTGCCGAGCAGGCTGGTGGAGACCTCGTGTACCACGGCCGCCGGGCCGCCGTTGGCCATGGTGGCGTTGAGCGCCTCCGTGCTGTCGTAGAAGGAGAGACCCAGGGTGCACCAGATGAGGGCGATGATCCCTTCACCTATCATGGCGCCGTAGAAGATGAAGCGGCCGGATTTTTCGTTCTGCATGCAGCGCGCCATCAGCGGTGACTGGGTGGCGTGGAAGCCCGATACCGCGCCGCAGGCGATGGTGATGAACAGCAGCGGCCAGAGCGGCAGCTCGGTCGGGTGCAGGTTGGAAAAATCCATCCCGGTGTTGTAGAAGCCCTTGCCTGAGACGATGAGGCCGATGATGAGGCCGACCGACATGAACACCAGCAGGGCGCCGAAGATGGGGTAGAAGCGGCCGATGATCTTGTCGATGGGGACTATGGTGGCGAGGATGTAGTAGGCGAAGATCGCCACTATCCAGTAGACCAGATCGGTGGAGGTGAGGTTGGCCAGCAGACCCGCCGGGCTCAGCACGAAGACCACACCTACCAGCATCAGCAGCACCACGGCAAACAGGTTCATGAAGTGCTTGGCGGCGGTGCCCAGATGCTCACCCACCACGGTTGGCACCGAGGCACCCTTGGCGCGTACCGACAGCATGCCGGAGAAGTAGTCGTGGACCGCGCCGGCGAAGATGCAGCCGAACACTATCCAGAGCATGGCGACCGGGCCATAGAGGGCACCAAGTATGGGGCCGAAGATGGGGCCGACGCCGGCGATGTTGAGCAGTTGCACCAGGTAGACCTTCTTGTCCGACATGGGGACATAGTCCACCCCGTCCGCCATGGTGATGGCGGGGGTCTTCAATTCGGGTTTGGGCCCGAATATGCGCTCGACGAATTTGCCATAGATGAAGTAGCCGGCGACAAGTAAGCCGACACAGAGGAAGAACCAGATCATTGCTACGCTCCTGCTTTGTTATTGTTTGGTGTGCGCAGCCAGTCTAGGTGGGGGCTTCTGTTAACGGCAGGTAAATGAGGGTGAGCGGCGACATGGCGACCCGAGCGGTCGCCCGTTGTGATCCGGCGCACAGCGGGCGACCTTATTCCAGCCCCAGCTCGTCTTTCAGCTCCTTGAGATAGCGTCGGCTGACCGGCACCCGGGCACCGCTCGGGGTGACTATCTGGGCCAGCTGGTTTTCCAGCAACTGGATCTCGAAGATGGCGGTCGGGGCCACCAGGTACTGGCGGTGGCAGCGCAGCAGCGGGGTCTTCTCCTCCAGGGATTTCAAGGTGAGCTGGGTGTGAAACAGCTCCCCCTGGCAGGCGACGTGCACCCCGCCGAGATCCGAGAAGGCATACTCCACCTGCTCTATGGGCAGCAGCCGCACCCGGTTGTGCAGATAGCCGGGAATGTGGCGAATGGCCGGTGTCAGCGCCGCCACCGGCTGAGGGCTGAGATCCTGCTTGAGGCGCGCCAGCGTCTTGGCGAGGCGGGCAGGTTCCACCGGTTTGAGCAGGTAGTCGAAGGCGTTCTCCTCGAAGGCCTGGATGGCATAGTCATCAAACGCCGTGACAAAGACGATGCGGGGCAGGGGGTCCAGCATGGCCACCAGCTCCATGCCGCTGAGCTTGGGCATCTGGATGTCGAGAAACACCACCTCCGGCTTGAGTCGTGCAATGAGGGAGAGCGCCTCTATGGCATTGGCGGCCGAGCCGAGGATCTCGATGTCGGGGTCGCTGCCGAGCAGCTCGGCTAGCTCCTCGCGGGCATAGGGTTCGTCGTCGACTATCAGGGTGCGGATCATGTCATCTCCTTGGAAGGGGAATCCGGCTGTCTGGGCAGGGTGAAAGAGACCCGGGTCCAGTGCTCCGGCTCACACTGCACCTGGATGCCAAAGCGCTCGCCGAAGGCACTCTTGAGCCGCCTGTCCACAATGCTCATGCCAAGGCCGTCCCCCTGGGGGCCCGGCTGCCAGGCTCCGGCATTGTCCTCCACGCAGAGGGTGACACTCTCTTGCCCCTCCTCGGCGAAGAGCCGGATCCGCCCCTGCTCCAGCAGGGAGCAGATCCCGTGCTTGATGGCATTCTCGATGAGGGGCTGCAGGGTGAAGCTTGGCAGTTGCATGTCGGCCAGGTGTGGCGGTATCTCGTTGATGACGGTCAGGCGCTCGCCAAAGCGAGCCTGCTCTATCTCCAGATAGGACTGGCAGTGCTCCTGCTCCTCCCGCAGCGTGGTCAAGCCGCTCTGACGCTTGAGGTTGTTGCGAAAGAAGCGGGAGAGGTGCAGCAGCAGCTCCCGCGCCCGGCCTGGATCACGGCGGGTGATGGCACTGATGGTATTGAGGGTGTTGAACAGAAAATGGGGATTGATCTGTGCCTGCACCAGCTTGAGCTCGGACTGCACCAGCAGGCGCTGCTGCTGCTCCAGCCGGCCGGCCAGCAGCTGTTGCGACAACAGGTTGGCGATCCCTTCCCCCAGGGTGTGATTGATCTTGAGGAAGAGCCGCTTCTTGGGCTCGTAGAGCTTGATGGTGCCTATTACTCCTCTGTCTCCCTGCAGCGGGATCACCAGCACGGAGCCGAGCTGGCACTGGGGGGAGAGGCTGCAGCGATAGGGCTGGCTGTTGCCGTCGGCAAACAGCACCTTGTTTTGGGCTATGGCCTGCAGGGTGATGGCGGAGGTGATGGGGGTGCCCGGCTTGTGGTGATCCTCCCCGGTGCCGGTGAAGGCGAGGATCTTGTCGGTGTCCGTGATGGCGACGGCGCCGACCCCGGTCTCCTCCTGCACTATGTGGGCTATCTTGCGGCTCGCCTCCGGAGTGAAGCCCTGGGCCATGATCCCCAGGGTGCGGTTGGCTATGGTGAGCGCCTTGGCGGAGAAGACCCGGGAGAACTTCTCGTACATCCGCTGCTGGTCGCGGATCATGCTGATGAAGAGCGCCGCCCCGCAGGAGTTGGCGAGGATCATGGGGGTGGCTATGGTGCGCACCAGCTGCAGGGCCTGATCGAACGGGGTGGCGACCAGCAGTATGATCACCATCTGCAGGATCTCGGCGTAGAGGGTGGTGAAGAAGGCAATCCGGGGAGTGAACAGGGCATCCACCCGGTTCGTTCGCATCAGCCGCCAGTGCACCAGGCCCCCCAGCAGCCCCTCGCAGGTGGTGGAGATGGCGCAGGCGAGATCGGTAAAGCCCCCCAGGGTATAGCGATGCAGTCCCCCGGTCAGCCCTACCAGAAAGCCCACCAGGGGGCCTCCCAGCAGCCCTCCCAGCACGGCGCCGACGGCGCGGGTATTGGCGATGGCGTCGTCTATGTCCAGCCCCACATAGGTGCCCAGTATGCAGAAGCAGGAGAAGATGACGTATATCAGTATCTTGTGCGGAAGTCTGACCGAGTAGTTGGCCAGGGGGCGCAGCAAGGGACTCTTGGAGAAGAGGTAGGCAATGACCAGGCTGACGCTCATCTGCTGGAGCAGGGAGAGGACTAATTGCATAAAAAACCTTCCTCAAGAGTGATCCCGGGTCAGAGCGCCACCAGGGCGTACTGTGAGCAAGATCCCGTCCTGATGCAGGACGCGGCCCGATGGCGGGGGCAGTTTGCCAGAATGAAAAAATAAAACCATATAAAATCAGCACGTTAAATTGATATTTGTGTAACCGGGCGGGGCTTGATATTGCTGGAGTGAGCATGAATGTGCCCACTGGGTGCGCCACACGGAGGTGGCATGCTCCGCCCGGCTTTCGGCTGGGCGTTTTTTATCCAGCTCCAATGGCGGACGATTTTGAGGGGGCTCGAGCAATTATTCAGGTTTGTCCAATGAGTTATCCCCAGCTTCTGGGGATAACTCAGAAGGCGAAATAGTAGCAGACGCGTCGGCCCAGGTTGAAAAACGGCCGTTGCCCCTCATCCAGCTCCTCCTGCCTGAGGGTGGCTATGATGCTTCTCCCATCTTCCCGCAGATCCATCATGGCCACGGCTTCCGGGCGCTGTCCCCTGATATAGGGTTGTACCTTGGGTTTGAGGGGCATGCTGGGCTCTGTCGAGAGCACCAATGCCACCGTATCATCCTCCAGGCGTACCAGGGATCCGGGCGGATAGACCCCCAGCACCTTTATCAACAATCTGACCAGATCTTGATCGAATCTCTTCTGGGACAACTTGTAGAGCTGGCCGATGGCCTGACTCGGCCCCGCCGGGTGGAGGCCGCTGCGCGGGTGCAGCAGCTCGTCGTAATAGTCCACCAGGCCGATGAGGCGGGCGAGGGGAGGGATCCTGTCCCCCTGGATGCCGAGGGGAAAGCCGCTGCCGTCCAGCCGCTCGTGATGGAGGTGGGCAACTTCGCGGATCCTGGGTTCGAAGGCCTGCCACTGATTGAGCATCTCCAGCCCGTACTGGGGATGCATGTTGAGAAAATTCTGCTCGGCGCGGCTGAGCTCTCCCCGCTTCTGGGTGATCTGGCTCGGGATCCTGAGCTCGCCGATATCGTGCAGCAGGCCGGCCAGCCCCGCCTCCTCGATCTCGATATGGCTCATGCCGAGCTCCCTTGCCATCAGCATGGCGATGAAGGCCACGCTCAGGCTGTGTTGCAGCAGGATGTCCGTGTGCTGGCTGCGGATGAGGTGCAGGCCCAGGGGCCCCTGGTGGTCGGCGAGGCGGGCGGCGACGGTGCGCACCATCTGGGCGGTATTGGCCAGTCCCTCGTCCGGCTTGAGATTGAGGGCGCCGAGGGCATCCCGAAGATCTGACAGGGATTGGCCGAATGCCTTGTCGGCGGTGCGCAGGGAACGGCGAAAGGCCTTTTCGTCGAATGCGGGTTCGGTCGGGAGGGCGGAGGCATCTTGCGCAGCCCCGAGATCGGGCGAAGGGGTCGGCTCGGCCCGCAGCAGGGGCTCGACGGGGAGATCGCTCTTATCGGGATCCACCATCAGCAGGGTGAGGTCGAGGTGGCGGATGATCTCGAGCTGCTGCTGGTCCTTGATCTTGAAGGCGTTGAACATGAAAGGGTGGCTGGTCCATCCCGTGGGGAGATGGATGTAGTGGCCGACTCTCAACTGCTCGATGGAGGCCTGGATCAGCGCCATAGACTCACTCTTCTGTCGAATTTGCCTATCAACAAGCTAGCAAAATTAAACAGATAGACAAACAAAAAAGCCCGCGCATGTGCGCGGGCTCTTGTCATCCTGGCCGGTTATCAGGCCTTGGATTTTTTCTTGCTGTCTACCTTGGCGTCGACTTTGGCCTCAACCTTGGTCGCTACCTGAGCTTCCTCGGTGAAGGGACGGCCGTAGTAGGTGTCCATCAGTATGGCTTTGAGCTCGGTGATCAGCGGGTAGCGCGGGTTGGCGCCGGTGCACTGGTCATCGAAGGCTTCCAGGGCCAGCTGGTCAACCTTGGCCAGGAAGTCGGTCTCGTTCACGCCGGCTTCACGGATGGAGGCCGGGATCCCCAGAGTTGCTTTCAGCTCGTCCAGCCAGGTCAGCAGCTTCTCGATCTTGGCCGCGGTGCGGTCACCGGCGGCAGTCAGACCCAGATGGTCGGCCACTTCGGCGTAGCGACGACGAGCCTGCGGACGGTCGTATTGGGAGAACGCGGTCTGCTTGGTCGGGTTGTCGTTCGCGTTGTAGCGGATGACGTTGCTGATCAGCAGGGCGTTGGCCAGGCCGTGGGGGATGTGGAACTCGGCACCCAGCTTGTGGGCCATGGAGTGACACACACCCAGGAAGGCGTTGGCGAACGCGATACCGGCGATGGTCGCGGCGTTGTGCACCTTCTCGCGGGCAACCGGGTCGTTGGCACCGTTCTGGTAGCTGGAGGGCAGATACTCTTTCAGCAGTTTCAGGGCTTGCAGCGCCTGACCGTCGGAGTATTCGTTGGCCAGCACGGAGACATAGGCTTCCATGGCGTGGGTCACGGCATCGATACCGCCGAAGGCACACAGGGATTTCGGCATACCCATGACCAGGTTGGCATCGACGATGGCCATGTTCGGGGTCAGCTCGTAGTCGGCCAGCGGGTACTTCATGCCGGTGGCGTCGTCGGTCACGACCGCAAACGGGGTCACTTCAGAACCGGTACCGGAAGTGGTGGTGATACAGACCAGTTCGGCCTTCACGCCCATTTTCGGGAACTTGTAGATACGCTTGCGGATGTCCATGAAGCGCATGGCCAGGTCTTCGAACGCGGTGTCCGGGTGCTCGTACATGACCCACATGATCTTGGCGGCATCCATGGGTGAACCACCGCCCAGGGCGACGATCACATCCGGCTTGAAGGAGTTCGCCATCTCGGCGCCCTTGCGAACCACGGACAGGGTGGGGTCGGCTTCCACTTCGTAGAAGATTTCCACTTCCATGTTCAGCTTCTTGAGCAGACGAACCACTTCATCGGCATAGCCGTTGTTGAACAGGAAACGGTCGGTGACCACCATGGCGCGCTTCTTGCCTTCCAGGTCGCCCAGGGCGATCGGCAGGGAACCACGACGGAAGTAGATGGATTTCGGAAGTTTGTGCCACAGCATATTTTCTGCCCGTTTTGCGACTGTCTTCTTGTTGATCAGGTGCTTGGGACCGACGTTCTCGGAGATGGAGTTACCACTCCAGGAGCCGCAACCCAGGGTCAGGGACGGGGCGAGAGCGAAGTTGTACAGGTCACCGATACCGCCCTGGGTGGAGGGGGTGTTGATCAGGATACGGGCAGTCTTCATCTTGTCGCCGAAGTACTTGATGCGGTCGGCGTTGCGATCCTGGTCGGTGTAGAGGCCGGAGGTGTGGCCGATACCACCGATGTTGACCATGTCGCAGGCCATTTCGACGGCTTCTTCGAAGTTCTTGGCGCGGAACATACCCAGGGTCGGGGAGAGCTTCTCGTGAGCGAACTCGTCCTCTGCGCAGAGCTCCAGACCTTCACCGATGAGGATCTTGGTGGTGGCAGGCACTGTCACACCGGCCATGGCGGCGATCTTGGTGGCGGGCTGGCCCACGATGTCGGCGTTCAGGGCGCCGTTGATCAGCAGCACCTTACGCACCTTGTCGGCTTCGTCCTTGGAGAGGATGTAGCCGGCGTGAGTCGCGAAACGCTCCTTGACCTGGTTGTAGATGGAGTCGACCACGATGACGGCCTGCTCGGACGCACAGACCACGCCGTTGTCGAAGGTCTTGGACATCAGGATGGAGGCGACGGCACGCTTGATGTCGGCGGTTTCGTCGATAACGATGGGTACGTTACCGGCGCCCACACCGATGGCGGGCTTGCCTGAGGAGTAGGCGGCCTTCACCATGCCCGGGCCACCGGTGGCCAGGATCAGGTTGATGTCGTTGTGCTTCATCAGCGCGTTGGAGAGCTCGACGGACGGTTGGTCGATCCAGCCGATGATGTTCTTCGGGGCACCGGCGGCGATGGCTGCATCCAGTACCAGCTTGGCAGCGGTATTGGTGGAGTTCTTGGCGCGGGGGTGCGGGGAGAAGATGATGGCGTTGCGGGTCTTCAGGGAGATGAGGGCCTTGAAGATAGCAGTGGAAGTCGGGTTGGTGGTCGGCACTATACCGCAGATGATGCCTACCGGCTCGGCGATGGTGATGGTGCCCATCTCGTCGTCCTGGCTCAGGATGCCGCAGGTCTTCTCGTCTTTGTAAGCGTTATAGATGTATTCGGAGGCGAAGTGGTTTTTGATGACCTTGTCTTCGATGATGCCCATGCCGGACTCAGCCACTGCCATCTGGGCCAGGGGAATACGGGCGTTGCTGGCGGCCAGGGCGGCGGCGCGGAAGACCTTGTCTACCTGCTCTTGCGAGAAGCTGGCGAATTCACGCTGGGCTTCTTTGACGCGGGCAACCAGTGCATCCAGTTCAGCCAAATTGGTTACTGCCATGTTTATCTCCTGATGATTTGAAAACTGTTTAGTAAGACCTTGGCAATGCCCGGCAATTATAGCCGCCCTGTCAAGGAGAGAATCACCATAACGGGGTATTTACATGCCTTACTAAATTGTTTTCTGGCTCGATTATAGAGCCGGGATGTGTCAGAAAAGATTGATCTGGATCATATGTAACAAAAGAACAAAAGAAATTTTGTTTCACCATCCCGGTCGGCCAGATGTTACGTATTTGTAGAGTAGAGCGCCGGGGGGATGAACACGAGGTGAACAGCCATTTTTGCGCCAGGTATCAAACCGTTGCCTCACATCCTCCCGCTGTTTCGCCGCTGTTTCGCCGCTGGCAAGGAGGGCGGTGAGGCCAGTCCTGGTGGCGGCCCTTGCAAGCCTCTCGCCCTGATAGAGAGGCCGGCGTTTCATTTCTGTTGGAAAAAATGGTGGTTGTTTTCATCCAGCGCCGGGCCTTTGCGCCGGACTTTAGGCTGTGTTCGGCAAATCCCATGGCGACGCCTGTGCGGGGGGCACGGCTTGCTGCATGGCCGCCCCGGGCAGATCGGGGTGAAGATAGGGTGCCAGCCTGGGGCGCGCTGTGGAGGTGAATAGGGGTTATCCCCTGGGGTCCTCCAGATCAATCCATGAAAATGACGCTTTCCTGAAGGGAAATATGGTGATGAGAGGGAGTTTCGACATAAAACGCCGCCACACTTTGCAAGCGTGTTAAATGGCCTCCATGACGGTTAACAACTCGATATGTTGATTTTTGTCGATTCATTAGAGGAACTAACTGAAAAGCTCCGGAAAGGGTGAGATTATTTGATTGGAGAAGGGAAATATCATGGTGTAAATTTACGCGCAGTTTGACGGGGATGGCCCTCAGTGGCCCGAATTGGTTCTGGATGGCGCTTATGGCAGCAATTGACTTCTCTTTATACCTGAAATTTTTCGTTGGCCTGTTTGCGATCATCAACCCGCTGGGTCTGTTGCCGGTCTTTGTGAGCCTGACGGGCCACATGCAGCCGGATGAGCGCAGGAAGACCAACACCACGGCCCATATTGCCGTGATGATCATCCTCATGGTCTCCATGTGCATGGGGCAGCTGATCCTCGACGGTTTCGGCATCTCGCTCGCCTCGTTCCGCATTGCCGGCGGTTCGCTCATCACCCTGATCGCCTGGTCCATGTTGCAGGGCAAGCTGGGGGAGGTGAAGCACAACAAGCAGGAGAAGGGTGAACTGGCCGCACGCGAATCCATCGCCGTGGTGCCGCTGGCGCTGCCGCTGATGGCCGGCCCCGGGGCCATCTCATCCTCCATCGTCTATGCCAGCCAGAAGACCCTGCCAGAGCTGATGGGCATGTTCGTGGTGGTGATGGCCTTTGCCTACTGCTCCTGGCTCATCTTCCGTGCCGCCCCTCTGCTGTTCAAGCTGATGGGCAACACCGGCATCAACGTGGTGACCCGGATCATGGGTCTCATCATGATGTCTCTTGGCATCGAGATCATGGTGGCAGGGATCAAGGGAGTCTTTCCCGGATTGATGTGATTCAGGTCTGTTTTGTCGGAGCCGGTCCTCGTGACCGGCTTTTTATTGTTTCTTTTTTGTTAGTCATTTCCTAGAATCGAGCGGCTTTGTATAAAAAACGCCCATCGCACGATATTTAAATGCTGAATAAATGGTTTAAAGCTGTTTTTTTGACCGCCAAAGCCGCCCCCACCTGATGATATCTGTTGCATTATCAGAATTGTCAGGGAATTATGCGGGCAGCGGGATTTTTATCTCGTGAATGGACAAATGCATGGAATGTTCTTGTTGGAGTATGGAAATGACTCATAGAAAAACAATTATTAATACCCTTTTATTGACCGCACTCTTTGGTGGCGCCACCCTGGCCCAGGCCGCCGACGTCCCCGCCGGCACCAAGCTCGCCCCCGAGCAGACTCTGGTGAAAGGCAATGGCTCAGAGCCAGCCACCCTGGATCCGCACAAGACCGAAGGAACGGTTGAATCCAATATTCTGCGCGATCTGTTCGAGGGTCTCGTCACCTCAGGCCCCAAGGGTGAAACCCTGCCCGGCGTCGCCGAGTCCTGGGAAACCAAGGACAACAAACACTTCGTGTTCCACCTGCGCAAAGATGCCAAGTGGTCCAACGGGGATCCGGTCACCGCCCATGATTTCGTCTTCGCCTTCCAGCGCGCGGTGGATCCCAAGACGGCTTCTCCTTACTCTTGGTACATGGAGATCCCGACCATAGTCAACGCTACCGACATCATTGGTGGCAAGAAACCGGCCGACACCCTGGGTGTGAAAGCCAGCGACGACTACACCTTCGAAGTCCAGCTGGAGAAGGCGGTGCCTTACTTCGTCAGCATGCTCTCCCACACCACCACCTACCCGGTGCCGAAGAAAGTGGTCGAGAAGTTTGGCGACAAGTGGACCCAGCCCGGCAACATGGTTTCCAACGGCGCCTATGTGCTGAAGGATTGGGTGGTCAACGAGCGCGTCGACGTCGAGCGCAACCCCAGCTACTGGAACAACGCCAAGACAGTGATCGAGAAGGTCACCTACCTGCCCATCCAGTCCACCAACGCCGAGCTGAACCGCTACCTGGCCGGTGAAGTCGATCTCACCTACAACATGCCCATCGAGCGCTTCAAGCAGATGAAGAAGGAGCACCCGAACGAGGTGCAGGTGAGCGGCTATGTGGGCACCTACTACTACCAGTACAACTTCAAGCACAAGCCGTTTGACGACGTGCGGGTGCGTACCGCGCTCTCCTATGCCATCGATCGCAACGTGATCGCCGACAAGGTGATGGGCAAGGGCGAGACCCCGGGTTACACCCTGGTTCCTGACTTTGTGGATGGCTTCAAGCCGGTGGCCCCGGCCTGGTCCAAGCTGACCCAGGCCGAGCGTGACGCCAAGGCGAAAGAGCTGTTGACCGAGGCCGGTTACGGCCCGGGCAAGCCGCTCAAGTTCGAGCTGCTCTACAACACAGACGACAACCACAAGAAGGTGGCCGTGGCCGTCGCCTCCATGTGGAAGAAGCTGGGCGTGCAGGTGAGCCTGGTGAACCAGGAGTGGAAGACCTACCTGGAAACCAAGAAGCAGGGTAACTTCGACGTGGGTCGCGCCGGCTGGATTGCGGACTACAACGAAGCCTCCTCCATGCTGGATCTGATGCAGACCACCCACGGCAACAACGACGGCAAGTACTCCAACACCGCCTTTGACAAGCTGATGAGCGAGTCCCGCAATCAGGTGGATGCGGATGCGCGCAACAAGCTCTATGTCCAGGCCGAAGATATCCTGGCCAAGGACATGCCGATCGCCCCCATCTATCAGTACGTGACCTCCCGCATGGTCAAGCCCTATGTGGGCGGCTACCCGGCCAACCCGCTGGACAACCTCTACAGCAAAGACATGTACATCATTGCTCACTGAGTAAAGAAACAAGTCGCATAACAAGCAGGCCCGCCGGACGGCGGGCCTTTATTACAACCGCGACCCTTTGGAAGCAGTACAGGACAGGAAATGTCTATGTTGAAATTCATCCTTAAACGTCTACTGGAAGCGATCCCGACTCTGCTGGTCTTGATCACCGTCTCCTTCTTCATGATGCGTTTCGCGCCGGGTAACCCCTTTACCAGCGAACGCGCCCTGCCGCCGGAAGTGCTTGCCAACATCGAGGCCAAATATGGCCTGGACAAGCCCATAGGCGTGCAATACCTCACCTATCTGGGCAATCTGGTCCAGGGGGATCTGGGGCCCTCCTTCAAATACAAGGATTTCACCGTCAACGATCTGGTGAGCCAGGCGCTGCCGGTCTCCGCCAAGATTGGCTCGGTCGCCTTCCTGCTGGCGGTGACGCTGGGAGTCACGTTCGGCACCATTGCGGCCTTGAAACAGAACACCCTCATCGACTATCTGCTGATGTCGTCGGCCATGGCCGGGGTGGTGATACCCGGCTTCGTGCTGGCACCCTTGCTGGTGCTCTTCTTCAGTATCTACCTGGGCTGGTTCCCGGCGGGAGGCTGGCAGGGGGGCGGGGTGCAGTTCATGGTGCTGCCGGTGTTCGGCATGATGATGTACTACATCTCCGCCATCTCCCGCATCATGCGTGGCAGCATGATCGAGACCATGAACTCCAACTTCATCCGTACCGCCCGCGCCAAGGGGCTGCCGCTGCGCCATATCATCCTGAGACACGCGCTGCGTCCGGCCATGCTGCCGGTGGTCTCCTACCTGGGCCCGGCGTTCGTGGGCATCATCACCGGCTCCGTGGTCATCGAGACCATCTTCGGCCTGCCGGGGATTGGCCAGCTGTTCGTCAACGGTGCCCTCAACCGTGATTACTCCATGGTGCTCGGCCTGACCATACTGGTCGGCGCCCTCACCATCACCTTTAACGCCGTGGTCGATATTCTCTATGCCGTCATCGATCCCAAGATCCGTTACTAAGCCGGGAGTACATCATGGTAGTCACAACTGAAAAGCGCGAAGCCGTCGAGGCGTTCGCCCAGAAAGTGGAAGTGGTGGAAGGACGCTCCCTGTGGAAGGATGCCCGTCGCCGTTTCCTGCGCAACAAGGCGGCCCTGACCAGCCTCATCATCCTGACCATCATTGGTCTGGCGGTGATCGTCGGGCCGCATCTCTCCCAATACACCTTCGACGATCCGGACTGGGGAGCCATGCAGGCCGCCCCTGACATGGAGACGGGGCACTGGTTCGGCACCGACAGCCTGGGGCGCGACTTGTTCGTGCGCACCCTGCTGGGTGGCCGCATCTCCCTCATGGTCGGCATCATGGGGGCCCTGGTGGCCGTCATCATCGGCACCCTGTACGGCGCCGCCTCCGGCTTCATCGGCGGGCGGGTCGACAGCCTGATGATGCGGGTGCTCGAGATCCTCAACGCCTTCCCCTTCATGTTCTTCGTCATCATGCTGGTGACCTTCTTCGGTCGCAACCTGGCCCTCATCTTCCTCGCCATAGGCGCGGTGAGCTGGCTCGACATGGCACGGATAGTGCGAGGCCAGACCCTGAGCCTCAAGAGCAAGGAGTTCATCGAGGCGGCCCACGTCTGCGGCGTCTCCAAGTGGAAGATCATCACCCGCCATATCGTGCCCAACGTGCTCGGGATAGTGGCGGTTTACGCCACCCTGCTGGTGCCCGGGATGATCATGTTCGAATCCTTCCTGAGCTTCCTGGGGCTGGGTGTGCAAGAGCCCATGACCAGCTGGGGTGCCCTGCTGGATGAAGGCTCCAAGTCGATGGAAGTGGCCATCTGGCAACTCCTGTTCCCCGCCGGTTTCATGGTGGTGACCCTGTTCTGCTTCAACTTCCTCGGGGATGGTCTGCGTGATGCCCTGGATCCAAAGGATCGCTGACACCAAGGGACAGGCAAGACGCCAAGGGGCCATAAGACCCGTCCAGAGAACGCACTGCGTTCACGGGGATGGGCAGGCTGGCATCACGACAGCGCGATAAGGAGTGCTGATATGAAATTACTGGATGTGAAAGATCTGCGGGTCGAGTTCAAGACCCCGGACGGCAATGTGGTGGCGGTCAACGACCTCAACTTCTCCCTCTCTGCCGGCGAGACCCTGGGGATCGTCGGTGAGTCAGGCTCAGGCAAGTCCCAGACGGCCTTTGCCATCATGGGGCTGCTCGCCAAGAACGGCATCATTACCGGCTCGGCCAAGTTTCAGGGGGACGAGATCCTGAATCTGCCGGAGCACAAGCTCAACAAGATCCGCTCCGAGAAGATCGCCATGATCTTCCAGGACCCCATGACCTCCCTGAACCCCTATATGAAGGTGAAGGATCAGCTGATGGAAGTGCTGATGCTGCACAAGGGGGTGAGCAAGGCGGCGGCGTTCGAGGAGTCGGTGCGCATGCTGGACGCGGTGAAGATCCCCGAGTCGCGCAAGCGGATGAACATGTATCCGCACGAGTTCTCCGGCGGCATGCGCCAGCGGGTGATGATCGCCATGGCGCTGCTGTGCCGGCCGCAACTGCTCATCGCCGACGAGCCGACCACGGCGCTGGACGTGACGGTGCAGGCCCAGATCATGACCCTGATGAACGAGCTCAAGCGGGAGTTCAACACCGCCATCGTCATGATCACCCACGACCTTGGCGTGGTGGCGGGCATCTGTGACAAGGTGCTGGTGATGTACGCCGGTCGCACCATGGAGTACGGCCGGGTCAACGACATCTTCTATCGCCCGAGCCACCCCTATACCGAAGGCTTGCTGCGCGCCATTCCCCGTCTCGATACCGAGGGGGAAGTGCTGCCCACCATACCGGGCAATCCGCCCAACCTGCTGCGTCTGCCCACCGGCTGCCCCTTCCAGGAGCGTTGCCACCGGGCGCACGAGATTTGCGGCCAGCAATCACCCGTCCTGACCCCCTTCGGCGACGGACGGACAAGGGCCTGTCATTGGGTTTCGGATGCCATGATCAAGGGGGTGAACTGATGGGTACTGACAAGAAACTGCTGCTGGAAGTGTCTGACCTCAAGGTTCACTTCAGCATCAAGAGTGACAAGGCCTGGCCCTGGGCCAAGCCCTCCGCCCTGAAGGCGGTGGATGGCGTCACCCTGCGCCTCTACGAAGGGGAGACCCTGGGGGTAGTGGGGGAGTCCGGTTGCGGCAAGTCCACCTTCGCCCGGGCCCTGATCGGTCTGGTACCGGCCACCGACGGCAAGGTGGTGTGGCTGGGCCAGGATCTGACCAAGCTGGAGCAGGGGGCGCTGCGGGAGAAGCGCAAGGAGATCCAGATGATCTTCCAGGACCCGCTGGCCTCCTTGAACCCGCGCATGACCATAGGTGACATCATCGCCGAGCCCCTGGTCACCTTCTATCCCAATCTCTCCAGGGAGCAGGTGAAGGAGAAGGTGCGGGCCATGATGACCAAGGTGGGGCTGTTGCCCAACCTGGTGAACCGCTACCCCCACGAGTTCTCCGGCGGCCAGTGCCAGCGCATCGGCATCGCCCGGGCGCTGATCCTGGAGCCCAAGATGATCATCTGCGACGAGCCTGTCTCGGCGCTGGATGTCTCCATCCAGGCCCAGGTGGTGAACCTGCTCAAGTCTCTGCAAAAGGAGATGGGGCTCTCCCTCATCTTCATCGCCCACGACCTGTCCGTGGTCAAACACATCTCGGATCGGGTGCTGGTGATGTATCTGGGCAACGCGGTGGAGCTTGGCACCCGTCAGGAGATCTTCGCCAATCCCCTGCATCCCTACACCAAGGCGCTGATGTCGGCCGTGCCCATTCCGGATCCGGATCTGGAACGCAACAAGGTGATCCAGATCCTGGAGGGGGATCTGCCATCCCCCATGAACCCGCCGTCCGGCTGCGTGTTCCGTACCCGTTGCCCGGTGGCGGGCCCCGAGTGCGCCAAGACCCGCCCCATGCTGGAGGGGAACTTCGATCACGCCGTCTCCTGCCTCAAGGTGGATCCGCTCTGAGGGCGAGGGCATGAATGAGCATGCGGGGCACCCAGGTGGTGCCCCGTATTATTTCCATTCGCGGTGAAGATGCCCCTTGGCGCCACCTTTGGAGGCTGTTACTATCCGCCGCACAAGGGGAGTAACTTCTCGCCGGTTTGTCGTCATTACGGTGCACCCATATCCTGCAGTGCACCCGGCAGCCGGGCAGTCGATGAACATTGGCTGTAAGTGAGACCTTGCCGAGAGGCAAGGTGTATCTGCTCCAAACGCAAACCCACGCCTCTCGGTCGTGGGTTTTGTCGTTTTGGGAGAAGTGAAAAATGGGTGAATGGTGGATGTGGACCGGTTTCTTCAGCATAGTGCTGGTCCTGTTGTGGATTGACATCCGCTTTGTCGGTGGCGGCAAGGCGCACAAGGTGTCCCTGAAAGAGGCGGGGATCTGGTCCCTCATCTGGGTCAGCGTGGCCCTGCTGTTCAACCTGGCCATCTGGCTCTGGCTGGATCACAGTGCCGGGCGTGAGATCGCCAACGAGAAGGGGCTGGAGTTCCTCACCGGCTACCTCATCGAGAAGGCGCTGGCGGTGGACAACGTCTTCGTCTGGCTGATGCTGTTTGGCTACTTCGCCATTCCGGCCGAGCTGCAGCGCCGGGTGCTGCTCTACGGGGTGCTGGGTGCCATCGTCATGCGTGCCGGCATGGTGTTCGCGGGCAGCTGGCTCATCGAGCAGTTCCACTGGATCCTCTACCTGTTTGGCGCCTTCCTGCTGCTGACCGGGGTCAAGATGCTGTGGGCCGCCGACAAGGAGCCGGATCTCGCCAACAACCCGCTGCTGGGCTGGATGCGTCGCCGCTTCAAGGTGACCGAGACCCTGGAGGGGGAGAACTTCTTCGTCTGGCGTGACGGTGTGCGCTATGCCACCCCGCTGCTGCTCATCCTGGTGCTGGTGGAGGTGAGCGATCTCATCTTCGCGGTGGACAGCATCCCGGCCATCTTCGCGGTGACCACGGATCCCTTCATCGTGCTGACCTCCAACATCTTCGCCATCATGGGCCTGCGCGCCATGTATTTCCTGCTGGCCGGCGTCGCCGAGCGCTTCGCCCTGCTGAAATACGGTCTGGCGCTGATCCTGATGTTCATCGGGGTCAAGATGCTGCTGCTGGACATCTTCAAGATACCGACCGGCATCGCCTTGGGCGTGGTGGCCCTGATCCTGCTGGCCTCCATGGGGCTCAGCCTCTGGGTGACCCGCAAGAAGGTGACCGATCAGAAGACGGTGTAAGCACCCGCAAAAAAGGGCTCCCTCGGGAGCCCTTTTCATATCAGATCCGTGCTTAGCGCTTGATCTTCTTGGGGTTGGTGTAGCCCCAGATGGTGTACATGTCCGCCAGCAGGGCGCCGTTGTACTCCTCCAGATCCGCCTGTTTCACCTCGGCCTCACCCTGACGGCCGAACAGCACCACCTCGTCACCGGGTTTCACCCCTTTGAGATCGGTCACGTCCACCATGATGGTGTTCATGGAGGTCTTGCCCACCACGGGCACCTTCTGGCCCTGGATCAGCACATAGGCCTTGTTGCTGAGCGCCCGGCGGTAGCCGTCGGAGTAACCCAGCGGCAGGTTGGCGAGCAGGGAGTCGCGCTTGAGGGTGAAGGTGCGGTCATAGCCGACTGTGTTGCCCGCCGGGTAGTGGTTCACCGAAGCGACCTGGGTCTTGAACGCCATCACCTTCTTGTATTCGGTGTAGGAGGGGATGGTGTCGCCGTAGATGATGCCGCCCGGGCGTACCATGTCAAAGTAGGCTTCCGGCACTTCCAGGGTGGCGAAGGAGTTGGCGGCGTGAATGGTGAGCTTGCTGCGATCCAGCTTGCCCGCCTCGATCAGCCACTGGTAGTCCAGCTTGAACTGGGCCAGCCCCAGCTTGACGTCCTCTTTCTCTTCCACCGGGAAGTGGGTCATGATGCCGACCGGGGTGATCCCCTTGAGCTTGACCATGGCCAGGGCATCTTCCTTGGCGTCCGCCTGGCGCAGGTCGATGCCGTTGCGGCTCATGCCGGCGGAGTTCAGGCCTATGTGCACCGGAATGTTGGTATGGTGGCGCTGGGCGATGTCGGCGATCCCCTTGGCGCTCTCTAGGCTGCCCACCAGCTCTTCCAGCTTGTAGGGCAGGGCCTGCTCCACTTCGGCCGGGGTGGCGGCACGGACCCGCATCAGACGGCCCTCGAAGCCCTTCTCGCGGGCCACCCGGGCCTCTTCATTGCTGGCGATGCCGATGCAGGGAATGCCCGCCTTGACCACGGAGGGGACCAGCAGATCGATGCCGTGACCGTAGGCGTCGGCCTTCATGATGGCGCAGATCTGCGGGCCCTTGTCGCCGAGACGATCCTTGAGGGTCTGGATGTTGTGCTCGAAGGCGGTCAAATCCACCTCCAGCCAGGCGTTGGCGGCGGTCTGCTCCTGACCGTTGCGGGTGTCGCTGGCCAGGGGCAGATAGGGGGCGGCGACGGCCTGGCCGGCGAGCAACCCGAAGACCAGGGTCGCGAGCAGGGTTTTCTTGTGCATGGGATGATACCTTCTTATTGTTGAGGTTGGGGGCGTCCGGGTGTGGACGCGAGCGTTAGTCGCCTGGGAATTTATTCGTATGTGGATGATATTTATCCATTTTTTATAATTTGACGACGGCGAGAGTGTATCTTATTGGCGCCATTCGTGGCACTTGTTGCAGGAAGAAAATATGCGTTTCGAGCTGCGTATCCCACCTTTGCTACTGTTTGTCGTCATCGCGCTCGCCATGTGGCTGGGAGCCGGAGATGACAGGGGGAGGGGCGTCTTGCTGATCCTGGCAGGAGCCCTGCTGCTGGTGGGCGCCGTGTTCGGCGGCGGGGCCTTGCTGCACTTTGCCCGTCAGCGCACCACGGTCAATCCCGTGCGCTTGCAGCAGAGCCGGGTGCTGGTGACCCGGGGGGTCTATCGCATCAGCCGCAACCCCATGTACCTGGGGCTGCTGTGTTGGTTGCTGGCGCTGGCCTGCTATCTCGGGGGCCCCTGGGTCTGGCTCGGGCCGCTGCTGTTGCTGGGCTGGCTCACCCGCTTCCAGATCCTGCCGGAGGAGCGCGCCCTGCGTGCCCGCTTCGGCATCCCCTATGTGCAGTACTGCCGGCGAGTGAGGCGCTGGTGCTGAGCACCAAACGAAAAAAAGGCCCGCAGTTGCGGGCCTTTTGCCGGGTCTTCTTGACTCAAGCCTTGGCGAGTTCGCCCTCGGTCTGGGTCTCTCCCAGGCTGTCTTCCGTCTTGGCCACCACGCTGGCGGCGATGGCATTGCCCAGCACGTTGGTGGCGGAGCGCCCCATGTCCAGGAAGTGGTCTATGCCGAGCAGCAGCAGTATGCCGGCCTCCGGGATCTGGAACTGGTTCAGGGTGGCGGCGATCACCACCAGGGAGGCGCGCGGCACCCCGGCCATCCCCTTGGAGGTGACCATCAGCAGTAGCAGCATGGTGATCTGCTGGGCCATGCTGAGCTCGATGCCATAGGCCTGGGCGATGAACATCACCGCGAAGGTGCAGTACATCATGGAGCCGTCCAGGTTGAAGGAGTAGCCCATGGGCAGCACGAAGCTGGCGATGCGCTTGTCGCAGCCGAACTTCTCCAGCCTGTCCAGGGTCTTGGGATAGGCGGCCTCGGAGCTGGCGGTGGAGAAGGCGAGCAATATGGGCTCGCGGATCATGGCCAGCAGGGTCAGGATGCGGCGGCGGATGAAGAGGCTGCCCATGGCGATGAGCAGCAGCCAGAGGCAGGCCAGGGCCAGGTAGAACTGGGCCATGAAGGTGCCATAGGTGGCGAGGATGCCGAGCCCCTCCTTGGCGACCATGGCGGCGATGGCGCCGAACACCGCGAAGGGGGCGAAGTTCATCACGTAGCCGGTCACCTTCAGCATGATCTCGGCGCTGCTTGCCATCAGCTTGACCACGGGTTTGGCGGCATCCCCCAGGGCGGCGGCGGCCAGCCCGAAGAAGAGGGAGAAGACCACGATCTGCAGGATCTCGTTGGTGGCCATGGCCTCGATCACGCTTTTCGGGATGGCGTGGGTCACGAAGTCCTTGAGGGAGATGGCGGTGGCGGCCACCCCTGAGCTCGCGCCGTCATCGGGCAGGGAGAGGGAGAGGCCGACCCCGGGCTGCATCAGGTGGACCATCACCAGCCCCAGGGTCAGTGACATCAGGGAGGCCAGCATGAACCAGCCCAGTGTCTTGGCGCCGATGCGGCCCACGGTGCGGGTGTCGCCCATCTTGGCGATGCCGACCACCAGGGTAGTGAACACCAGGGGGGCGATGATCATCTTGATGAGGCGCAGGAAAATGTCGGTCAGTATGGTGATGTCACTTGCAAAGGTGGCGGCCTGGGCCGGGGCAAACAGGCGATAGCCTTGCCCGGTAAAAATGCCAAGCAACATCGCAATGAGGATGGCAACGGTCAATTTGTTCATTTTCATGGGGGGACAGTCTCGATATGTGCAGTGCCTGTGCAGGTGGGGAGGGTACCACCTAAGTCCGTTTTTGTGATCCGGGCCATGGAATCCTGACAGCCGGTATGCTGGCAGCATGCCTAATCACGAAGGGGAAATCCAGCGACTTATATCAGAACTTTATGTTGCAATTAGTTGTATGTGATGTAGATCTTGTAAATTAATTATATTAATCACTGTTTATTTTCATCTTTGCCAGATAAATAGCTTCCAGGCTCTGGTCGTCCAATGGGGCTCTCCCCAGGGAGAAGATCAGCAGTGCCGAGGTGCGGTGCTCTACCTGCATCTCGTCCATGAAGGTGTCGGGTTCGTACTCATCGAAACCGAACCGGGGACGGGTCGGGGTGATCCTGATCGCATCCCGCGACAGGGTCAGCGATTGCACCTGCACCCAGGCATACCCCTGCGCCAGCGCCATCTCCCCCGCTCGCTTGAGCACGTACTTGCGGGCCGTCTCCCTGTCCACCAGATCGTTGCCCACAAACTCCAGCTGCCAGCGGGTCGCCCCGAGCCGGGTCTGGGAGAAACCTGTCTGGCCGTTCCAGAAGGACTTCTCGCTGTCATAGGAAGTGGCGCAGCCGCCGAGCAGCAGCGAGCCGCACAGGACGAGGACGAACAAGAGGGGGGAGCTTGGTGACATGGTGCCGGCCCTTGGCAAAGAGGGTGTCACTACAGCACAACACAGCCCACGAGACAATCGCCGGCCTGGGCGCCGCCGCGGAGGGGCAAAAAGAAA
>NZ_CBCPLW010000011.1:0-149747 GCF_965119515.1 Aeromonas sp. Marseille-Q7275
AAGCAGAAGACGGCATACGAGATCATGCCTAGTCTCGTGGGCTCGGGCTCAACATCTCCCAGCGGCTGGTGGGGCTGATGGGGGGGGAGATCAGGGTGCAGAGCAAGCCCGGGGTGGGCTCCACCTTCCTGTTCGAGATCCCCCTGTCCCAGGCGGTCTATGGGGTCTCCGGGCGCCGGGTCTTCTTCGATCACCAGCCTCTCATCCTGATGATGGATGACAACGAACTGGTGCTGGAGCTCGCCAAGGACATACTGGGCCGGGCCGGCGCCTCGGTGATCGCGGTCAACAGCCTCTCCCGCGCCCGCCAGGCGCTGCGCGAGGACGGCCACCACATCCGGCTCGCCATCCTCGACTGGCGCATGGGGCAGGAGGACGGCCTGGATCTCGCCCTCGAGATGTATCAGCACAGCCAGTGGCGGCGCCTGCCCATACTGATGACCAGCGCCTGGTCCAGGGAGGGGCTGCACGGGCGCATGGAGAGCATGGGGCTGACCCACTTCCTGCCCAAGCCCATGACAGAAAACGCCCTGCTGGCCAAGGTGGACGAGCTGCTCAACGGCAGCTCCCACGACAACAAGGTCCGTCAGGCCGAGGCGCAGGGGGATCAGCAGCACTTCAGGGAGCTGCTGCACGGGACCCGGGTGCTGCTGGCCGAAGACAACCGCGTCAACCAGCAGCTCATCATGGAGTACCTGCGCCGGGTCGAGGCCGTGGTCACCGTGGTGGACAACGGGCGCGAGGCGGTGGAGCAGGTGGCGGAGCAGCCCTTTGACGTGATCCTGATGGACTTGCAGATGCCGGTGCTCGACGGCCTGGATGCGACCCGCCAGATCCGCAAGATGGTGGACAAGCACGACGTCCCCATCATAGCGCTCACCGCCAGCGCCATGCCGGGCGATCGGGAGCGCTGCCTCGGGGTCGGCATGAACGGCTATGTCACCAAGCCGGTGAGCAAGCTGGATCTCTACAACAACCTGCTGCAGTGGGTGAAGAGCGCCAGCGGCGAGCGGCGGGTGCCGCTCGAGGTCAAGCCGCCGGATCTGATGGGGGTGCTGGATCTGGAGGATGCCCTGCACCGGCTGGAGCAGGACAGGGAGGCGCTGCAGATCCTGTTCAAGCTGTTCCTCTCCGAGCACAAGGACGATCTGTGGGACATTCGCTCCGCCCTGCGTCGCCAGCAGCCCGAGGTGGCCTGCCGCCTGCTGCACACCTTGAAGGGGGTGTCGGCCAACATCTCCGCCTCCCGGCTGCAACTGCTTGCCGGCGAGCTGGAGTGGCGGCTGCGGCTGCAAGAGGAGCTGAGCGAGGGGGAGCTCAACCAGTTGCAGCAGGTCTTCACCCAGACCCGGGAGGAGGTCTCCCACTTCCTGCTGACCGGCGAGCAGCAGGAGTCGGTCGCCTTCCCGTTCTCCTCCCCGGACAAGCGGCTGTGAACCGGTGAGATAGCAATCGTTCTCAAGTCGTCCGCTTCAGGCTATGATGACCCACTCCCATCGCCCCCACCTCGGGGGCGATTGTATTGAGCTTCTCTTATGACCACGCGGCCCCCGCTGTGCCGCGAGCAAGGACTTTACTGTGAGCGTATTTTTGCGGCTTGGCTGGTTTTTCAAGGATCAGTGGCGGCGTTATCTGATGGCCATCTCATTGCTGATGATGGTGGCCCTGTTGACCGTGATCCCCCCCAAGGTGGTGGGCTGGGTGGTGGATGGCATCGCCAGGGGGGAGCTCGATGACGGCACCCTGATGGGCTATCTGGCGGGGCTGCTGGGTCTTGGGCTGCTCATCTATCTGCTGCGCTACGTGTGGCGGGTCATGCTGTTTGGCGCCTCCTACCGGCTCGCCTATGTGCTGCGCAACCGCCTCTTTACCCACTTCACCCGCATGAGCCCGGATTTCTATCAGCGCCACCGCACCGGCGATCTGATGGCCCACGCCACCAACGACATCCAGGCGGTGGAGATGACGGCCGGGGAGGGGGTGCTGACCCTGGTGGACTCCTTCATCGTCGGGATCCTGGTGCTCTCCATCATGTGCAGCCAGTACTCCTGGCAGCTGACCCTGCTCTCCCTGTTGCCGCTGCCGGTGATGGCCTTCTTCATGAACCGCTTTGGCACCCAGATCTACAAGGAGTTCAAGGCGGCGCAGGGGGCCTTCTCCCGGCTCAATAACAAGACCCAGGAGGCTCTCTCCGGGGTGCGGGTGCTCAAGTCCTACGCGGTGGAGTCCCTCGAGGATCAGGGCTTCGCCGAGCTGACCCGCCAGGCGGGGGAGCGCAACATGGCGGTGGCCCGCATCGATGCCAAGTTCGATCCTGTGATCTATCTGTGCATCGGCTGCTCCTACTTCCTGGCGGTGGCCGGCGGCAGCGCCCTGGTGTTGCAAGACAAATTGACCCTGGGGGAGCTCACCAGCTTCACCATGTACCTGGGTCAGCTTATCTGGCCCATGTTCGCCATCGCCTGGCTGTTCAACATCATAGAGAGGGGCAGCGCCGCCTACTCCCGCATCGAGAGCATGCTGGGGGAGCGCAGCGACATCGAAGAGCCGGTCCGGCCCGCGGCCTTTGTCTCGGCTCTGCCGCTTGAGGCCAGGGGCCTGGGTTATCGGCTGGAGCAGCGCAGCCTGCTGCATGGCGTGGTTGCCCTGCAGCAAGGAGGCATGCTGCTGGGGGTGGTGGGGCGCACCGGGGCGGGCAAGAGCTCCTGCTCAAGCTCCTGATGCGGCTGGCCAATCCCACGGCCGGTACCATTGCCATGGGGGGCGTGCCCATCGACCAGCTGCCCCTGGGCACCCTGCGCAGCCAGTTTGCCTATGTGCCACAGGAGCCCTTCCTGTTCTCCACCACCATCGCCGCCAACATCGCCCTCGGCAAGCCGGAGGCGAGCCGGGAGGAGATAGAGCGGGTGGCCCGCATCGCCTGCGTCCACGACGACATCGTTCGTTTCCCCAGGGGGTATGAGACCGAGGTGGGGGAGAAGGGGGTGACCCTCTCCGGCGGCCAGAAGCAGCGTCTCGCCATCGCCCGCGCCCTGCTGCTGGCGGCACCTGTCCTGGTGCTGGATGACGCCCTGTCGGCGGTGGATGCCCACACCGAGCAGCAGATCCTGCTGGCGCTCAAGGCCCACAGACGGACCCTCATTCTGGTGAGCCACCGCATGACGGCGGTGGAGCAGGCCGACGAGATCCTGGTGCTGGATCAGGGCGCCATCAGCGAGCGCGGTACTCACGGCGCCCTGATGGCCCACAACGGCTGGTATGCGGACATGGTGCGCTATCAGCGCCTGGAACAAGACGTGGAGGAGAGCCTGTGAGTTCGACGATGACAAGGTGTGCCACCGTCCCTTATCCGCAGGGCAGGTATGTCAGCAGGGCGCGCTACCGAGGCTCGGAACAAGACGTGGAGGAGAGCCTGTGAGTTCGACGATGAGACGAGTGGTACCCCTCATCCCCAATCCTTCTCCCGCAAGGGGAGAAGGGGGCAAAGAGAGTCAATTCCCTGAGAGTGCTGTGCTGGAGGCAAGTCTGTGAACCCGACCATCAAACGGCTGCTCGCCTATTGCGCCCGCTATCCCCGCTGGCTGGTGCAGGCGGGCGTCTGCCTGCTGCTGGCCACCGGCGCCGAAGTGGCCGGGCCCCTGCTCATCAAGCTCTTCATCGACGACTATCTGGCGCCGCGCCAGCTGGTGTGGCCCGACATCGCCGCCCTTGCCGCCGGTTATCTCGGCCTGCAGGTGCTCTCGGCGGCGGGTTTCTACCTGCAATCCCTGCGCTTCAACCGCATCGCCCAGGCGGTGGTGCAGCGCCTTCGCGAGCAGGTGTTTGCCACCGCCATCCGGCTGCCTGCCCGCTATTTCGACAAGCACCGCTCGGGCTCCCTCATCTCCCGCATCACCAACGACACCGAGGCGATCATGAACCTCTATGTCCAGGTGATAGGGCTCTTGGTGCAAAAAGTGGTGCTCTTGTGCGGCATCCTCATCTCCATGGCGCTGCTGGATCTTCGCCTGATGCTGGTGTGCGCCACCCTGCTGCCGGCGGTGGGGGCCGTGATGTGGCTCTACCAGAAATTGAGCGTGCCCGTGGTGCGGGCGACCCGCAGCCTGCTCTCCGACATCAACAGCCGGCTCAACGAGTCCCTGCAGGGGATGCCGGTGATCCAGGCCATGGTGCAGGAGCGCCACTTCGCCAATGCCTTTGCCGAGGTGAACCAGCAGCACTGGCAGGCCAGGATCAAGAGTCTCAAGATCAACGGCATACTGCTGCGCCCCCTCATCGATCTCTTCTACATGATGGTGCTCATCGGCCTGCTGGCCCTGTTTGCCCACGAGGGATTGAGCACGGGCGGCGCCATCCAGGTGGGGGTGCTCTACGCCTTCATCAGCTATCTGGGGCGCATGATCGAGCCCCTGATCGAGATGACCAACCAGCTCAACCAGCTGCAGCAGGCCATGGTGGCGGGGGAGCGGGTCTTTGCCCTGCTGGACGAATCCCGCGAAAGCACGCAAGGGGAGAGCCCTGCGTTGCAGGGGCGGGTCAGCTTCGAGGGGGTGAGCTTCTCCTACGATGGCCAGCAACCGGTGCTGCAGGAGGTGAGCTTTGCCACCCGTCCCGGCCAGATGCTGGCGCTGGTGGGCCACACCGGCAGCGGCAAGTCCACCATCATCAGCCTGCTGATGGGCTTCTACCCCCTGGATCAGGGCTGCATCCGTTTCGATGATCACCCCATGAGCGCGCTGTCGCTCTCGGCGGTGCGCCGCAGCATAGGCCTGGTGCAGCAGGATCCCTTCATCTTCGTCGGGACCCTGGCGGACAACCTGCGCCTCGGCCGTGACGGCATCGATGAGGCGCGGCTCTGGCAGGCCCTGGAGGAGGTGCAGCTGGCCGCCTTCGTGCGCCACCTGCCAAAGGGGCTGGAGACCCTGATGGAGGAGGGGGGCAAGAACCTCTCCGCCGGTCAGCGCCAGCTGCTCTCCTTTGCCCGCGCCCTGGTGGGGGATCCGCGGATCCTCATCCTGGACGAGGCGACCGCGAGCGTGGACTCCCAGACCGAGCTCGCGCTCTCCCAGGCGCTCTCGGCGGCGCGCCGTGGCCGCACCACCATCGCCATCGCCCACCGGCTCTCCACCATAGTGGATGCGGACGAAATCCTGCTGCTCTCCCGCGGTCAGGTGAGCGAGCGCGGCACCCACGCCGAGCTGATGGCGCTGGGGGGCCACTATGCCCAGCTGTTCGAGATGCAGAGCCAGGGGGCCTGGCTCGAAGAGAAACGGGCCTGAGGTTCCTCATATAAAAACAGCCGGCATCTGCCGGCTGTTTTTTTATATGGGAAGTGCCTCAGACCGTGGCCTTGCGCCGTGCGATCAGCTTGGGCTCCAGGGGCGGGAAGTCGTCGTTGAAGAAGGTGTCGGCCTCCTCGATCTGGGCCTTGCGCTGCTTCTGGATGAAGCTGTCGAAGTCGCGCTTGATCTCCGGATCCTTCAAGGCCTCGTAGTCGAACACGTTGGCGGCGTAGAGGTAGTTGAAGTGGATGTCGACGAACTCGGCGCTGGCACAGGCGGAGGTGAACTTGCTGTTCTGGCGGTCGAAGTTGACGCGGTACTGCTTGATCTTCGGCACATAGACCAGCTCGCTGCCCACCTTGAACACTTCCACCGTGATGCCGACCGTGATGGTCTTGTAGAAGTCCTTGTTGTTCTCCACCCCGAAGCGGATGGCATCCCCCTGCTTTTGCAGGAACTTGTTGAAGCTCGCCAGCGCCGTGGTGCCCTGGCTCACCACCACGTCCATGATGAAGTTGATGAAGTCGGTGGCGATGCTGAGCCCCTTGATGTGGCGGCTGTAGCTCTGCTGATCTATCTTGCTCGGCCCCATCAGGGGGATCTTGGAGAGGGCCTTGGCCCAGAGATCCGCGTCCGTCTTGTACTGCTCGCCATAGGCCTCGGCGTAGCGATTGATGTAGGCGGTGACCACAGAGGTGATGGCGATGAGGTAGGCCTTCTGCTCCGCCAGTCTGGCCATGACGGCGGGATCGTCCAGCAGCTCGTTGGCGACGATGAACTCCACCAGACCGTCCTTGTCGGCATAGGGATCGCCCCCCACATTCCTGGCTGCGGTGGGCAGGTTGACGTCGTTGAAGAAGGCCTCGGCCTCGGCGAACTGATCATGGTTGCTCAGGCGGTTGGCCGGGGCCTCGCGCACCAGCTGGCAGAGCACTATCTCGGCCTCGTAGTCCGACTCGCGCCACAGGGGGGCCTGGGCCTGGTTGCCGAAGGTCTTCTTGTAGGCGAGGTTGAAGTCGAACAGCACAGAGCTGCAGCCGCAATCCATGGCGAAGTCGACGGCGTAGCTGAGCGGCCCGGTGGGCAGGGGCTTGCTCATCTTCCCCTTGGTGCTGAGGTTGGCATAGCACTTGAGGTACTCCAGGCCAAACAGCTCAAAGGCACGGTTGTTGTTGAAGTTGAGCAGGAAGGTACCGGCGCTCTCGCCCCCGTTGAACAGCTGTTGAACGTTACTCATCTCTCTATCCTTATGCTGAGATTGGTGTCACAGGATGGCTCGGTGCCGAGTGGCCATGCACGAGCCAGCAGAGCCTAGCGAGGGGGGCGGCATTTCGTTACTGTGACTAATCCCAGTGGCGCTGGCGGATGAGTGGGCTAGCGCCGGGGCAACCCCGTTTCTCGTTGGCTTTCATTCGACTAGGCTGTGTTCTTAAAGTGATGAAGATATAATCTCACATCTTCTCAACAGCTTAAGACCTATGTAGTGTCCCGTCGCTATCAGTTAACCGATGCACAATGGGGGCTTATCGAGCCCCTGTTTCCACATCACCGCATAAGCGGACGCCCTACTCGTGAGCCACGCCAAGTGCTTGATGGCATTCTCTGGATACTTCACACCGGTGCACCTTGGCGAGATCTGCCAGAACGTTTCGGCCCATGGAACTCGGTCTACAACTCCTTTCGACGTTGGCAAAGCACAGGCCGCATCGATGCCATCCTTGCGGCACTGCAACTGCATCTCAATGAAGAAGGGCTTATCGACTTCGACCTGTGGTGCATTGACGGCTCCAATGTCAGGGCATCCAAAGATGCTGCCGGAGCGCGTAAAAAAACACTCCGGTGAATCAAGCTCTTGGTCGCTCTCGTGGTGGTTTTGGCAGCAAAATTCACTTGGTCACTGATGGTAATGGTTTACCGCTGGGGTTCTGCCTTTCGCCGGGGCAATCAGCGGAAATCAGATATGCGACAAGTGCGTTGGCCATGGCAAGGATCCCGACTTCATCAGGCCGTTATCGCACGCGGCCAACGCATCTTGCCGCAGATAAGGCCTATAGCAGCAGGGCTCTGCGGGCAGAACTCCGGCGCAGAAAGATAAAAGCGGTTATCCCGCAACGCAGCGACCAGCAACGGCACCATAAGGGACGTCCACTGGTGTTAGACAAAGCTCGTTATCGTAGGAGAAATGTGGTCGAACGGTGCTTCGGATGGCTGAAGAAGTTTCGCCGATTCTCAACGAGGTATGAAAAGCTGGCGGGAAGTTTTGCAGCCTTTATCAAGCTGGCTTTCTGCCTTCGTTACTTACGGGAACTATTGGTGGAGAGAAAACCAGCATTTTGAGAACACAGCCTAGGGCTGTCATTAAAGTGCCATATGAGTTCTTTCTTGAAAAAAACCTCCGCCATCGGGGGGAAATGGCGTCGCTGTGGCGACGAATGCCCGGGCCCATCATTTGCCCATCGAATGCAACGGCGCCCATCATTTGATTTTCAAATGCACCCGGGAGCCGATCGCCCTCACAACGACGGCAATGGAGGCTTGTCTATTGGGGTGGTGACTGGCAACATTTCGTTCACACTCACTCATCGGATCAGTTTGCAATGGACCTGCAACGCTTCAAAGCCAATCTGGCACTGCGCCTGTTCGCCTGGCGCTATATTCCCGTCATCGGTTTTTGCGCCCCCGTCATCGAGGAGATGAACGCCAGGGCGCTGCGCATCCGCATTCCGCTGGGCTGGCGCACCCGCAACCACCTGGGCAGCATGTACTTCGGGGCGCTCGCCACCGGCGCCGATCTGGTGGGGGGCTTGCTGGTGATGGAGAAGGGGCGGGCAAGGCGCAAGAAGGTGCATTTTGCCTTCAAGGATGTGCAGGGGGAGTTTCTGAAGCGCCCCGAGGGGGATGTGCAGTTTGACTGTGCGGCCGGGGAGGCCATCGACGCCATGATAGACGAGTCCCTGGCGACGGGGCAGCGCATCAACCGCCCCATCCAGGTGGTGGCCACCTGCCCGTCGCTCAACGGGGATGAGGCGATGGCGCGCTTCGTGCTGACCCTGTCGATCAAGGCAAGCTAGCCCGCCACAGTGTGCTGGCAGGGCGGGGGCAAGGGTCCGCGGATCTCGGGGTGGGCCCTTCCTTCAGCACGGTCTTGATGCCCCTGGCCCGACGACTGTGCTAGGCAGCTCTCGGGCTTAGAGGATCTCGGGGCTGACGCCTTCCTTCACCACGACCTTCATGCCGTTGAAGTTGACCACCTGCTCGGCCACTATCTTGCAGCGCTTGCGGGTCTCGACCTGACCGTCCACTTCCACCAGGCCCTCGGCGACCAGCGCCTTGGCGGCACCGCCACAATCGGCCCAACCCTGATGCTTGATCAGGTCACACAAGGCAACGAAGGGGTGACCTTCGAGCAGAAACGTCTCCATGGGAAATCCTCTAGCTGGATGAATGCCTACACGGCAGGGCGGCCATTTTAGGCAGTTAGGCGGGGCAGGGAAAGGGCCTGGGCCCAATTGCCCCGAAAAAGGGGGAACGGAGCGCGGCAAACAATCAGCCCGGCGAGGGCCGGGCTGATTGTGTCTGTGTGCCGTCGGTGCTCAAGGCCGCTTGATCACGGCTTCCCCCGTCACGGCGAGGGCGCCGCCTTGGGTGAAGATGCGGGTGGCCAGGGTGGCGATGGGCTTGTCATCTCGCAGGGCAATCACCTCCACCTCCGCCGTCACCTCGTCCCCGACAAAGACCGGCAGCTTGAAGCTGAGGCTCTGGCCCAGATAGATGCTCCCCTTGCCCGGCAACTGCTGGCCCAGCAGCCCGGAGAAGAGGCTGGCGAGCAGCATGCCGTGGACGATGGGCCGTTCGAACGCCGTGGTGGCGGCGAAGACCGGATCCAGGTGCAGGGGGTTGAAGTCCTCCGAGAGCGCGGCGAAGGCGGCCACCTCCGCCGCCCCGAACCGCTTGCTGAGACGGGCCTTCTGGCCTACTTCCAGGGGCAGTGGGCTCATGCGGCGTCCTCCTCGGTGGCGCTGGCAAACACCGGGTTGAGCCGCACCTTGACATAGTGGCCGGGGGCGGGGGCCAGCCCCTCCGCCGGGATCCGCGCGGGGACTGGCTCCGACCCTTCGTCACGGCTCTGGATAAAGCCCATCATCTCGGGCCACCAGGAGCCGGTCTGATGCGTCGCCCCAGCAAGCCAGCTCTCCGGACTCTCGGCCTCGGCCCCGTTGAGCCAGAAGCCGTACTTGTTGGCGGCCGGCGGGTTGATGATGCCGGCGATGTGGCCCGATTCCGCCAAGAGGAAGCGCTGCTCCCCGCCGAACAGCTTCATGCCCTGCCAGGTGCCCTGCCAGAGGGCGATGTGATCGTCCACCGCCGACACCAGCAGCACGGGCGTCTTCACCTTGGCGAGATCGATGCGGGTGTTGCGGATCTTGAGCTCCCCCTTCACCAGCTGGTTCTCCAGGTAGAGACGGCGCAGCAGGCTGTTGTGGGTCTTGCCCGCCACATGGGTGCTGTCGCTGTTCCAGTGCAGCAGATCGAAGGCCACCGGGCTCTGCCCCTTGAGGTAGCTGTCGATGTAGTAGTTCCAGTAGAGGCTGTTCTCCCGCAGCAGGCTGAAGGAGACAGCCAGCTGGCGCCCGTCCATGATGCCCTTGGCCTCATTTTGCGCCTCAAGCGCCGCTATGATGGGTTCGTGGATGAAGATGCCAAGCTCCCCGGGCTGGGAGAAGTCCAGCAGGGTGGTGAACAGGGTCGCGCTGCGCACCCGCTGCTTCTGGCGCCGCGCCGCCAGCCAGCCCATGGCGAGCGACAGGGCAGTGCCGCCGATGCAGTAGCCGATGCCGTGCACCTCCCGCTCGCCGGTGGCCGCCTCCACGGCGTCCAGGGCGGCGATGACGCCGTCCACCACGTAGTCGTCGAGATCGACCTGCGCCTGTGCCACCCCAGGGTTGCGCCAGGAGATCATGAACACCGTCTGGCCCTGGGCGACCAGCCAGGCAACCAGGGAGTTCTGGGGCCGCATGTCCATGATGTAGTACTTGTTGATGAAGGGGGGCACGATCAGTACCGGCGTTTTGCCCACCGTTTCGGTGGTCGGGCTGTACTGGATGAGCTCGTAGAGCTCGGTGCGCTGCACCACCCGGCCCGGGGTGGTCGCCAGATCCCGGCCGAGCTCGAAGGCGGATTCGTCGGTCAGGCGGATGTTGAGCTGATCGGCGCTGCGCTCCAGATCCTCGGCCAAGAGGGCCAGCCCGCGCACCAGGTTCTGGCCGTCGGACTCCAGGGTCAGCTTGAGCAGCTCCGGGTTGGTCGCCAGGAAGTTGCTGGGGGCCATGGCGTTGACATACTGGCGGGTAAAGAAACGCAGCCGCTCCCGGCTCTTCTGGGGGACGCCCTCCAGGGCATCCACCGAGGCCAGCAGGTGCCTGGCGGTGAGCAGGTAGGACTGCTTGAGGTAGTCATAAAGGGGTTGTTCGCTCCAGGCCTCGGCCTTGAAGCGGCGATCGCTGCGCTCCGGGGTGATCACCGGCTCGCTCTGCTGGCCTGCGCTCTTGAGCAGGGTGTGCTGCATCAGCTTGAGCTGATCCTGCCACCAGTTCATCTGGGCCTGGATCAGTTGCCAGGGTTGCTGGCTGCCCTGCTCCAGCACCTGGCCCAGATCGTCCAGATTGGTCTGCAGCAACGCCTGGGCGGTGCGCTCTGTCTGGGCCTTGGCCATGGCCAGCAGCTTCTCGTTGTAGTGGGCCAGGGCCTCGAACAGCGGGCCATAAGATGGTTGGCTCATGTGCTCTCCTTCACCCACACCCGCGGCGGGAACTCGCCCGCACCGTCGAGCCGTGGGGAGATGTGGCTGCCCGAGCGGGCAGCCAGGGGTTATCAGGCCTTGCCCGTGCTCTTCTTGATGCCGTCCGCGGTCAGGGCATCCAGCTCTTCCTTGAACTGTACCCCGAGGGCGTTGAGCTTCTGGATATCGTCCAGCATCTGGCGGGAGAGCTGGCTGGCGGTCTCCAGTTGCACCGTACCCAGGGCAGCCAGACTCTGGGCATCCTGCACCTTGCTCACGGCCTGCAACTGGTTGAGGCCCAGTTCGGCGTAGGCGTTGGCGGAGGCCAGCTGCAACCGGGTCAGCTGCTCTATGTTGCTGGCCAGCAGCTGGTTGTAGCGGGTGAGGGGGGAGGCAAAGCCTTGCATCTGCTCGGTAAAGCTCTTGAGTATGTCCATATTCATCATGCGTCTCCATTTCGGCTGAACTGTATTGTTATGAGCCAACTGGCCCAGAGTGGGTACAACTCGTCATCCATGTTTACGTGTTGTTTGCTCTGTTCAAACACACGTTTGAGCATTCTGCAATCAAATGCGGTTTGGTGTAAATGACATAAATGTTAATTTCTGTTTGAATTTTTATGTCAGCGTTCCTCGCCGGGAGTGGGGTCAGACGAGAGGTGACGCACGGGGCCTGGTGCACGCTCGTCCCGCCAGCGCCGCGCTGGTAGGCTGGCATGTCATTCAGACTGCCAAGGAATCCCGATGAAACCTCTCGCCCTGCTGCTCGGTTGCTCCGCGCTGGCCCTCGCCGCCGCCGCCCAGGCCAGCACCCCGGTCCAGATCTCCCTGCCCGGCATCAACCTGCCAGCCTCCCACCAGGTGGAAGGGGCGCGCGCCTCCTTCCTGTATGGCCGCACCGGTCAGGTTAAGGGCATCGATCTGCCGGTGTTCGCCCTCTCCGACGTGGATCAGTTCACCGGTCTGCAGCTGGGCATCTTCTTCGGCGCCGCCCGGGTGCGTCACCAGTTCGGCGGGGTCGCCATCAACGCCGTCAACTGGCACGAGGGGCAGGACACCGGGGTCAACCTGGGCTTCGTCAACCTGACCAACAACGTGCAGGGGCTCAACTGGGGGGCGGTCAACATCGCCAAGGGCAATGCCCTGGCCAACCTCGGCTTCGTCAACTATGCCGAGCGCACCACCTTCCAGCTTGGCTTCATCAATGCCACCAAGCAGCTCGATGGCCTGCAGATAGGTCTCGCCAACTACGCCGAGAACGGCATCTTCCCCATACTGCCCCTCATCAACTTCAAGAAATCCTTCTAGCAGGGGCACTCGGTCTTGCTTTAGGGGACGCAGCCATTACCCTGTGCACCATCAATAGTGCGCAGAGGTGACAGGGGCATGACAACGGAACACTTGGATGCCATCGGCATCGGTTGGGATGTGAGGGGCTGGCAGGGCAATGCCCAGGCGGTGGCCGTGGTGGGCTGGCAGGCCCGCACGCAGCAGTTGCGCTGGCTCGGGGTCTCCCCCCTGTTTCGGTTGAGCTCCCGGGTGGCGCCGGATCTGGACGCCTTGCTGCGCCCGGCGCTGCAAGACGAGATGGCGCTGATGCAGGTGCTGGCCTGCCCGCGACTGGCGCTCGGCATCGATGCTCCGCTGGCCTTTCCCCGCGCCCTCGGCGAGCTGCTGGCGGGGAGGGGAGTCGAGTGCGCCGTGCCCCAGCGGGAGATAGACAACCCCTATGCCTATCGGGACTGCGAGCGCTGGCTGCATCAGCAATACGGCAAGAAGCCGCTGTCTGCCACCTTCGACAGGCTCGGCAACAACGCCACCTTGGCGCTCTCCATGTTGCCGCGCCTTGGGGATCTGCAGCTTGTGCCGAGGCTTGAGCCCCGGGCCGAGCGCGCCGTGCTGGAGGTCTATCCGGCTCTTGCCAAGGTCGCAGGTAAGGCTTCACCTGCCAGGGAGGAGATAGCAGCCTCCTTGCCGGCTGATGTGGTGGCCGGGACGGATCGTTACGACGCCGCCCTCTGCGCCCTGATGGCGCTGCAATATGCCGCCGGGGGAGCGGCCGCGGCCCTGCCGGATCTTGTCTCTGCGCCCTCCGACTTCCCCCTGGACGAAGGCTGGGTCTATCACTTCGCCAGGCCTTAAGCCTTAACTATAAAGCCCGGGGTCATAGGCCCCGGGCTCAGTGCCCTCCACGCCTTATCGCTCTTCCTCATTTTTTCTCCCGCCATCCGCCACTCTGTATTAAAAATGATCTCATATGCCATCAAACAAGAGTGTGAAGAACCCATGTTACACCGACGAGACCGAGGCGATTCTGGTTCCCCAGGTTGAGCAAGGGTGGCGGGGGTTGGCGTAACACTCCATGGAATGGTCTTTTTGCCGCATAAATGGCGAGGGTTGCCGGGAATCGCTGGCAGAGCCCGCTCTGCATCCGATATATTGCCCGCTTTCCTCATGCTTCTTCAGTGGTGGTGTCGATGAAACGCATTCTCTCTATCCAGTCCCATGTGGTATTTGGCTGTGCCGGCAACAGCGCCGCCGTCTTTCCCATGCGCCGTCTCGGCATGGAGGTCTGGCCCGTCAACACGGTGCAGTTTTCCAATCACACCCAGTACGCGGCGGGCTGGCAGGGGATGGCGATGCCCGCCGGCCATATCAGCGCCCTCTGTCAGGGGCTGATGGATATCGAGGTGCTGGGGCACTGCGATGCGGTACTGAGCGGCTACCTGGGATCGGCGGAGCAGGGGAACGAGATCCTGGCGGTGGTCGCGGCCGTCAAGGCGGCCAATCCGGCGGCCATCTATTTTTGCGATCCCGTGATGGGTCACCCGGAGAAGGGGTGCATAGTCGCCCCCGGCGTGACCCGCTTCCTCACCGAGCAGGCGCTGCCGGTGGCGGACATCATGGCCCCCAACCTGCTGGAGCTGGAGACCCTGTGCGGCGCCCACCTGACGACCCTGGCCCAGACCCGCGCCGCCGCCCACCAACTGCTGGAAAGCGGCGTCAAGATGGTACTGGTCAAGCACCTGGGGCGCGCCGCCAGTGATCCCGGCCGTTTCGAGATGCTGCTGGCCACCCCCGAGGGGGATTATCTCATCGCCCGGCCGCTCTACGAGTTTGCCCGCCAGCCGGTGGGGGTGGGGGATCTCATCAGCGCCCTGATGCTGGCCAACCTGCAGGCGGGGTTTGATGCGGTGGCCGCCTTCGAGCGCACCAATGCCGCGGTCGATGCGGTGCTGCGCCAGACCTGGCAGGCGGATGCCTACGAGTTGCAGCTGATCGCGGCCCAGGCCGACTTCGCCGAGCCGCGGATCGCACACAGGGCCGAGCGCCTGGCAGGCGAGGTGGCGTGATGCGGCAACCGTGATCGGCCAAGCTCATCCTTGGCTGATCAAGGTTGTACCGCCTGAAAATGCTCCACAGTGGGGAAGGGATCGTAGAAGTGATGGAGCAGCGCCTTCCACTCCTGGTACTGGGGGGAGCCGCGAAAGCCCTGGGTATGATCCTCGAGCCGTTGCCAGTTGACCAGCAACAGGTAGCGGTGTGAGTCGGTCAGTGAGCGTTGCAGCTGGTGGCCGGCGTAGCCGGGCAGGGTGCTGATGATGCGCTGGGCCTGCGCGAATGCCTGCTCGAAGGCGGCAGTCTGGCCCGGGATGATCTGCAGCGGGGCGACTTCCAATATCATGATGGCTCCTTGCCGTCTCTGGATGAAGGGGCCATTTGAGCAGTGAACGCGCCAATAAACAAGGCCAGCCTCGGGGCTGGCCTTGTTGCGTTGGGCCTTTGGGCTTCTCGCCCCTCAGAGCTGCTTGTAGAAGAACTGGGTCGCCGCCAGGGTGCCGTCCGCGTTGCGGGCGAAGTCCGGGATCTGACCGGCCTCCTGGTAGCCCAGCTGGCGGTAGAGGGTGGAGGCGATGTCGCCGACCCGGGTGTCCAGCACCAGCAGGGTGCGCCCGGCCTCGCGGGCCCCTTGCTCCATGGCCTGCATGAGGGCGCGGCCCACCCCCTTGCCGCGGGCCTGGCTGTGTACCATCAGCTTCTCCACCTCGGCCCTGTGGCCGCCGTTGGCCTTGGTGCACAGGGAGAGCTGCAGGGCCCCCACCAGGTGGTGCTGATCGAAGGCCACCCAGAGCTTGCGCACCCCGTCGGCCAGCTCCCCTTCGATGCCTTGCCAGTACTCCAATCCCCGCTCTTCCTGCAGGGGCGGCAGGAAGCCCACCGAGGCGCCGCTGGCCACGCAATCTTGCAGCAGTGTGATCAACGCAGGCTTGATGCCTCTGGTGCTATCGACCTCAAGGATCTCCATTGAAACTCCTCTTCTTGTATCCAATTGCCAATCAATTCGGGATTAACGGTTCAATCTTGCTCTGTCAGCCGGTGTTCCTGGGACGGAGCTGGAAGGCTGTCCACGAGCCATCTCCCTAGCGGATCAGCCCCTGCTCGGCCAGCCACTGGAACAGCGGGCGGGGCATGAGAGATATTCGTCCATGGGCCATGCCGCTAGCGGATCAGCCCCTGCTCTGCCAGCCACTGGAACAGCGGGCGGGGCATGGGAGATATTCGTCCACGACCCATCTCCCTAGCGGATCAGTCCCTGCTCGGCCAGCCATTGAAACAGCAGGCGGGAGACCGGGGAGATCTCGTCAAGATGGCGGCTGTCCAGCCAGCGCAGCTCGGCGATCTCCGCCGAGGCGGTGGGGCTGCCGTCAGCCTCGCCGGTGTAGCAGCGCAGCCGGACTTCTACCCCTTGCGGCTTGCCGTCGGCCTGGGCGCTGAACTCGCAGGCGAGGCGCAGGGTCTCGGGTTTGAGGCTGACCGCCAGCTCCTCCGCTATCTCGCGCACCAGGGCCGCCGCGTCGCTCTCGCCCGGCTCACGCTTGCCGCCGGGGATGTAATAGAGGGCCTTGCCGTGGGAGCGGGCACAGAGCAGTTGCCCCTCCTTGAAGGTGAGCCAGGCGAGTTTGTCGATCATGGTTGTATCCCAGTGACTTAAACGGTTAGTAGAGGGTGTCCACATATTTTTCAGTCGGCTCCGGTAACAGATCTTGTGGATGGTCTCCACCAAATGTGGCCCATTTACTTTTCCCCTTGAATGAACTGTTAGCAATGTTTTTTTTGCTTAGCGTGTCGTAGATAAGTATCTGTATTTCAATTACATCTGGTTTTCCAGACCACTCTGTTGCCCGCTCTTCCCAATGTAGAATTACGGGTTTTACGTAATATCTGAACTGAGTTGGTTCAATGCTATTCAGGCAAGGATCGCCATGACAATGAGTAGTCGACTTTCTGGGCTTTTTTGGAAAATGCAGCATAGATTACTTGGGCTGTCATTTGCCCCGAATTCTGATACTGCGTTGTCTCATATGATCCATCTTGTGGTTGAGAAATGAGTACTCCTTGGCTGGCATCGAGTTTGCTGGTCAGTGCTTGTAGATCTGCCTGCTGATAGGTAGAGCTGCAGCCGACGGCAAGTAAGGAGAGCAGGGCACTGAGATAGTGTTTCAAGACACATTCCTTTGTTTAATTAGGTTGATCTTAGGTTTGTAGCACTGCTTAAATTCTAATTTTTTGATTTTAAAGGCATAAATTTTTATAAAAACGATACTCTCGTTACCGCAGGTACAGCTTTATAGCTAAGTATTCGAGCTCAGCTCTGTATTCTTCCAATCGACCCTGAAAATGTGTGGTCATGGCTCGGCACCGGCACCCAAACGGAAAATGAATAGGGCAGACTAGCAAAAGCGCGGGGCTCGCCCAAGCACCGGGATCACAGCTTGGCGCTGACTGCTCTCTTTATGACCATCTGGTGAGGGAAAATCCGCCCTGGTGCACAGCTTGTGGCCGGGCAACTGGGCGCCGCCAGGGGGCTGTGCTCTAATAAGCTCCCTCTTTGGCGGTAGTGCTGCCGCCCTGAACATAGACAACGAGGCGGCGGCCCGGGCCGCGCCAATGGAGCCACAGATGCAGATCACCAGATTGAACCGCTTTATCGGATTGGGGGTGGCGGGCAACTTCGCCGGCCATCTGGAGCAGGCCGGCGAGGCGGCGGACTTCGTCGCCGTCAAGGTCGCGGACAAGGTTGCCCCCAAGGCGCTGTTCCCCTTCTATGTGCCGGATCATCCGGGCCAGCTCGGCGTCTTCCCATTGAGCGGCGAGGCCATCTTCCTGCCAGAGGCGGCGGTGAGCGGCGACGAGAAGGTGCAAATCGAACCCGAGGTAGCGCTCTGGTGCGAGCTGGAGTACGCGGGGGAGCAGGTGGTGGCCATCCATCCCAAGGCGTTCGGCGCCTACAACGACTGCTCCATCCGTCGCCCCAACGCCAAAAAGATCAGCGAGAAGAAGAACTGGGGGGAGGAGAGCAAGGGGCTGGCGGCCACTCTGCTGCCTCTCGGCCATTTTGCCCCGGGTTGCGAGCTCGACGATTACCGCATCGCCTGCTATCTGGAGCGCGATGGGGAGCTGCACCCCTATGGCGTCGACAGCGCGGCGGTGGACTACAGCTACTTCCATCGGCAGCTGCTCGACTGGGCCATCGACAAGTTCAACCATCAGCAGGATGAAGGCCCGGCCGAGCATATCCAGGGGCTGCTGGCCCAGGCGGGGCGCCCGGCCCACGCCCTCATCAGCATAGGCGCCACCCGCTACACCCCCTTCGGCGAGACTCACTTCCTCGCCCCCGGCGACACCGCCTGCGTGGTGGTCTACCCGGCCAGCCGTTACGACGAAGCGGATATTCGCGAGGCCATTGGCAGCCGAACCTTTGGCCCGGATGTCTCTGCCTTGCTCCAGGCAGTCAGGGTCCGTTGACGCCTCCCTTCCCCCGCGCCCGTGGGGGAAGGCTCTCCTCCCTTCCTCCTGGCCTGCGCCGTCGCCGTGCTTACATAACCCCATGAGTTGTTTTAACATTCAGCCTCTGTCACACCCTTGCTAGAGACCCATGATGCTGGAGTTCAAAACGATCGGGTTGTTTCTGATCACCGCGCTGGCCGAGATCGTCGGCTGCTATCTGCCCTATCTGTGGCTGACCCAGGGGCGGAGCGCCTGGTTGCTGCTACCTGCGGGCCTGAGTCTTGCCCTCTTTGCCTGGCTGCTCTCCCTGCATCCGACTGCCGCCGGCCGTGTCTATGCCGCCTATGGGGGCGTCTATATCTTCGTGGCCATCCTCTGGCTCTGGGCGGTGGATGGCATCAGACCCACCCTATGGGACTGGGTCGGCTCCGGGGTCGCCCTCACGGGCATGGCCATCATCATGTTTGCCCCCAGATCCGCATAGGGCGGCAGGGGCGCAGAAGATCAGGAGGGTTGCCATGGCGGTGATCAGAGAGTGCAGGGAGCAGGATCTGGCGGGTTTGCTCGGCCTTTACGCCGAGCTCAGGCCCCGGGATCCCGTGTTGACGCCATCGGTGGCGAGGGCGGCGCTCAGGCAGCTGCTGGCCGAGCCCGGGGTGCGGATCCTGGTGGCCGAGGTGGAGGGGCAGCTCGCCGCCACCTGCCAGCTCGGGGTGATCCCGACCCTGACCAACGGCGGCAGGCCCTTCGCCATCATAGAGCACGTGGTGACGGCCTCTGCGTTTCGGCGTCAGGGGTTGAGCCAGCAAGTACTGGCGCAGGCCCTGACCCTGGCCTGGGAGCTGGATTGCTACAAGGTGATGCTGCTGTCGGGGGAGGGGCGCGAAGAGGCCCACCGCCTGTACGAAAAGCTGGGTTTCAAGGCCGGCATCGAGAAGGGCTTTGTGATCAAGCAGGCCGAGGCCAGGGCAATCCCCTGACGCTGGGTCCCCCATTGCCAACGTTTACCAGAGATTGAGTCACAACATCATGAAGATTGAACAAGCGCAAACCGGGGATTACCAGGCCCTGATCGCCCTCTGGGAGGCCTCGGTGCGCGCCACCCATCACTTCCTGCAAGAGGCGGATATTGCCACGCTCAAGCCCCTGATCCTGGAGCACTATTTTGCGGCGGTGGATCTGGTCTGCACCAGGGGAGAGGAGGGGGAGATAGCCGGTTTTTGCGGCGTGCACGATGGCAACATCGAGATGCTCTTCATCGCCCCCGAGGCGAGAGGGCGCGGGGTCGGCCGCCTGCTGGTGGCCCACGCCATCAATGGGCAAGGGGCGAGAAGGGTGGACGTCAACGAGCAGAATGCCCAGGCCCTCGGCTTCTATCAGCACCTGGGTTTCGAGGTGACGGGGCGCTCCCCCCTGGATGGCCAGGGCAAGCCCTATCCCCTGTTGCACATGGCCTTGGCCGCCGAGTAAGGGCGCCGGAGCATAAAAAAACCGCCCGAAGTGGGCGGTTTTTTTGTGTCAGGTCGGCAAGGGGTTGCCTCACTCCTCGCTGGAGTTGTCCTGATAGTCGTCCCGCTGGGCCTTGGGCAGGCGGCGCATGGGGGTGAAGCCGATGTCTTCCCCCACGACCTCGCGTTTGCGGGCCGGGGCCGGCTTCTTGGGGCCGTTGCCCTTGCCTTTGGCCGCATCAGGCTTGCCTTTGGCATTGTTGCTCTTGGCGTTGGCATGGCCGCGGGCACGGGGCGGGTTTTGCACCGGCTTGCTGCCTGGCAGGGTCTGGCGGCTCGGCTTGCCGCTCGGCTCGTACCCTTCCAGGATCTCCACGGTCAGGGATTGGCCGATCAGCGCCTCGATCTCCTTGAGCTGGCCCAGCTCGTCCTGGCTCACCAGGGAGATGGCCTCGCCGCCACGGCCGGCGCGGCCGGTGCGGCCGATGCGGTGGATGTAATCCTCCGCCATCTGGGGCAGTTCGAAGTTGATCACGTGGGGCAGCTGATCGATGTCCAGGCCGCGAGCGGCGATGTCGGTGGCGACCAGCACCCGCACCTTGCCCTCGCGGAAATCGGCCAGCGCCCGGTTGCGGGCACCCTGGCTCTTGTCACCGTGAATGGCGACCGTATTGAGACCATCCTTTTGCATCTGCTGGGCGAGGCGGTCGGCGATCTGCTTGGTACGCACGAACACCAGCACCCGCTGCCAGTTGCCACGGCCGATCATGTGGGAGAGCATCTCCCGGCGGCGTTCCCGGTCGACCTGGATGACGCGCTGGGTCACCTGATCGGCGGCGGTGTTGCTGGGGTCCACCTCGATCAGGGTGGGGTCCTTGAGCAGATCGTCCGCCAGCGCCTTGATGTCGTTCGAGAAGGTGGCGGAGAAGAGCAGGGTCTGCCGCTCTTCCGGCAGCGCCTTCATGATGCGGCGAATGTCGGTGATGAAGCCCATGTCCAGCATGCGATCCGCCTCATCCAGCACCAGCACTTCCAGGGCGCTCAGGGTGAGTGCCCCCTGGGTCAGCAGATCCAGCAGGCGGCCCGGGGTGGCGACCAGGATGTCGACCCCGAGCTTGATGGCGTCCAGGTTCGGCTTGATGCTGACGCCGCCATAGGCGATCAGGGTGCGGAACGGCAGATGATGGGCGTACTTGATGATGCTCTCGCCCACCTGGGCGGCGAGCTCCCGGGTCGGGGTCAGCACCAGGGCGCGGACCTGACGGCGGCCGCCACGGCCGTGGTTGGCCAGCAGGCGGTGCAACATGGGCAGGGTGAAACCGGCCGTCTTGCCCGTCCCTGTCTGGGCGCCGCCCAGCACGTCCTGACCGGCCAGAATGGCCGGGATGGCTTGCTGCTGGATGGGGGTGGGCTGTTCGTAACCCAGCTCCTTGACGGCCCGAAGGATATGCGGTGACAGACCCAGTTCATTGAATGACATGTTCGAGAGAAACTCCGAGCCTTGGGCTCAACGGGTGACGACAGCCTGGGCCCGTCACGACATGGAAGAAGGTGGGTAGCGGGTCAGGGCACAGCCTGATCCCTTCAGGCCCGTCCCGCGGGCGCTACGACACGAAAAAGATAATGGGCGCGTAATATAGCAGAAGTGACGCAGGCACGCAGTATCGGCGTCACGAATGAGGACTCGGGGCACAAAGGGGGCCTGCCGCGCCGATGGGAGAGGGGCCAGGGCCGTCCGTCGCCCGGCTCACAGCAGCCCCTGGATGGCCCCCGCCAGATCCTCGGGTTTGGTCTGGGGGGCGAAGCGGTCCACCACCCGGCCCTCCCGATCAAGCAGGAACTTGGTGAAGTTCCACTTGATGGCCTCGCTCCCGAGCAGCCCAGGCTTTTGCTGCTTGAGCCAGCGATAGAAGGGGTGGGCCTGCTCACCGTTGACCTCGCACTTGGCCATCAGGGGGAAGCTCACCGGGTAATCGATGGAGCAGAACCTGGCTATCTCCTCGGCATCGCCGGGCTCCTGGTGGCCGAACTGATCGCAGGGGAAGCCCAGGATCACCAGTCCCGCCGGGCCAAACTGGCGATGAAGCGCCTCCAGCCCGGTGTATTGGGGGGTAAAGCCGCAGCGGCTGGCCACGTTGACCACCAGCAGGACCTTCCCTTGCAGGGCGTCACCGGGAAACTCGCTGCCATCGAGTCGTTGCAGGGGGATAGTGGGCAAGGGCATGGCGCTCTCCTGAGTCATGGATGCAGAGGGAGACCCGTTTCGGGCCTTGTTTTCACGTTAGCGGGCCAGGGGCGGCGGGGCAAGGGGAAATCGGCGCCCGGGGCCAGGCCCTTATTGATGGCGGGACTTCTCAAGAGAAGCAATCCGGTTTGTGCCAAGGGGGGGAAGTCGCTACAAAGCGCACTCTCTCCACTCGCTGCGAGTCAATCTTGGACTATCAAGCCGTCATGGATGCCATTTACACCCGGGGATGGGTGATTGTGGATGATTTCTTAACCGCCGCCGAGGTGGATGCCTTGCGGGCCTGCCTGCCGGGGGAGTGGCAACCTGCAGGGATTGGGCGGGAGGGGCTGCATCAGGGCAACCCTGAGATCCGCCGTGATCAGATCCACTGGCTGGATCCCGACCTGGGCGCCCCCGTGGCCGACTATCTGGCCCGCATGGAGTCCCTGCGTCTGGCGGCCAATCGCAGCCTGATGCTGGGGCTGTTCGACTACGAGGCCCACTTCGCCCGCTACCGCCGGGGCGACTTCTATGCGACCCACCGCGACGCCTTTGCCGGGCGCTCCAACCGCCGTCTCACCTCGGTGTTCTACTTGAACAACGGCTGGCAGCCCCAGGCGGGGGGCGTGCTGCGGGTCTATGACAACGACGAGCAGTTTCTGATGGATGTCTCCCCCAAGGGGGGGCGGCTGGTGCTCTTCCTGTCGGAGGAGTTTCCCCACGAGGTACTGCCCGCGAGCGAGGAGCGTTACAGCATCGCCGGCTGGTTTAGGGTCAATGGCAATGGCGCCGGGCGGGTCGATCCCCCTCGCTGAATCCGTTTCGTCCCGTTTTTGACACAGGCGCCGCTTTTTACGGGCCAGGATGGGGGGATGGCGCCCCCATCGGCTGACAAGGCTTCCTCTCCCTTGCTACACTGGCCGCACTTATGTTCGTATCTGGCTTCGCCCGTTGTTTGGTGCGCAGGTCGCGCAGCCGGATTTTCCCCGGCCATGACGAAGCCGCTTCTCCCAAGGGATCACATCTAATGAAGAACATGCATGTCTTGCTGCTGTGCGGCGGCGGTGGCGCCGAGCACGAAGTCTCTCTGCGCAGTGCCAATTTCCTCGAACAACAGCTCGGTCTTTTGCCTGGGGTTGAAGTGACCCGGGTCGAGATGTTTGCCGACCGCTGGCTCAGTGCCGACGGCCGCGAGTGCAAGCTGGGTCTGGACAAGCTGCTCTCCTTTGACAGCGTGGCCCGTCCGGTGGACTACGTGGTGCCCTGCATCCACGGCTATCCGGGTGAGACCGGCGATCTGCAATCCTTCCTCGAGCTGGCCGGATTGCCTTATCTCGGTTGCGATGCCGAGGCGAGCAAGATCTGCTTCAACAAGGTCAGCACCAAGCTGTGGCTCTCCGCCATCGGCATTCCCAATACCCCCTATCTGTTTTTGACCGAGCAGGGCGACGAGGCGCTCGCCGAGGCGAAAGCCGCGCTGGCCAAGTGGGGCAAGGTGTTTATCAAGGCGGCCTCGCAAGGGTCATCCGTGGGCTGCTACTCCGCCAGCAACGAGGCGGAGCTGGTGCAGGGGATCAAGGATGCCTTCGGTTACTCCGAGCAGGTGCTGATCGAGAAGGCGGTCAAGCCCCGCGAGCTGGAAGTGGCTGTCTACCAGTATGGCGACGAGCTGGTGGCCACCTATCCCGGGGAGATCTGCGTGCCCCAGGACAAGTTCTACACCTATGAGGAGAAGTACAGCAGCGCCAGCCACACCGAGACGGCGCTCAAGGCCGAAGGCTTGACCCAGGCCCAGTCTGACGCCATCCATGCCTACTCCCTCAAGGCCTTCCGCCAACTGAAGTTGACCCATCTGTCGCGCATCGACTTCTTCCTGACCGAGGATGGCGAGATACTGCTGAACGAGATCAACACCTTCCCGGGCATGACCTCCATCTCCATGTTTCCGAAATTGCTGGAGCATCACGGTCATAGCTTCGCGGCCTTCCTCGAGCAGAATCTGCGCCCCGTCTGAGGGGGCTGACAAGGCATGTCAACAAGCGAGGGGCCCAAGGGCCCCTCTGTCGTTTCTGCGGTGTTGCATGGTCCTCAGGGCTGCTGGCAATCCCCGGGAAAGGGTGTGAACAGCCAGATGTGCGCCCCTTGTGGATCGGCGATGAGCACCAATGTAGCGCTGTCGTCATGACCCTCAGGGTTGCTGGCAATCCCCGGGGAAGGGGGTGAACAGCCAGATGTGCGCCCCTTGCGGATCGGCGATGAGCGCCATGCGCCCGACGGTGGGGATGTCCATGGCGGGCACCACCAGGCTGCCGCCATGCTGGGTCACCCTGGCGAGCCTAGCGTCCACGTCATCGACCGCTATGTAGGTCGCCCAGTGGGGCGGCACGCCAGCCATCTGGGGGTTGTCCCGGGTGGACTGCACCCCGGCCACCGGTCGGCCGTTGACCACCAGCATGGGGTAGTTGCCCCCCTCCATCTCCATGAGCTGACTCTCCCAGCCGAGCACCTCAGCGTAGAAGCGGATCCCGGCCTCGCCGTCCGGCACATAGAGCTCGTGCCAGGTAAAGGTGGATCCTTCGGCCAGGGCGTGCTCCCTGGCCATGTCTGGTTCTGCCATCTTGTCCTCCTTGTCCCATCGGCCTTCCCGTGCGTGGGATGATGGGATGAGGACCAAGTATAGAGCGGCGCATCGGGCCTGTGCGTCTGGCTGGGCAGATGCCGCGCACCTTGCTCCCGGCAGACCCGCCCGCTACAATCTGCCCCCTTTTTCCCGCAGACCCTGTCGCCGAGCCGCGCCCCATGAAGCCCATCCCCGATCATGCCGTCAATCGCCTGCGCATCTGGCGCAAGAGCATCTCAACCCGTCCCTTTCTCGCCCGTGGCGGCAGCGTGCCCCGCTGCGAGGCCTGCCAGCTGCGTCATGCCTGGTGTGCCTGCGAGTGGCGCCCCGAGCTCAAGGCCGAGGCGGGCTTCTGCCTGCTGATGTATGACAGCGAGCCCATGAAGCCGTCCAACACCGGCCGTCTCATCGCCGATGTCTTGCCCCAGACCACCTGGGCCTTCCTCTGGAAGCGCACTCAGCCCCATCCCGAGTTGCTGGCCCTGCTGGCGGATCCCGCCTGGCAGCCCTATGTGGTGTTCCCCGCCTGCGAGAAGAACCCGGCCCGGGTGACCGAGCAGGTGGCCCTGGCCCCTGGCAAGAAGCCGCTCTTCATCCTGCTGGACGGCACCTGGCCCGAGGCGCGCAAGATGTTCAACATGAGCCCCTATCTGGATGGCTTCCCCGTGCTGTCGGTGCGGCCGGATGCGCTCTCCACCTATGGTATGCGGGTCGCTCACTGCGATGAGCACCTGTGCACCGCCGAGGTGGCGGCCTGTGTGCTGGAGGTGGCCGGCGAGCTGCAGGCAGGGCAGGCGTTGCAGCACTGGTTCAATCTGTTCAGCAGCCGCTACATGGCGGGTCGGGTCAGCCGGGCCCCGGGCGAGGATGAAAGCTCGCTGTTGCAGGCCCTGGAGGCGATCAAGGGGGAGGTTGCCGAGTCTGCCGCTGATCGGGGCGAGGCCAGCGTGGCAGTGCAGGGTTAACCGGTTCGGTTGCACGGCGAGGGCAGGGGGCGGGCATCATAGGACAAGCTGATCGCCCCAAGTGCCGCGCCAGTGATCGGGAATGGGTGGGATCGGATCCACCGCTTGCCACTGTTTCGTTAGCTTTCGCAGTCGATGCTAAGGTGGCGACCTATTGATGAAAATCAGGAATTGGATCGATCGCCTGCCACTGCGCGTTCGCTTTGGCAGCCGATGGCAAGGCAGTGTCATCATTGATGAAAATCAGGAATTGGATCGATCGCCCGCCACTGTGGCGTTCGCTTTGGCAGCCGATGGCAAGGCAGTGGCATCATTGATGAAAATAAGGAATCAATTGGCTGCCATCGTTTCGTTAGCCTCATGAGCCCGCCCCCGTTAGGATAGCGACCTGCATTGTGCTCAAACAGGACACCCGGGATTGCCGGATGGCCGCATCACACGAGGTTTATGGATGGAACTGGAACTGCTCACCCTGGTTGCCCTGTTCGGGGTCGCCCTCATCGCCGGCTTTATCGACGCCATCGCCGGAGGCGGCGGCCTGCTGACGGTGCCGGCCCTGCTTGCCACCGGCATGCCGCCCGCCCTGGTGCTCGGCACCAACAAGTTGCAGAGCAGTTTTGGCTCCTTCTCCGCCACCTGGTTCTATGCCCGCAAGGGGTTGCTGGAGTGGGCCATCATCTGGCCGGCGGTCATCTGCACCTTCATCGGGGCAGCCATCGGCAGCCTGGCGGTGCAGACCATAGACGCCGCCATCCTGGAGCGCCTGCTGCCCTTCCTGCTGATGGCGTTCGCCTGTTACTTCTACTTCTCCCCCAGGGTGAGCGATGCGGAGAGCCAGCGCCGCCTCACCCCCATGCTGTTCGCCCTGCTGGTGGGGGGCGGGGTCGGTTTCTATGACGGCTTCTTCGGCCCAGGCACAGGCTCCTTCTTTGCCATCGGCTTCGTGGCCCTGGCGGGCTTTGGCATGGCGCGGGCCACGGCCCACACCAAGCTGCTCAACTTCACCTCCAACATCGCCTCTCTCCTGTTCTTCGCCCTCGGCGGCAAGGTGGTGTGGAGCGTGGGCCTGTGCATGGCGCTGGGTCAGTTCATCGGGGCCCGCTTCGGCTCCAAGCTGGTGTTGATCAAGGGGGTCAAGCTCATCAAGCCGCTGCTGGTGACCGTCTCCCTGCTGATGTCCGCCAAGCTGGTGTGGAGTCAGTACCCAGAGCTGTTCAGCTGGCTGGTCTGAGTCAGCGCTGGCCTTGGCTCACCCGGGCGAAGTGGGCCCGGATCTCCTCGACCAGTCGCTGGATCCGCAGCCGCTTGAGGCTGCTTGGCCGATAGACCAGGTGCAGCGGGCGCGCCAGCCCCGGCAAGGTGCGCGCCCGTTTTCCCTGATCCCCCACCAGGGCCAGCAGACCGGCCGGCAGCAGCACTGGGCCTATGCCCGCCTTGGCCAGCTCGATCAGCGCCAGGTAGGAGTCGAGCTCCATGGCCGGCACCAGCCCGAGCGCGGCCAGGGGATCCCGCAGATAGCGATTGGAGGGGTTCTCCAGATCCATGGTCAGGATCTTGCACAGCGTCTCCTGCACCCGGGTTTCCTCACCCGGATCTCTTGGCGTCAACGGCTTGCCACTCGCCCCGTCTGGCGAGGCGCCTCTGTGATCCGGCTGCGGCGGCTCCTCCTGATCGTCCCCCACCAGATAGAAGGGCTCCTCCAGCAGCAGCTCGGCGCACAGGCCGTGGCCGGGGGGCAGGCGGCCGGCGCAGATGCCGAGCAGGGCATCGCCACCGCGTACCCGCGTCAGGATCACCGGGGTGTGGTGAGTGGAGAGGGCCAGGTGGGGATCCCGGCCAAGGTAGTCGTGCATGAAGCGGGCGAGGTAGCCTGCCAGCAGGGTCTCTGAGCAGGCGACGGGCAGGGGGGTCTGGTCGGTGAGGGTCTGGCTGTCCGCCAGCACCCCCTTCATCTCGGCGAGGCTCGGGGCCACCCGGGCGAGCAGCTCCCGGGCCTGGGGGGTGAGGCGAGTCTGGCGGCCATCCGGCTCGATGAGCCGCTTGCCAAGGCGCTGCTCCAGCTGGGTGATGCGCTTGCTCACCGCCGACTGGCTGATATAGAGGCGGCTCGCGACCTTGGCCATGGTGCCCTCGCTCGCCAGCAGGCAGAGTGTCTCCAGCCCTTCCAGTAACATGCTTCCTCCGTTCAACCGCTGTTGGGAGGGCCTACCTTAGGGGCTGCCGGCATCAGGGGCAAGTACCGTTTGTAGCCCTCGATAACGGCCAGCGCCACGCCCTGACGGGCGGGGCGAAGATCACCAGGTTGCCGACCAGGCTCACCACCACGCCGACGATGGAGACCGTCTGCCAGACGAAGCCCTCATAGAGGGTGGAGAGGCTCAGCGCCACCAGGGGGAACAGCACGGTGGCATAGGCGGCCTTGCTGGCGCCGATGCGCCCCACCAGGGTGAGGTAGGCGGTGAAGGCGATGACGGAGCCGAAGATGGCCAGATAGACCATGGCCGCGAGGTAGCGGGGCTCGGTCGGCAGGGTCAGGGACTGATCGAGCACCATGACCCAGCCCAGCAGCAGCGCCACCCCGTACACCATGCCCCAGGGCACCATCTGCAACACCTGATAGCCCTGGCGCTGGCCACGGGCAGAGACAAGGTTCCCGAGGGAGAAGCAGAGGGTGCCGCCGCAGGCGAATAGCAGCCCCTTCCAGCCGTTTGCACCCAGTTGCGCATCCGCCAGCACGGGCCAGAACAGCAGCAGTGTGCCCATGAGCCCCAGCAGCGACCCCTGCAACCAGCGCAGGCCCGGGCGCTTGCCCTCGAACAGCCAGAGGTTGAGGCCGTTGAAGATGCTGGCGCTGGCGAAGATCACCGCCGACAGGCCGCTCGGGATATAGAGGGTGGCGTGGTAGAAGCAGAGAAAGTTGGTGGAGAAGAGCAGGGCGCCGAGCAGGGCCGCATAACGCTGGCCCGCCCAGGGCAGGCGCGGGAACTTGCCGCTTAACGTGAGCAGGGCAAAGAGCGCCAGCGCCGCCAGGGCGAAGCGATAGAGCACAGAGACCTCGATGGGAATGGGGCCGAGCTGCCAGGCGATGGCGATCCAGGTACTGCCCCAGATGAGGACGGTGGAAACATACAGCAGGAGATTCATAAGCGGATCCGATGAAAAGGGGAGTGACATGGGGATCAGCATGGGCCCGATGGCCCGCCCTGGCTTGCACCATCTTGCGGTTTTTTGTGGCCGGCAGCAGCGCTTGGCGAGCAGCCGCGATAAGATGACGGCACGGGAACAAGGATGAGGCAGACAGGTGCAGCAGAGACGACAGGCGGGGGTGTTCGATGCCCTGGTCAGCACGGGGGCGCGGCTGGAGGACTCCTGCTGGCTGGAGCCCGGGCTCGGGGTGGCCAGCTGGCGCAACCGCTACGATCAGACCCGCTACCACAAGCCGGGTCACCACACCATCAGCGTCTATCTGCAAGGGGGCGAGCAGACCGAGCGCCTCGACGGTCCCGGCGGCCACGGCGGCACCGGCAAGGTGTGCATCATGCCGGATCACCACAGATCCGAATGGCTGGTGCGCGAGGAGTTTCGCTTCTTCCACCTCTACTTCACCCCTGAGCACCTCTGCCGCATCGCCGAGCAGGTGTGCGACAAGGAGGGGCGCCACCTGGTGTTGCAGGACAAGACCTTCATCGAGGATCCCCAGGCCGCGGCCCTGGTGCAGGCACAGCTGATGAAGCTGGACTGGCAGCACGGGGTCGATCGCATGGCGCTCTCCCACGGCGCCTGGATGCTGATGCTCCATGCCTATCGCCACCATACCCGGGAGGCGCCTGGGCTCCCCGAGGTGCGGGGCGGCCTGGCCCCCGCGGTGATCCGGCGGGTGCAGGAGTATCTGCTGGCCCACCTGGCCGAGCCCGTCACCTTGAGCGAGCTCGCCCGGGAGGCGGGCCTGAGCGAATATCACTTCGCCCGCATGTTCGGCCAGAGCCTGGGTTGCCCGCCCCACCGCTACCTCCAGGGGCTGCGGCTGCAGCGGGCCAAGCAGTTGCTGGCGGGGAGCGATCCCCTGGCCAGCATCGCCGCCCAGTGCGGTTTCTCCTCCCAGGCCCATTTTGGCAATCGCTTTCGGGAGGCCTTCGGCCTGAGCCCGGGGCAGTGGCGGGCCCAATTGTCATTCTCCTGTCACAGATAACGCTGAGACTCTGGGTGAAAGAGGTGTACCCTCTACCACTTACCCATAAAAAGGAATGCCCATTGAATCATCGCAAACGTCAGACCCGCACCCGCCACCTCTGGTTCAGCCACTGGAATGCTCCTCAGGATCGCGCCTGCCTGCCCACCCCTCCCGAACCCGTAGTGCCTCACAGTTCCCGCTGAAAACCCCAAGACCCGATAGGATTTTGCCGGCAACTTTGCCACTATTGCGCCATCAGGATGGACTGGATATGGCCGCATGTTTCTGGAACGCATTGAAGTCAAAGGTTTTCGCGGGATAAATCGGCTCTCGCTCGGGCTGGATCACACCACGGTGCTCATCGGTGAGAATGCCTGGGGCAAGTCCAGCCTGCTGCGCGCCCTCTGGTGCCTGCTGGGGGATGCCGAACCCTATCAATTCAGTCGCGATGATTTCCATCAGCCCGAAGATCCCGAGCTGAGCCCGTCGCGCACCCTGCAACTGGTGCTCACCTTCAGCGAGTACCGTCCCCAGATGTGCCAGCACTCCCGCCGATTGGCGCGCCTCGGCGCGGCCTGGATCCCCCACAGGGACAAGTTCCACCGTATTCACTATCGCGCCAGCGCCGAGCTGCTGGACGATGGCAGCGTGCAGAGCACCCATGACTTTCTCGACGGCATCGGCAAGAGCCTGACCATCGACAACAACGAGGAGCTGGTGCGCCTGCTCATCACCATGAACCCCGTGTTCCGGCTGCGGGATGCCCGTACCGCCCGGGACGGCATAGAGCGGCTGCCCTGGGACGATCTCTCCGAGCAGCGGCTCGGGGAGCTCGCCGGCAAGCTGACCGACGAGCCCCAGCGCATCGGCGAACCCGAGCTGAAAGAGGCGCTGCAGGCGGTGCAGCAGTTGATGGAGCACTACTTCAGCGCCCTGGCCCCCATCAAGCACAAGCCCCGCAGCCAGCGGGAGATCGTCAATCGCCCCATGACCCTGCGCAACCCCGGCAACTTGCAGGTGCTGCTGCGCAATGCGGACAACCGGGCCCTGCAACTGGCCATGGCAGGCATGGCCGCCATGCTGCTCCATGCCCGCGGCAACCGCGAGCTGGAGGAGGGGGCCAGGCCCATACTGATGCTGGAAGATCCCGAGAGCCGCCTGCACCCCACCATGCTGGCGCTGGCCTGGGGCCTGCTCGAACAGTTGCCCGGCCAGAAGCTGCTCACCACCAACTCGGGGGATCTGCTCTCTTCCCTGCCGCTCAATCAGGTGCGCCGCCTGGTGCGCCGCCAGCATGACATCCTCTGCCACCAGTTGGGGGGGGAGCGTTACAGCAGCGACGACTTGCGCAAAATTGCCTTCCACGTGCGGATCAACAGGCCCATGTCGATGTTTGCCCGCTGCTGGTTGCTGGTGGAGGGGGAGACAGAGATCTGGCTGCTCTCCGAGCTCGCCCAGATCTGCGGCTACAGCCTGCGGGCGGAAGGGGTGCGCATCATAGAGTTTGCCCAGTGCGGTCAGGCCCCCCTCATCAAGGTGGCCCGGGACTTTGGCATAGAGTGGCACCTGCTCACCGACGGCGACGAGGCGGGTGCCAAGTACGCGAGCTCCGCCCGCTCCCTGCTCAAGGGGGAGCGGGAGCGGGACAGGATCACCCAGCTGCCCTCGGCGGACATAGAGCACTACCTCTACCAGAACGGATTCGAGGCGGTGTTCAGGCGGGAGGCCGGGGTCGGGGGGCGCTCCACCCTCAACGCCGGGCGCATCATCGCCAAGGCCATCCATCACCGCAGCAAGCCCGGCCTGGCCCTGGCCGTGGTGGAGGAGGCGGAGCGCCTTGGCAGCGAACACATTCCTCCCATGCTCAAGCAGATGTTCTCGCGGGTGGTCGCCCTGGCTCGCGGCCAGAGCTAGTCTCGCAGGCGTTGGGGATGGGGGCGGGTTTGGGTATACTCGCCCCTTGTTTTTTGTTGCCGGGGCCCCTTGGCCCTGTCCTCTGTTTGCTGCCGGAGACCCTATGTTCGTCCAACTTCCTTTTTGGCTCTTTTCCCTGACCGGCCTGATGGCCCTGGGGGCCCTGATCGCGCTCGGGATCGTCTTGTGGCGCGGGGATCTCTGCCCGGGCCAGCGCTCGCGGATCACCAACCAGCTCTTCTCCATCTGGGTGATCACCGGCCTCTCCCTGATGCTGGGGATCGAAGCCGGGGTGACCGGCTGGCTTCCATGGTGCGGGGGCACCGCCCTGATCCTGGGGATAGGGCTCTCCCTGGCCCAGTCGCGCCTCGAGGGCAAGCGCGCCATCCCCGCCACTCTGCTGTGGCTGCCCGCCATGCCGCTCGCCCTCTATGGCCTGGGCCTGCTGCAGATCCAGGGCTGGCTGAACGGTGTGCTGCAGATGGTGCTGCTGGGCTCGGCCTTCGCCCACCTGATGCTGCTGCGTGCCCGCCACCGCCTGCAGGCCTTCAACCTGCTGCTGCCGCTGGCGGGGCTGCTGGCCGCCATGCTGAGCCTGATCTGGCTGGCGGTGCTGGTAATCGGGCAGGACAATGGCGCCGGGCTGGATGCCCTGATCCCCGGGGTGCTGACCCAGGCGGGCTTGCTCATCGCCGCCCTGCTGCTCTGGTTCAGCCCTGTCTACCGGCAGCAGGAGACGGCCCCCGTGGTGCTGTCCGTGACCCTGTGCGGTCTCATCATCGCCCAGATAGCGGCGACCAGCGTGCTGCACCAGCTGGCCTGAGCCGTCTCAGGACAAGTCAGGGAGTAAGCCCGCGCCTGTGACCGGCGCGGGCTTTTTCATACATAGAGAGAGGGGAATGGCACGCCGGATCCGGCAGCGCAACCTGGCTGGCGAGGGCCCTGAGCGGCAAGGGAAGCACCTAGTTGACTGAAAAAACTACGGTTTGTTGCAAAAGAACACAGGATGTGATGGTTTAATCCCCGGATAAACTTTTTTTAGGATAATTACTTGCAATCTCAGCGTTGGAGCCTATTATTGGCCCCCTCAGACGCGGGGTGGAGCAGCTCGGTAGCTCGTCGGGCTCATAACCCGAAGGTCGTCGGTTCAAATCCGGCCCCCGCAACCATCTGAGTGTCGACATCGACAACACCCAGAGGGTGACAGCTGATGAAGATGATTCGAACTGGCTACTGCTCGGCCACTTCGGAAAAAAATACGGACGCGGGGTGGAGCAGCTCGGTAGCTCGTCGGGCTCATAACCCGAAGGTCGTCAGTTCAAATCTGGCCCCCGCAACCAACTATTTGTTTTCATGGCTCGGTCTGTACCGCAGCGGTGAGACGAAGACGCAAGCTGATACTGCTCGGCAACTTGCGGGCAAGGTCCGGCAACGGACAGACAATTCGGACGCGGGGTGGAGCAGCTCGGTAGCTCGTCGGGCTCATAACCCGAAGGTCGTCAGTTCAAATCTGGCCCCCGCAACCAACCATTTGTTCTCATGGCTCGGTCTGTACCGCAGCGGTGAGACGAAGACGCAAGCTGCCACTGCTCGGCAACTTGCGGGCAAGGTCCGGCAACGGACACACAATTCGGACGCGGGGTGGAGCAGCTCGGTAGCTCGTCGGGCTCATAACCCGAAGGTCGTCGGTTCAAATCCGGCCCCCGCAACCAACTTATTCTCTTTTCTCCTCCCTGTATCACTCCCGATCCTCCCGTGTATCACCCTGATCCAGCACATTAATTTATGTGGTGGCGATCCATAGTCCCATTTGTTCGGTATCATTCTGGCTTCTGTTCATGGATGAGGCCTCTCCCTGTGATGCACGCTTTCAACTACCTTCCTCCCAAGATAACCATGCAGACCACCACCCTGAACGAGGTGATGGCGAGCGACATTCCCGTCAAACTGCTGCTGGTAGCCGAGACCGGGCGCGACGCCCTGCTGGCGCAACCGGCCTTCGCCGGGGTGGCGTCCCAGATAGCCCTGGGTCTGCCGGCCCCTTACCGGCTGGCGGATGATCAGGGTCTGCAACTGGTGATCTTCGTGGACTCAGCCCCCGTTCTGGATCACCGGCTCTACAAGCAGGCTCGCACCTGGACCGCCCCCCTTGCGGGTCTCAAGGCGGCGCAACTGGCGCTGCACCTGGAGGGCTTCGATGAGGCGCCCCGGGCGCTGCTGGCCGAGCTGGTGCTCTCCACCCTGCTGGCGGCCGATGTGCCGCTGCCCACCCACAAACGCGCCGACGAGGCGCCCATCGGCTATCAGAGCCTGACCCTGTCTCCCCCCTGCGTCCTGGATCTGGCCCGCATCGAGGCCGAGGCGCAGGGCAACGGGCTGGCCCGTCACCTGGCCGTGCTGCCCGCCTCAGAGCTCAATGCCGGCAGCTACCGTGCCTTCGCGCGGCAGCTGGCGCAACAGGAGGGCTGGCAATGTCAGGAGTTCGACGAGGCGGCCCTCGCCAAGCTCGGTGCCGGCGCCTTCCTGGCGGTGGCCAGGGGCTCGGAGGACAACCAGGCCGCCATCGTCAGGCTCAGCTATTGCCCGGCCAATCCGGTGCGCCGCATCGCGCTGGTGGGCAAGGGGATCTGCCACGACTCCGGGGGCTATAACCTGAAAGTGGGTGGCAGCATGTATGGCATGCACCTGGACATGGGGGGCAGCGCGGTGGCGCTCGGGACCCTGCATGCCATCAGCCGGGCCAGGTTGCCCGTTGAGGTGCACTGCTGGCTCGCCATCGCCGAGAACCACATAGGCCCCAAAGCCTACCGACCGGGGGAGGTGGTGACCGCCCTCAACGGCACCACCATAGAGGTGGTGGACACCGACGCCGAGGGGCGCATGGTGCTGGCGGATGCCCTGGCGCTCGCGGCCCAAGGGGAGCCCGATCTGCTGATCGACTACGCGACCCTGACCGGTGCCTGCAAGCGGGCGCTCGGCAGCCGCTACAGCGGCGCCTTCACCAATCGCCCCGACTGGCTTCCCGAGCTGATACGCCTGGGGCAGCAGAGCGGTGAACGGATCTGGCCCTTCCCGCTGGACGAGGATTTCGACGACAACCTCGATAGCGAGTGGGCCGATCTGTTACAGTGCGCCCCGGGTAGCTCGCCGGATCACATCGACGCCGCCCGCTTCCTCAGCCGCTTCGTGCCCGGGCAGACCCCCTGGTTGCACCTCGACCTGAGCGGTTTTCGCAACAAGGGGGGCAACGGCGTGGTCGGCAGCGAAGTGACCGGGTTTGGCGTCAGGCTGTCGCTGACGCTGCTTGCCAGCCAGCTCGGCATGGTCGAGCCCGCCACATGAATGGCCAAGTACAACCAATAAGGACAAGCGTGAAACAAGCAAGCTATGACTGGGTGCTGTTCGATCTGGACGAGACCCTGCTCGATTTCCCGGTCGCCCAGGCACTGGAGCGCACCCTGCAGATCTATGGCGTGACGCCGACGCCCCCCAGGATGGCGGCCTATCACGAGCTGAACCACAGGCTGTGGCAGCAATACAACTCAGGTGAGATAGACGCCACCCAACTGCAGCAGACCCGTTTTTCGATGTTTGCCGAGCAGGTGAACGTGGCGCCCATGGCGATGAATGACACCTTCCTGCAGCAGATCATCGCCCTGAGCGTGCCGCTGGAGGGGGTGGAGCAGACCCTGCTGGCCCTGAAGAGCCGGGTCAGGATGGGGATCATCACCAATGGTTTCAGCCTGCCCCAGCGCGGTCGTCTCGACAAGCTGGGCTGGAACGAGTGGTTTGAGCCCCTCGTTATCTCCGACGAGGTGCAGGTGACCAAGCCGGCTGCCGCCATCTTCCAGCACGCCCTGGATCTGATGGGGCAACCGAGCCCGGCGCGGGTGCTGATGGTGGGGGACAACCCCAAGACCGACATCGCCGGTGCCGCCGCCCAGGGGCTGGCGACCTGCTGGTACAACCCCGCCCGCCAGCAGGGGCCCTGCGAGGCGACCCACGAGATCCATCACTTCGCCCACCTCTCTGACATAGTGCTGGGACGCTGAGCCCGGCGCCAGGCGACTTCGCAAAGACAAGAAAGGCAGCCCTCGGGCTGCCTTTTTTCATCGCGGGCGTTCTCAGGTGCCAAGGCGGCTGAGCAGCCAGGCCTCGAGCAGGGCGACACCGGGGGCCAGCACGGCCTCGTCGAAGTCGAACTCCGGATGGTGGTGAGGCGCCGCCAGATTGGCCCCCAGAATGAGGTAGGCGGCCTCACCGCCGTGCTGCTGCACCCGCTCAATGAGGAAACCGGCGTCCTCGCTGGCGCCGAAACGGCGGGTGTGGATGGTCTCAAGCTTGAGCGCCTCGGCCAGGGGCACTATCTCCTTGAGCAGGGCCGGGCTGTTCTCTATGCCGATGGCTTCCCCCTGCTTGCGAATGAGGTAGCTGGCCCCCTGCATCATGGCGGCCCCTTCCACTATCTGCTGCACCTGGCCGAACATGTAGTCGTTGAGGGCCGGGGTCGCGCCCCGGGTCTCTCCCATCAGGCGGGCGTGACCCGGGATCACGTTGCGACCGCTGCCCCCATTGAGCTGGCCTATGTTGATGCGGGTCATGCCGTCCCGGTGGCGGGCGATGCCGAGCATGGCGGTGGTGGCCATGCAGGCCGCCGCCAGGGCGTTGCTGCCGGCGTTGGGCTCGAGCCCCGCGTGGGCGGCGCGCCCCATAAATTCCACATCGAACTTGGTGGAGCAGAGAAACTCGGTGGGGTTGATCACCAGCTCGCCGCTGTTGGCATGAATGCCGATGTGCAGCGCCAGCAGGGCATCCACATCATCGAGCTGACCGCCTGCTGCCAGCGCCTTGCCGCCGCGACACCCCTCTTCGGCAGGCTGGAAGAAGAGCTTGATGCGGCCGTTGAGCCGCTCGGCCAGGGCGGCGATCCGCTCGGCCAGCACCAGCCCGATGGCGGTGTGGCCATCGTGGGCGCAGGCGTGCATCCAGCCCGGGTTGGCTGAGTGCCACCCCTCCTGGCAGGGCTGGTGCGCCGGCTCCCGGCTCTCCTCCACCTCTACCGCATCGATGTCGAAGCGAAAGCCCAGGGTAGGGCCGGGGCGGCCGCTGTCCCAGACCCCCATCACACCGGTGATCTCGTCGATGCGGGCCAGCCAGTCGGGGTGGGCCCCCTGACGCAGGGCTCGCTCCTTCTGGGCTGCGACGTCTATCTCCCGTCCCATGATGAGGTTGCTGGCCAGCAGCTTGTCCCCCAGCATGACGGAAAATCCGAGTTCACAGAGGTGGTGGGCGATGAGGGCGCTGGTGCGAAATTCACACCAGGCGGCTTCGGGGAGACGGTGAAGGTCACGGCGCCAGTGGCGCAGAGCATCCTGAGTCATGGTGATTCCTGCATGGCAAATCCAGCGGACATTGTGACGGGCAGGGGGGCAAGAGTAAATCCCGCAGCGACAGATGCGGCAAGGGGAGCACTGAGGCTCCCCTTGCAAGAACGGCGATCATGACGATCAGGTCGTTAAATGCTCACTGATGGTCAATAACTTCTGACTGGCATCCTGTTCTTGCGTAAGCCTTCAAAAACCTACCTTTGCGGGTGTTTTTGCGGCCTGGTGGCGCTATCAAGACGCAGGTCAGGCAGCTGCCTGACCGATTAACCGCCTTAGAGCTGTGCCAGCGAGGGCAGAGAGACGGCAACCAGAGTGAAAAACACGGTAAAAACGGCGGTAACAACGAACTCTTTCATTATTTTGTCTCCCTTGGCTGACTGATGATGAGACCAAGATACCACAATGACAGGGGATAACAATGAAAAATGTAATTATGTGGCAAAATCATGTCGGTGGTGTCGTAGTGCTGTATTTTTGTAATTTTGTGGCCGTTTTATCACCCATTCAGGGGGTGGTGGATTTATAGCTCATGATATTTATCACTATATTGTTTATATACAGTCACTTATGGTTCTTCGTTTGCGTTTTTTGATGGGGTTTGTACGAGACCGTTTTGGTGATCATCAACTTTTGTGGCGAAAAATGGCCGTGTGGTGCGCCTGAAAGTGTCGCCAATGATGGGTTGGTTGGCTGGTAGTGCCATTTCCCTCATCTCATCATTTTTATCTGCTCGCCATGGGGTAAACCCTGTCGGGACGGTGCTTTATCGTCATCACCTTCAGGCAGAATTTCAATTCACAGGGATAAGCAGGGTAAAACAGCAGGCATTCGACTGGGAGAAGACCCCCAGCCCCGCCCGCCGAGCCGCGCTTTTTGGGTGGGCGTTATGGTTGTAGGGGTGAGCTTGCATCACAGCGCAGAGGCAGGCACGCAGAGACAGGGAACCCAGGCATGGTGCGCCCATTGTCAGAGGACGCAGGGCGCGAGGCGCCTTGAGAAGCCTGTGGTGAGGGAGTGGGATACAAGTTCAGGCCGAGTTAGCTTTATGACGGGGGGATAAGCGAGAGCGCGGGCAAGGGGAGGGGCAAGAGTCTGCTGGAGAGGGGGAAACCTCAGTAGATCGCGGCGAAACGAAAGGGAGCGCCTGTATCGCCAACTTATCCGGCAGCAGCGCAACAGGGGGCGGTTCGGCAGGCTGGCACACGGATGGGGCTGGAAGGCGGTGGCCTGTGCCTGTCAGCAGGGGGCTGATGACAACCGGCAGGCATAAAAAAACCCTCCGATGGAGGGTTTTTGTCATCAACAGCCGGTAAAAAGCCGAGTGGCTTAGAACAGGGTGGTGGAGAGATCGTACAGCTCCTGATCGAACGGGCGCTTGAGGTTCTCGATGCAGTCGATGATGTCGTGGTGCACCATCTCGTTGCCCTGGATACCGACGCAGCGGCCACCCTGACCGGCCAGCAGCTGCTCGACGGCAAAGGCACCCATGCGGCTGGACATGATGCGATCGCGGGCGGTCGGCGAGCCGCCACGCTGGATGTGACCCAGTATGGTGGCGCGGGTTTCGCGGCCTGTCATGGCTTCGATGTCTTTGGCCAGGGCGTTGACGTCGGTGACGTGCTCGCAGATGGTGATGATGGCGTGCTTCTTGCCTTTGGCTTCGCCTTCCTTGATCTGTTGCAGCAGCTTCTCCTTGTCAAACGCCACTTCCGGCACGATCACGTACTCGGCGCCACCGGCAACGGCGGCGGACATGGCCAGATCGCCACAGTGGCGGCCCATGATCTCGACCACAGAGATGCGATGGTGGGAGCTGCAGGTGTCGCGCAGGCGGTCGATGGCGTCGACGACCACGTTCAGGGCGGTGTCAAAGCCGATGGTGAAGTCGGTACCGGCGATGTCGTTGTCTATGGTGCCCGGCAGGCCGATGCAGGGGAAACCCTCTTCGGTCAGCTTCTTGGCACCCATGTAGGAGCCGTCACCGCCGATCACCACCAGGGCGTCGATGCCGTGTTTTTTAAGGTTCTCGATCGCTTCGGCGCGCACTTTCGGGTCCTTGAACGCGGGGAAACGGGCAGAGCCCAGGAAGGTGCCGCCGCGGTTGACCACGTCGGAGACGCTGTGGCGCTCGAGCTTGACGATCCTGTCCTGATGCAGACCGAGGTAGCCATCATAGATGCCGTAGACTTCCAGGCCATGATGCAGACCGGCGCGCACCACGGCGCGAATGGCTGCGTTCATACCCGGTGCGTCACCACCACTGGTCAAAACACCAATACGTTTGATTTGTTTGGTCATGAGTGCCTCTGGATCTGAGTTGTCGAATATCAATATCTGAAAATGGGGCCAGCCGTTTTTACTATATCGGCTTTCCTATGGAAGAAGGGGACCCATAGGAAAGCGATATCAAGAGAGGGGCCAGGCCCCTCTCTTGCGTCACTTACTGGGCGGCGCCAGCGATGATCTGGGAGAAGTCGTCCACTTTCAGGGACGCACCACCCACCAGGCCACCGTCGATGTCCGGCTGACCGAACAGGTCGGCAGCGGTTGCGCCAGTGACTGAACCACCGTACAGGATCTGTACCTTGGCAGCCACGGCGGCGTCGAAACCGGCCAGGTACTGACGGATGTGAGCGTGAACGGATTGCGCGATTTCCGGGGTGGCAGTCTTGCCGGTGCCGATGGCCCATACCGGCTCGTAAGCCACGACGGCGTTGGCGAAGGAGGCGATGCCGCAACGGTCGATGACGGCTTTGAGCTGGGTCTCGACCACGTTTTTGGTCACGCCGGCTTCGAACTGCTCCAGGGTTTCACCGATGCACAGTACCGGGATCAGGCCGCCCTTCTGGATGGCTTCGTACTTGGCCGCCACCACGTCGTCGGTCTCTGCGTGCAGGGTGCGACGCTCGCTGTGGCCGACCAGGGAGTAGGTGCAACCGAAGGCTTTGAGCATGGAGGGGGCATTCTCGCCGGTGAAGGCGCCGGACTCGTGAACGTCGGCGTTCTGGGCACCGTAAGCGATCTTGCTGCCAGCGGTCAGCTGTTCAACCAGACCCAAAAAGATAACCGGCGGGCAGACGGCCACTTGCACGGAAGGATGAGCGGCAGCAGCCGGGGTCAGTCCTTTGATCAGAGCTTCGACAGAAGCTTTGGTGCCGTTCAGTTTCCAGTTACCCATTACCAGGTGCTGTCTCATCTTCTCAATCTCCTAGGCATTTGATTGCGCAACATTATATGAATTGAACCGAGCCCAAGATAGCTGACCCGGCGGCAAATGACGTAATTTTTTTTCGCTTTCCTGATCCAAATCAGGAATGCAAGAACCGATCGCTCATTCGTTAACCTGCCCCCGCAAACGGGCCCACCATACCCCAATCCACTCGTGAATGGCAGCCTCGGAATACATCAGATAACGCCCCTTGGGCAGGTAGCTGTAGAGGGGCTGCGGCTCCTGGCTCTGCTTGGCGGTGTAGTCGGTGGGGGCCGGCACCGCATCGAGTCCCTGACCGCGATAGAGGGCCATGGCCCTGGGCAGGTGGGTGGCCGAGCTCACCAGGGCGACCCGCTTGCCCTTGAGGTGGGCGCTGATGCTGACCGCCTCGTCATGGGTGTCTTTGTTGTTTTCAAACAACGTCATTCGGGAGCGGGGGATGCCGAGGCTGGTCGCCATGCGGGCGTTGACCTCGGCATTGGAGAGGGGATCACCCGACACATAACCGGAGAAGACCAGCTCGGCCTCGGGATAGGCTTGGGCGAGGCGCACCCCCTCCAGGGTTCTGGCGAGGGCTATGTTGTTCTGCCAGGCGCGCTCGGGCACCGCCGGATCGCTCACGTGACCGTTACCGAGCACCACGATGGCCTCTATATCCGGGTGCTGGTTTACCTCGAAGGGCGGATAGGTCTGCTCCAGGCTGCGGGCCAGCTCATAGCTGACGGGCCTCATCCCCATCAGGGCGATGATCACCAGGGAGAGGGTCGCCAGCAGCTTGCCGCTCTTCTGAAAGCGGGTGAACCAGAGCAGCAGCAACGCCAGCAGCAATAAGGAGAGGGAGAAGGGCAGCGGCATCAGCAACTGGCCCAACCATTTTTTAAGCTCAAACACTGTGGTGTCGTCCTTGAGTTTTCAGCGGATCCGGGATGTGACAGAATACCCCTCTTTTTTCCTGTGGCCCAATCCTGTGTGGTTTCTCCTGCGAGCCCCACAGCGGGGCGGCCGAAGATGAGTGTGTCTTGAAGCAAGATCAGAGTTTTGACGGGCGCGCCGACAAGTTCGCTCGCAACATTTATGACTCCACCAAGGGGCGCATTCGCACCGCCGTGGTGTGGAGCGACATCGAAGCCTGCCTGGCGCGCCTTGGCAACCGGCCCCTGCGCATCCTGGATGCCGGCGGTGGTTTTGGCTATTTCGCCCAGAAGCTGGCGGCCATGGGCCACCAGGTGGAGCTGTGCGATCTCTCGGCAGAGATGCTGGATCTCGCCCGGGAGCAGATTGCCCAGAAGGGACTGGAAGACAGAATTCGTCTCATCCATTGCCCCATTCAGGATCTCAAGGCCCATGTGACCGGCACCTTTGATCTGGTGCTCTGTCATGCGGTGCTGGAGTGGCTCGCCGAGCCCCGCCAGACCCTGCTCGGTCTGTTCCCTTTCGTCAATGCAGGGGGCATACTGTCGCTGCTTTTTTACAATCGTCATGGCCTCTTGTTCCAGAGCCTGGTGGTGGGCAATTTCGACTATGTGCGCCAGGGGCTGAACAAGAAGCGTCAGACCGCGCTCACGCCCACCAACCCCCAGTTGCCGGAACAGGTCTATGACTGGATAGGCCGGGGGGGCCTCAAGATCATCGGCAAGACAGGGGTGCGGGTCATTCACGACTACATGCGCCACAAGCAGGAGCAGGTCGAGAAATTCGACGATCTGCTGGCCATGGAGCAGCACTACTGTCGTCAGGAACCCTTTGTCTCCCTTGGGCGCTACATCCATGTGATGGCCCAGAAGCCGGTCGGCTGAGGGCTGTCATGGGGGCCTGAATGGCCGGGATGCCAGGGTTTATGCGGTCGGGATACCGCCGCCGGGGTTGCCCATCCCCGGGTCCGAATCACCACGAGGGGTCTGGTACCCCCGTTTATAACAACGAGATGATAACGTCATGATGAGTACATCCCGTACCCTGCCAGAGACGGTGGGATGGGTCAGACAGGAGGGCCTCTCCTTGAATCTGCCCACCGACAGGCTGGCCTTTCTGATTGCGATCAAGACGCTGTCCGAGGACGAGTCTGATCTCTCGGAGGCCGCGCTGCACGACGCCTTCGGCTATGTGAGCAGCGCCTTCGGCCAGATGGACGAGACCCTCTCGGGTCGCGCCAACAACGCCATCAACGATCTCATTCGCCAGCAGTTGCTGTCGCGCTTCACCACCGACATGGTGGCGGGGGAGAGTCTCTATCGCCTGTCGCGCCTCGGGGTCGGCATCGTCGACTTCTTCATGGAGAACCGCCAGGTCGACTCCATCAAGCTCTCCATCCTGCTCGAACACCTGGCGGCCGAGCTCGACACTGCCCGCGAGGCGGCGCTCGAGACCAATACCCGGGAGCAGTGGGACGCAGAAGTACTGCCGCGGCTCACCTTCTCCCTGGAAGAGACGCTCGGGCGCATCGATCTCACCCAGCGCGCCATGGACGAGCAGCAGAATCAGGTCAAGAACGAGATTGCGGCCCTGCTGACCCAGAACTGGATCGACGCCATCCACAGCTGCGAGAAGCTGCTGCGCGAGACGGGCCAGACCCTGCGCGAGCTGCAGGATACCCTGGACGCCGCCGGCCACCGCCTGCAGGCGGGGCTGCTCAACATTCAGGAAGCGGCCCAGGGGCGCGACGATCTCCTTCACGTCGAGGAGCTGACCCATGCCCTGCAGGGGCGGCTCGACGTCATCACCTCCTGGGGTCAGCAGTGCATCGAGCTATGGTCCCGTTATGACAGGCACGTCCACAAGTTCATCCGCAACGCCATCGACATGGACAAGAACCGCGCCTTCAGCCAGCGGTTGCGGGAATCCATCCGCAACTTCGAGCAGCACAACTTCTTGCTCAGAGTCGCCGAGGAGCCGCGCCTCCTGGAGCTGCGGGACGAAACCATCGCCATCCACGACGAGGAGGTGACCGGCGAGGTGCCCCTCGAGATGGAGTTCATGGAGATGGTGGACATCAACCAGGCGCTGGCGGAGCGCATCGAGCGTTATCTGGCCCGCTATCCCGAGCAGGGACAGCAACTGGATCTCGCCGACGTGCTGCGAGAATACCTGCTCGATTTCCCGGCCCACGCCCACTTCGACGTGGCGCGTCTGCTGATTGACCAGGCCGTGCGCCTCGGCCATGCCAGCGGTGAGCGCGAGCTGCACCGCCAACCCGCATGGAAACCCATTAACCAAGCTGGATCCAAGGTTCAGGCCTATGTCATTGATCAATTCTGAGTTTCCCTTGCCCCTGCGGCTCGCAGAGGCCATCGCCAACCCCTTGTTTCCGCGCATCGACACCGCCCTGCGCTCGGGGCGCCACATCAGTGCCGACGATTTCGAACAGCATTCGGCCCTGGTGGAGTTCCATGGCGAGCTCGAGATCTTCTACGGCCGCTATCAGGTAGAACTCATCAAGGCGCCTGAGGGCTTCTTCTACCTGCGCCCGCGCCCCAGCGCCGACATCGGAACAACCGTTTTATCTGAGCTCGATATGCTGGTGGGTAAGGTGCTCTGCTACCTCTATTTGAGCCCGGACCGCCTCGCCTCCGAAGGGGTCTTCACCATGGGCGAGTTGCAGGAGGAGGTGCTGAGTCTGGCGGACGAGAAGCAGTTGCTGCGCATGGTCAACAGCCGCTCCGGCGGCACGGATCTCGACAAGAAGAAGCTGCTCGAGAAGATCCGCACCTCCATGCGCCGTCTCAAGCGCCTCGGGATGATCACCGCCCTTGGCAACAGCGACAAATTCCGGGTCAACGAATCCGTGTTCCGCTTCGCCGCCGACGTGCGTTCCGACGAGGATCCCCGCGCCGTGCAGCTGCGGATGATCCAGGAGGGGGAGGCCATCTTCCACGACGACGAGATGCCGAGCAGCGACTCGCTGTTCGAGGATATTGAAGAGGATCTGGACGAAGAGCAGCTGGAGCTGGAGGTGGAAGATGATCTGCAACGTTAATGTTCTGGCACCGATGGCGTCGGCCGGTTTGATGGAGAGTGCGGCGTGAGAGGCAAATTCAAATCCCTGACCATGGTCAACTGGAACGGCTTCTTCGCCCGGACCTTCGATCTCGACCAGCTGGTCACCACCCTGTCCGGCGGCAACGGCGCGGGCAAGTCCACCACCATGGCGGCTTTTATCGCGGCGCTTATCCCGGATCAGTCCCTGCTCCACTTCCGCAACACCACGGAGGCGGGCTCATCCAGCGCCTCTCGTGACAAGGGGCTCTACGGCAAGCTGCAGCGCGGTCACTGCTATTCGCTGCTGGAAGTGATGAACAGCCGCGAGCAGCGCATCTGGGTCGGCGTGCACCTGGAGCAGGTGGCGAACCGGGACAACAAGGTCAACATCACCCCCTTCGCCCTGGTGGACGTGCCAGACAGCCTGCAACCCACGGATCTGTTGCTGGAAAAACTCCATGACGGCAAGGGGCGGGTGCGCGCCTTCGCCGATCTGAAGGGGGCCGCCGCCGAGCTGGGGGCCATCAAGGTCGCCAAGTTCAATACGGTGACCGATTATCACAACTTCATGTTCGAGTTCGGCATCACGCCCAAAAAATTGCGTGATCAAAAGGATCGCGGCAAGTTCTATCGCCTGATCGAGGCCTCCCTCTACGGCGGTATCTCTTCGTCCATCAGCCGCTCCCTGCGGGAATACCTGCTGCCGGAGAACTCCGGGGTGCGCAAGGCGTTCCAGGACATGGAGGCGGCCATCTACGAGAACCGCCGCACCCTGGAAGCCATCAAGGAGACCCAGGGCCAGCGGGATCTGTTCAAGAACCTGATCACCGAGACCACCCACTACGTGGCGGCCGAGTATGTGCGGGGCGCCGCCGAGAAGAGCCGTCTCTCCGAGCTGGCCCTTAAAGCCCGTGCCGAGCTCGCCGGCAAACGCCGTCTGCTGGCGGAAGAGAAGCAGCGCGCCATCTATCTGGCGGACGAGGTGGATCAGCTCACCAACCGCGAGAAGCTCTTGACCGACGAGCTGGAGTCCGCCGCCGAGCACCTGGCCAAGGTGATGGCCGCCGTGGCGCTGCAAAAGAAGATAGAGCTGTATCGCGCCGATCTGCGGGAGCTCAACGACAAGCTCGAGCAGCAACAGGCGGTGGTGGAGGAGATCCACGGCCAGTTGCTGGAAGTGGAAGAGCGCAAGGAGCTGGCCCAGGCAGAGGTGGACAGCCTCAAGACCCAGCTCGCCGACTATCAGCAGGCGCTGGACATTCAGCAGACCCGCGCCATCCAGTACCGCCAGGCGGTGCAGGCGCTGGAGACGGCCCGCGCGCAGTGCGAGCTGCCGGGATTGAGCGCCGAGCAGGCGAGCGACACCCTGCACCAGTTCCGCGCCGCCGAGCAGAGCCTCACCAGCCGGGTGCTGGGGGCCGAGCAGCAACTGGCGCTGGCCAAGGCGGCGGTGGCCGAGCATCAGGCCGCGCTGACGCTGCTGCTCAGCATTGCCCCCGAGACCGCTCGCGAGGCGGCCTGGCCCACGGCGCAGGCACTGCTCAAGCGTCACATCGAAGACAAAGCCCGCATTGCCCAGGGGCAGGGGCTGCGCGCCTCGCTGGCCCGCCTCGAGAAAGAGAGCGACAGCCAGAAGGCGCTCTTCAAGTTGCGCGACGAGCTGCAGCAGGCTTCCGGTCAGCTTATTGCCAGCCAGGATGAGCTGGAGATCTTCCTCGAAGCCCAGCGCAACCGTCAGGAGGAGCTCGCCGATCAGCAGGCGGAGGCGAATCAGCGCCGCGCCAGCCTCGAGCATCAGGGCGCCCAGCTCGGCCGTGATATCAGCGATCTCACCAAGCTGGCCCCCCGCTGGCTCAAATCCTTCGAGAAGCTCGAGCAGCTGCGCGAGCAGAGTGGCTTGGCCTTGGACACTGCCGAGGCGCTCTCGGCCGGTATGCAGACAGTGCTCGACAAGGAGCGGGAGTTCGAGCAGGAGAGCAACCGCATCCAGGGGCAGAAGCAGGCCCTGGAGCGGCAAATTCGCAACCTCCAGCTGGGAGCCGGGGAGGCGGATCCGCGCCTGGCCCGCGTCGCCGAGCAGGTGGGGGGCGTGCTGCTCACCGACGTCTATGACGACATCTCCATCGATGATGCCCCTTACTACTCCGCCCTCTACGGCCCGGCCCGCAGCGCCCTGGTAGTGCTCGACCTGGAGGGGGCCATCGAGCGGCTGAAAAAGCTGGAAGATTGCCCGGAGGATATCTACCTCATCCAGGGCAACCCCGACTCCTTTGACGAGGATCTGGTGGAGGCCGACGAGCTCGGCGACGCCGTGCTGGTGCGCACCAGCAAACGTCAGGTGCGCTTCTCCCGCTACCCCGAGCTGCCGCTCTTTGGCCGCGCCGCCCGGGAAAAACGGATCGAGCAGCTCGACCTTGAGCGGGAAAATCTTATCGAGGGCTACGCCAAGGCCGCCTTCGAGCAGCAGAAGTACCACCGCCTCTACGGCCACTTCCGTGACTTTATCGGCCAGCATCTGGATATCGCCTTCCGCCCCGACCCGGAAGCCGAAGTGCAGGCCAAACAGGCCGAACTGCGCAAGCTGCAAGAAACCATGGCCGAGTGCGACAAGCAGCTGGCCGAGGCCAAAGTGGCCGCCGCCCAGCTGACCCGCCATATCCAGCTGGTGCAGGGGATGCTGCCCTTTGCCCACCTCTTTGCCGAGACAGAGCTGGCGGCCCGCCTCGAGGCGGCCCGCGCCGATGTGGAGGCCCTTAAAACCGCCGAAGCCTTTGTGGCCCAGCATGGCAAGGGGCTGGAGAAGCTCGAGACCCTGGTGCAGGTGCTGCGCCAGGATCCCCAGGATCTCTCTGCCCTGCAGGCGGCCTTCGACGAGGCGAGCGACCTGCTGGCGGAGCAGAAGCGCCGCGCCTACGCGCTGGATCAGCTGGTGGCCCGTCTGCCGCACTTTGCCTATCAGGACGCGCAAGACCTGCTTGGCAAGGCATCGGAGATGAGCGAGCGGCTCAAAGAGAAGCTTAAAATAGCGGAGCTTGCCGCCCGCACCGCCGGCGAGCAGCACAAGCAGATAGCCCTGCGCCACACCGAGGCGCTGCAACTGCGCACCGCGCTCGATTCCAGTGCCTCGGCCAAGGGCCAGACCCTGGCGGAGTTCGAGCAGGAGCTGGGGGCCATGGGGCTCACCCTGTCGGACGACATGGAGGAGAAATCCCGCGCCCACAAGAAGGAGATCGAAGAGCTGCTCATCCGCACCCGCTCCCGTCGCACCAGCGCCGAGGCCCAGTTGCAGGTGACCAAGCGCGAGATTGAATCCTTGGGCGGGCGTCTCAAGCTGGAAGGCAAGGACTACTTCGGTGCCCGCAAATCCCTGGTGGGCCACAAGGCGAGCTGGTCGCGGGTGGTGCGGCTGGCGCGGGAGACCGACGTCGAGAAGCGCCTGAACAAGCGCGAGCTGGCGTATCTCGACAGCGACGAGCTGCGCTCCATGTCGGACAAGGCGCTCGGCGCCCTGCGGGTTGCCGTGGCCCACGACGAAGCGCTGCGTGATGCGCTGCGTCTGTCTGAAGGCAACCGCAGCACCGAGCAGAAGGTCGCCTTCTACGTGCAGGTCTACCGTTACCTGAAAGATCGCATCCGCAACGACATCATCCGCTCCGATGATCCTGTGGAGGCGATCGAGGAGATGGAGATCGAGCTGGCGCGCCTGGCCGACGAGCTCAAGCAGCGGGAAAACCACCTGTCGCTCTCCTCCCACGAGGTGGCGGCCAAGATCACCAACATCATTCGCCGCGAGCAGAACCGCATCCGGGTGCTCAACCAGGGCTTGCAGAACATCGCCTTCGGTCTGGTGCGCGGGGTGCGCCTCAACGTCAATATCCGCGAGGCTCACACTCGCCTGTTGACCGCGCTGGCGGATCAGAGTGCCATGCACAACGATCTGTTCGCCGACAAGGAGCTCAGCTTCTCCGAGGCCATGGCCAAGCTGTTCCAGCGCCTCAACCCGCAGACCGAGCAGGGGGATCGCAGCTATCAGGTGATGGGCGATGTCTTGCTCGACTATCGCAACTACCTGGAGCTGGAGATCGAGGTGCAGCGTGGCGCCGATGGCTGGCTGCGGGCCGAGAGCGGTGCGCTCTCCACCGGCGAGGCGATCGGTACCGGTCAGGCCATCTTGCTGATGGTGCTGATCAGCTGGGAGGAGGAGTCCCGCCGTCTGCGCGGCAAGGACATAGCCCCCTGCCGCCTGCTGTTCCTCGACGAAGCGGCACGCCTGGATGGCAAATCCATCGCCACCCTGTTCGAGCTGTGCGAGCGGCAGGATATGCAGCTCTTGATCGCGGCGCCGGAGAACATCAGCCCCGAGAAGGGCACCACCTACAAGCTCATCCGCAAGGTGCAGGGCAAGCACGAGCACGTGCATGTGGTGGGCCTGCGGGGCTTCGGTTTCGCCGATGACAAGCTGATCGCCTGATCCCTGACACAGACTGACGGGTGAACACACAAACGGGAGGCTTGGGCCTCCCGTTTTCCATGGGAAATATGAGAGAGTAGGCCCCTGTTCGCGGGATCCAGATTGGTGCTGAAAGTGATGATGAGAGTGGCGATGGAAGATATGAGAGGCAAGGTACAAAAAGGGCTGCTGGCCTCCCTGTGCCTGCTGCTTGCGGCCTGCAGCAGCCAGCCTGATGCAGGCAGTGCGGGCAACTGGCGGGGTTATACCCAGACGGGGCTGGCCTCCTACTATGCCGATCGCTACCACAACAAGAAAACCGCCAGCGGCGAGCCCTACCAGAAGAGCGCCAACACCGCCGCCCACATGACGCTGCCCTTCGGCGCCATGGTGAGGGTGACCAACCTTGCCAACGGCAAGAGCGTGGTGGTGCGGGTCAATGACAGGGGCAACTTCCCGAGGGGGCGAGTGATCGATCTCTCAAGGGCCGCATTCAGCACCATAGGCAACACCCGATCCGGCCTTATCAAGGTCAAGGTCGAGGTGTTGTAGGGGGTTGCAGACGAACCATTGCGTAGCGGGACATGACGGGAGCCCGCTCTTTGCATCTCGGCGTTGACAGCCTCCCGCCTTCAGTCGTATCTGTGTGATTGCGTGACTGCCATTCAGGCAGGCACCCGGCTGATCTCTTGCTGCCCTCGCCAGGGCGCCAATACGGAGGTTGTTGAGATGACGAACCGCACGCCCATTCAGGCCACACAGATCCCGGAGAACAAGGCCAAGTCCCTCTATCCGGAGCCCTTTGCCTCCCTGGTCAAGTACCGCACCCGGCGCAGGCTGGGGGATCATTTCGGTCTCGCCAATCTTGGGGTCAACCTGACGACCCTGGCACCGGGGGCCATCTCGGCGCTCAAACACCATCATGGTCTGCAGGACGAGTTCGTCTATGTGCTCTCGGGCAACCCCACCCTGCGCTATGGGGAGGAGGAGTATCTGATGTCGCCGGGGGAGTGCATCGGCTTCAAGGGCGGCAACGGCCTGGCCCACCAGTTGCTCAACCACGGTGAGGTGGACGCCGTCTATCTCGAGGTGGGGGACAGGCTGGCGGGGGACACAGTCCAATATCCTGACGACGATCTGGCCCTGGTGCAGGGCACCGATGGCGCCTGGGTTGCCAGACACAAGGACGGGTCCCCCTATTAGGGACCCCTCACTCTTTGGGAAAGCATGATAAGCCTATGAAATTCCTCCCCTTTGGTGACGTGTCCGCAGAGGATTTTCTGCCCCTGGTCAACGACGAGACGCTGCGAAAACACCTGATTGACCACCCCACCTTCGAGCTGGGCACGGTGCGGCGCTGGATGGAGGAGAAGATGGCGATAGACGCGCTGCCCGGCTGCCGCGTGCGTGCCGTCCTCATCGATGGCGCTCTGGTGGGGTGGTGCGGCCTCCAGCCCGATGAGGAGGGGGTCGAGATTGCCATCGTGATCGCCAGGGCAGGCTGGGGCAGGGGGCTCGCCATCTTCCACGAGATGATGGGCTGGGCGCGTACCATGGACCATCAGGAGGTGGTCTTTCATCTGCTGGGCACCCGCCCCCCATACAGATCCCTCGCCAGGCGCGCCACCAGGGTGAAGAAGACGACACTCTCTGGGCACACTTTCACCAGCTATTACTTCAGAGTTCAGAGCTGGAGCAGACCCTGACGGTGAGCCAGGCGCTTGCCTCTGGCGCGTATGTGTCCCTGCCGCCGCCTCTTTGTTCACCCGGTTGAACACTCTGTCCATCCTGGCCATCTATATCGGCCTGACCGCCATGCCTACACTGGGCGCCATGTTGGGGGAGGCGGCTGCCATGAGAAGGCAGGCACCTCCCGGTCTCTTGATGATGTGACAGTGGAGAAACTGGGATGAAGAGAGAGTCGGACAAGATAGTGTCGATCGCCGTGCTCAAGGCCCGCGCCGGCATGAGGGAGCGCTTGCGCCAAGGGTTGCTCGCGCTGATAGCGCCCACCCGCCAGGAGCCTGGCAACCTCGATTACGTGCTGTTCGAGCTGAAGGAGGAACCCGGCACCTTCTACATGCGCGAAGCCTTCGTGAGCCAGACCGCCCTGGATGCCCACTGCGCGAGCGACTATTTTCAGGCCTTCGCCCGCCAGGCGGACGAGCTGCTGGCCGAGCCCCTTAGACTCATTTTCATGGAGGAAGTGAGCTCGGCCATGGGGCCGGGCTGAGCGCCTGCCCGCTCGCTTGTCCCATATTCCCGAACGGTGCGGCTCCGCTATGATTGGGAGGGCGTAGTGACAGGCCTTGAGGGCGCGGCAGGCAAACCCTGGTCGTCGCTGGTCAAAGGTGACACTGGGCCTATTGTCGGTCGTCATGGGAGGCGTCATGAAGAGAACCCTTGTGCTGGTGCGCCACGGCAAGTCGAGCTGGGAAGAGCAGGGGCTGCCTGACAGGGCGCGGCCTTTGGCCGCACGGGGCCTGCGCGACGCACCCCTGATGGGTGTGCGCCTGGCGAGGGAGGGGGTGAGACCCGACCTTATCCTGTCGAGCCCCGCCTGCCGGGCCCTGTCGACGGCGAACATCATCGCCGAGGTGCTCGGCTACCGGCCAGAGGAGATAGTCACGGACGAGCGGTTCTATGGCAGCGATGTCGAGACCCTGCTTGAGGTGATGGCTGAGCTTGGGGACGCGTTCAGGTGCGTCATGCTCTTTGGTCACGATCCCGGGTTCACCGACCTTGCCCACCGCTTTTCCGGCAAGATCACCCGGATGCCGACCTGCGCCGTCGCCCGCTTCACCTTCGACGCCCCCTCCTGGTCGGCCGCTGCGTCGCAAAGGCCGGTGACGGCCGTGCTGGATTATCCGAAAAAAGGGTAGGGGTAGAGAGGGTCCCGTTTGCAAGCAGACAGAAACAACAAGGGGAGCCTCGGCTCCTGTGATGGTAACGGGGTTATTTGGCGGCGATCGGTCCCTTGGTGCCCGCGTCGTTGTCGGCCCAGCCATCCTCCCCCTTGAGGCGACGATCCCCCTGGATGGTGTAGATGACCATGCCCTCCTTGAACACCAGGGCCCCGTCGGATTTCCTGGCGCTGACCTTCTTGTCGTTGACCCACACCTGATCCTTGTTATCGATGCGGATGGTGGCGACGGTGGCGCCCGTCTCGGGGAAGGTGGCGACCCAGTTGCCGGCGTAGGGGCTGGCGCTGGTGGCCGCCGGAGCATCACCGAACCCGGCGGCCGCGTTCTCGGCCTGGGTCTTGTTGATGTCACAGCCATTGAGCTCGCTCACCTGGGTGCAGCCGGAGCGCTCGAGCTTCTGTGCGTAGATCATGTTCAGACCGCTCTCGGCAGCCGGGGCGGCAGCTCCGAATCCCGCCTTGGCATTCTCCGCCTTGGTCTTGTGAATATCGCAGCCCTGGGCCTCGGTCACCTGGGTACAGCCGGAGCGTTCCAGCTGCTGGGCATATTTTGCGTTGATGGCGTGCGCCGGGGCCATGCCAAACAGGGTCAGGGTCACGATCAGAACAGTATTCCTGGACATAATTCATCCCTCAAAATGTGAGTCTTGCCGATTCAGTTCAGCCTCGGCGGCCATGAGCAACGGCCTGGGTTTGCGCACATCCTGGGTGCGAGGTGGCAGGTCTGTTTCACGTTAGCACCTGGAGCTGGACTCGCACAGGGGAGCCAGCCAAATCGGTGCCATCCACCGTACCTGAGCCCGCCAGCTCAGCTTTGGGGCACTCTTATTCCCTTGTCGAGGTAGAGGCTGCTGTAGTGGGCGCGATGGGTGACGAACATCACCTGGTGGCGGCTGCCGTCGGAGAGGATGACGAAATCCCCGGCCTGGGCCGGGCTTTGCAACAGGATCTCGTGCTCGGGGGCCGTCAGCTTGTCGACCTCTTCCCTGAAAATGAGGGTGTATGAATACATATGGCACTCCACTGCAGGCGCATATACAGACACGTTTCCCAACTCTAGTCGCCAGTGCCCGGATCCGCGGCGCTCAAGCGGCACCTGTGCGGCCGTTAATTTTATGGGTAAGCTGAACCCCTGATGCGCGCCCCCGGAAGGGGCCGCCAGGGTGAGCCTATGAACCCCACTTTTCATGAAGCAAGAAGCCAAGGAGTTGTCATGACGGAGCTGGTCACTGAGCTGGTGCGGATCGCCGCCTTTTCCGATGGACCCCGGGGGGGCAATCCCGCCGGTGTCTGGATCGGGCCCCAACTGCCGACGGCGGAGGAGATGCAGCGGATCGCCGCAGAGGTCGGATTTTCGGAGACGGCCTTCGCCGCCCCGCTGCACAGCGAGGAGCAAGGCGCAGAGGTGCCCCAATGGCGGGTGCGCTACTTCTCTCCCGAGGCGGAGGTGCCGTTTTGCGGCCATGCCACCATCGCCCTCGGGGTGGCGCTGGCGCGCCGCTTCGGGGCAGGGGACCATGCCTTGCACCTCAGCCAGACCAAGATCCGGGTCTCGGGCTGGCAGGATGAGCAGGGGCAATGGCAGGCGGCGCTGCAATCCCCGTCGACCCGCAGCAAACCGGCGCAGGCGGATCTGATGCGCGAAGCCCTGGCGCTGTTTGGCTATGACGCGGCCAGCCTGGATCCCCGCATTCCCCCAGCGCTCATCCACGGCGGCGCCGATCATCTGGTGCTGGCGCTCAAGGATCGCGCAGCGCTCTCGGCCATGCACTATTCGCTGGCGCAGGGTCGCTTGCTGATGCGCCGGGAGGGCCTGGTGACCATTCTGCTGGTCCATGTGCAAGGGGATCGGCTGTTCCACACCCGCAATGCCTTTGCCTACGGCGGCGTCTATGAGGATCCGGCCACGGGCGCCGCGACCGCCGCCTTCGCCGGCTACTTGCGCGACCTGCACTGGCCCCACGGCGGTGCCATCGACATAGTGCAGGGGGAAGACATGGGCATGCCGTCGCGGCTGCACGCCGAGATCCCGGCCGAACCCGGCAGTTCTGTGCGGGTGTCCGGCGGGGCACGGCTGATGTGATGCCGTGATGCGAGAGTGACGGCCTGTCCGGCCGCTGCCTTGGCTGGGGAGTGAAGGGGAAGAGCCCCTTGGAGGGCAAGATAGGCCCCTGATCATCCGCGGATCAGGGGCCTATGGGGCGCTCAGGGTCGACCGCTGAGCAAGATGGCGCCGCCCAGAGAGATGAAGATCCCCCCAGTGATGCGGCTAAACAGACGCTGGCCGCGCGCTGGCTTGAAGTAGCTGCCGGCGCGTCTGGCCAGGGCCACATAGCAGAGGTGCACCAGGGTGACGATGACGCAGATGGTCAGGTACATAGTGAAGAACTGGATGGGCAGCGGGCTCTGGTGATCGAGAAACTGGGGTAGCAGCGCGCAGAGGAAGATGATGGTCTTGGGGTTGCTGGCCGACACCAGGAAGGCTTCCCGCAGCAGGGAGCCCTTGCTCCGGGACGGGCGGCGGGCGCCAACCCGTTGCGCCTCCTGACCCCCCGCGCCGGTCGCCCGCAGCGCCTTGTAGCCGAGATAGATCAAGTAACCGCCGCCCGCCAGCTTGAGGGCGAGGAAGAGGGGCGGCAAGGTCTGCAGCAGGGCACCCACGCCCATGGCGACCAGACAGATGAAAATGGCCTGACAGAACAGATTCGCGCCTATGGTGAGCAGGGCCGGGCGCCAGCCGAGCTGCAGGCCGTTCTTTACCACCAGCAGCACATTGGGCCCCGGGGTCAGGGTCGCCAGCAGATAGGCCAGCAGGAACAACATCCATGTATCCAGACTCATGATCTCTCCTTGGTAAAGAGCACATCATGCTCCGCCCCCGGGGCCGCGTCCAGTGACGACTGCCACCAGGATGTGGCGGTTTTTCAGGTGCTTAACTTAAGTGGTGGCCATGGGGGAAAGGGGGCTCAGCTGCCCGGAAAAATAAGAAACCGTCCACGAAGGACGGTTTATCCAGGCTGCCGACCCTTATTTCAGGGCTTTCTTCAGCTTCTTGATCTTGCCTTCGTGCTTGGCAATCTTCTCCTGGCGGGCGGCGATTTTCTTCTTGATATCTTTCTTGCTGGCTTTGGCCATAGGTCGTGCTCCTTGTGTCAAGAGAACATCATGGGATCATGATGTTCAGGATCTCTCCATCTGAAGAGCCCAGAGTGCCACATGAATTCCATTCGGGCCAGTGCATCAGGGTGTCGGGAGCGGATGCTCCCCTGACACAGATCCGGCGAAGGGGTGGCTCACTCATCGGGGCTGGTTTGCAGGATAGTCCAGTTTCCCGGTGGCGCCACTTCGGCCGCGCCGACTTAGGCTGTGGCCTGGCAACAAAAAAGCGCCCCTGGGGGCGCTTCTTGCATCATCCGAACACAGGCGAAGGGATCAGGCCTTCTTCAGGTAGGCCGCGACCAGCACTATCTGCACGCCGTTGACCTTGCCTTCGATGTGCAGCGGGTTGCTGGTGAGGCGGATGCCCTTGACCAGGGTGCCACGCTTGGCGGTGAAGCCGCCGCCCTTGACGTCCAGATCCTTGATCAGGGTGACGGAGTCCCCCTCCTGCAGCACGGCGCCGTTGGAGTCGACGGTGGGCACGCTGTCGTCATCGTCGCTGGCGCTGCCTGCTTCGGCCCAGGCCTTGGTCTCTTCTTCCATGTACATCATGTCCAGCATGTCCTGGGCCCAGATCTCGCCCCGGGCGGACAGGTTTTTAAGCTGGCGCCATGCCATCACCTGCACCGCCGGCACTTGGCTCCACATGCTGTCACCCAGGCAGCGCCAGTGGTTGACCTCAGTGGTGTCCGGCTGCTCCAGCTGACCACGGCAGGTGGCGCACAGCGCCACGCTGTGGTCATCGTCACTGGCGGGGGAGTGTGGCACCGGGAAGGCAGTCAGCGCATGTTCTGCTCCACACAGCTCACACTTGGCGTCCGCACGCGCTTGCAGGATGGCATTGATGGTCATGTTTTGGTTCCGTTCATATGGGTAAAACGACTCGCGTGGGCGAGTCGCGCTAATGAGGGGGCGGAATATAGCACAAATCCCTGCTTTTTGTCAGGCTACCAGCAAGGGGTGGGGGCAGGCGCGCTGGCGAGTGCTTTTTGATGGCAGATCGCTAGAATGAGCCTCCCTTTTGATAGCAGGACAAGCTCACCGTGCTGGCTCACCGTTTTCGACAACTGGACTGCTTGCTGACCAACGAGAGACGCTGGTGGCAATACCAGCCCTATCATCATCTGAGCCTGGCCTTCGCCGATGAGGCCCCCGAGCTGGCCGCCTGCCTCAATGGCCTCGGTCTTGACGAGATAGCGCGGCTCGACGCCGACATGGGGGCGCTTTGCACCCTGCTTGCCCCCTGGATCCCGGCAGGGGCCGAGCTCCATGCCCTGAGCGAGCTAGACACCTTTGTCCCCGAACCCATTCATTGCGCCAGGACCATGGCGATGTACATGCCGGGACGCAAGCAGGCGCAGATAGAAGCCTTCACCGGCTGTCTGCCCGCCCATCAGGGCCCCTATCTGGAGTGGTGCGCCGGCAAGGGCCACCTGGGGCGCCTGGTCTCCCTGCACCGGGGGGCCGAGATCCTGAGCCTCGAATTGCAGCACACGCTCTGCGAGGAGGGGCGGCAGCTCGCGGTGCGCGATGGTGCCCGCATGCAGTTTGTGGAGGCCGACGCCTTCGCCGCCGAGTCGGGGGCGCTCATCGCCCCGCACCATCACGCCATGGCGCTCCATGCCTGTGGTGAGCTGCATACCCATCTGCTGGAGCAGGTGGCCGAGCGCGGTGCCCAGGGCGTGACCCTCTCCCCCTGTTGCTATCACCTGATCCGCACCAGCCATTACCGCCCTCTGTCACAGGCCGCCAAGGCCAGCGCCCTGCACCTTGGCAAGAGCGACCTGAAGCTGCCGCTGCAGGAGACGGTGACCGGCGGCGCCCGCATCTCCCGCCTGCGCGAGCAGGAGGTGATCTGGCGTCTCGCCTTCGATTGCCTGCAGCGTCAGGTGCGCGGGGTGGATGAGTACCTGCCGGTGCCCAACCTGCAAAAGAGCCTGCTGGCGGGCAGTTTCGAGGCCTTCTGTGACTGGGCCGCCGAGTGCAAGGGGATGGTGTTGCCTCAGGGGATAGATCATGGCGACTTCCTCGCCAGGGGGGAGCGGCGCTTTGGGGACGTCGCCCGCATGGAGCTGGTGCGCCATCTGTTTCGCCGTCCGCTGGAGATCTGGCTCGCCCTGGATCGGGCCCTCTTCCTCGAAGAGCAGGGCTACCAGGTCGAGCTGGGGGCGTTCTGTGACAAACCCATGACCCCTCGCAATCTGCTGATCCGGGCGGTGCGCGTTCACGGCGCATAAAACGCGAGTACCTTGAGGTCAAAATGAGGCTGTTGCGCGGTTTCATCTGAGTGCATGGTGGCATGGCTCACAATTTCGCCAAATTCTTAATTCTTGTCGTGAATTTAGTTGTCGGGATGCCTATGCTCGCCCTGACATTTTCAAGACAAGGATGGTTACCCATGTTCATGCTCAAGCGCACCGCCTGGCTGGTTGCGGGGCTCTGCGCCTCGCCAGCTTTTGCGGCCATGACGATTCAGCCCGACCCACAAAACAGCGGTGGCTATGTGATTGCCGCCTCCGATATAACGGCCGTTGAGAAGGCCAAGACGGCCAACCCCATGTACGGCATCTGGTCAAAGGCACTGGCCACCCGACCCAACATCCTGGTGGATGCGATTGTGCCGCGGCGAGCCGACAACCCGGACAACGTCAAACGGGTCGAGCGGGTCTTTACCGAATCGGACTGGGACTTTCTGACCCAGATGGCGGCCCCCGAATATACCTATGAGCGCTTCTTGCGGGCGGTCGGCAAGTTCCCCGCCTTCTGCGGCGACTACACGGACGGGCGCAATGCGGACGCCATCTGCAAAAAATCCATCGTCACCGCCTTCGCCCACTTCGCCCAGGAGACGGGCGGTCACATCGCCAGGGAGAATGTCTCCGACAACCCGCTGGGGCTAGAGGAGTGGCAGCAGGCGCTGGTGCATGTGCGCGAGATGGGCTGGGCCGAGGGGCAACTCGGCTATACCACCGGCTGTGGCCAGAATGACTGGCAGAACAGGAAGTGGCCCTGCAGCACGGGGCAGGGCTACTTTGGCCGTGGCGCGAAACAGCTTTCCTATCACTTCAACTACGGTGCCTTCTCCGAGGCGATGTTTGACGGAAACGCCACCGTGCTGCTGAACAACCCCGGCCTGGTGGCTGACTCCTGGCTCAACCTCGCCTCCGCCATCTGGTTCTTCCTGACACCGCAAGCCCCCAAACCCGCCATGTTGCACGTCATCGACAGAACCTGGGTCCCCTCCCAGCGCGAGCTCGCGGCCGGCATCGGTTATGGCTTTGGCACCACCATCAACGTCATCAACGGCGGCATAGAGTGTGGCGAGCAGAACAAGAACAAGGGGCAGCCGGTCAACCGCATCCGTTACTGGGAAGGGCTGGCCGCCCATTACGGGATCCCGCAGCTCCCGGACGAGAAGAACACCTGCTGGCAGCAGACGCCCTATGGCAGCCTCAACCTGAACGGCGCCACCGACGTGCTCTACACCAACTGGGACGGCAACTGGAAATATTATGCCGACAGGCCAGGTGGCTACTCGTTCGAGTGCGAGCTGGTGGGATTCCAGACCGCCTATTCGGCCCTGGTGCCGGGGGATTACGAGAAGTGCATGACCAACGTCTACGGCTCCCACGCCAACTGGCCCAAGGTACGAGTGGTGGCCAAGCTCGATCCTGCGCCCGTCGATCCGACCGACCCGCCTGTGGGGGATGTGCCCGCCTGGGAGGCCAGCAAGGTCTATACCGCCGGCAACAAGGTGAGCCACAAGGGCGTGGTGTATCAGGCGAAGTGGTGGACCCAGGGCAACGAGCCGGGTAAGGGAGACCCCTGGGCGCCGGTGACCTGAGCCCGGCGAGGGCGCGTCATCAGTGATGATGGGGAAGGGGGTGATGGGCCTCTCTTCCCCTCTTTCATGGGGATCCGGCGCAAGGGGCCTATGACGGGACCGCTGGCCCATGGAACAAGTCAAGAGTGTTCGGGGGCTTATCCCGCACAGAGGAGTGACACATGAATATCGCCATCCACTTTGAAATCCCGGTACAGGATCTGGAGAGGGCCATCCGCTTCTATGAGGCGCTCTTCGAGATAGCTCTCGAGCGGGCGCACATAGATGGCAACGAGATGGCGTTGTTTCCCCTCGATGAGCAGGCGCCCGGCTGTTCCGGCGCCCTGGCAAAGGGAGAGAGCTATGTGCCGAGCCTGGACGGCACCCGGGTCTATCTGAAGGTCGCGGACATAGAGCTGGCCATGGCCCGGGCGCTGACAGCGGGAGGGGAGTGTCTCTATCCCGTTACCCGGGTGAGCGAGCGGATCCGGGTGGCCGAGCTCAGGGATCCCGAAGGCAATCGCATCGCCCTGCAGGAGCAGAGCTGAACCTGATGCCGATGAGGGCATCCCTCGATGGGCCTGCCAGGTGGGGGGAGATGCCCCCTCGGCAGTGGCGAAACCCGGGGGGAGCGGCTACTCATATGATGCTAAATGCGGCCGGCATACTGCCGGCTCGCACCTTGAAGAGAGGAGCTGGATATGCAAGGAACCTGTCTGTGCGGCGGTATCACCGTCTCGAGCGGCGATCACAAGGAGGTCAACCTGTGTCACTGCACCATGTGCCGGCGCTGGTCCGGGGGCCCCATGTTCGCGGTGCATGGCGGCAAGGGGGTCAGTTTCAAGGGGCTCACCCCTGTGGCCTACCGCTCGTCCCAGTGGGCGGAGCGCGGCTTCTGTCCCACCTGCGGCACCCACCTTTTCTACCATCTGTTGCCGACGGACGAGTACATCCTCTCTGCCGGCCTGTTTCAGGAACAGGGGTTCGAGCTCACCGGGCAGATCTTTATCGACGAGAAGCCTGATTTTTATGCGCTCAAAAACGACACCCCGACCCTGACCGGGCAGCAGGTGTTCGAGCAGTTCGCCCCCAAGCCCTGAACCTGTCGCCGCAACTCTGGAGAGCCAATCATGGATGAACAACAGAAGGTGAGGGGGCCTGCCTCCTATTTCCCCGCCATCGAGAAAACCTATGGGCAGCCGATTGCCCACTGGCTGGCCCTGCTGGCGGGGCGGGAGGAGCGCAAACACATGGCGCTGGTGGCCTGGCTCAAGGCCGAGCACGGCATGGGCCACGGCCATGCCAATGCCCTGGTGGCCCACCATCTGGCGCAGGGTTGAACCGCCCGTATCGGCCCTGATCGCGTTCGTGTATCAGGGCTTTCGACCACTGCTGAAGAAACAAGGATAGAAGATGGAACTGGTGGTCATCCGCCATGGTGAAACCCGGGCCAATGCCGAGGGGCGCTATCTGGGGGCGCTGGATATGGGGCTCAACGAAACGGGGTGGGCACAGGTCGACGCGCTGGCGCAGGCGCTTTCCAAGGGGGCGCCGTTTCAGCGCTTGTTGACCTCTCCCCTGTTGCGGGCGAGGCAGAGTGCGGACTTGATCTCCGGGGCACTGGCGTTGCCTGCCCGGATAGTCCCCGCCTTTCGTGAGCGTCATGTGGGTGTGTTCGAGGGGTTGACCCAGGCAGAGGCGAGGAGCCGTTACCCCGAGCTATGGATGCGCAACATCACCCGGCGCTGGGCCGAGGGGCCGCCCGACGGTGAGCCGCTGGATGCGGTGATAGCACGGGTGTCGTCAGGGTTGATCATGCTCGCCGATGAGGCGCGGGGCGAGCGGGTCTTGCTGGTGGCACACGGGGTGGTGGCCAAGGTGATCCGGGCCGTCACCACCAAGGGGTTTGCCGACTTCTTCGAGGGGCAACTGCATAACGGTGGCAGACTGGTGATCAATATTCCCCAGGCTCAGTCACCGATCCGGTTTCACCGTCCGGCCGGGCAGGATTAACCCGCGCCTCGCCCTGCGCAGACGAGGGGAGCCGACCATCTGTGGCCGGGTTTCACGGGAACAACCGTCAAGGGGCGACACCCCTGCTTCACATGGGCGTCGGGAATCGAGACAAGAGGAGAAGATCGATGAAGATAAGCGTCAGCGTCCGGGTCGAGCGGCCAGTCGCTCTGGTATGGGAGGGGTGGAACACCCCCGCCAGCATCATGGCATGGAATGCCGCCTCCCCCGAGTGGCACTGCCCCGGCAGCAGGGTGGATCTGCGGGTCGGCGGGCTTTTCTGTCACCGTATGGCCGCCCGGGATGGCAGCATGGGGTTCGATTTCGAGGGCACCTTCACCGAGGTGGTGCCGCCAACCTCCCTGGGTTACGTCATGGACGACGGCCGGGCCGTCAGGGTGAGGTTCGTGGAGGATCAGGGAGGCACCTGGGTGCACGAGGAGTTCGACGCCGAATCCGAACACAGCGGCGAGCAGCAGCGTGCCGGCTGGCAGAGCATACTCGACAACTTCAAACGCTATATGGAAAGCGCGCCCTGAGGCGCGCTTTTCGTTCAACCGTCTCTTGCCCGGCGCCGGGTTACTCCTCGATATCCAGCAGCACCAGGATGGCACTCTCGCCCCCCCATTCCCGCGGGGCCTGGTGGAAGGCGCGCACATTGGGGTGCTGGGCCAGCCAGCTTGGAATGCGCTGCTTGAGCACATGCTTGCCGATGCCGTGCATCACGGAGGCGACGTGAATATTCTCTTTTTGGCACAGGGTGAGCAGGGCGGCCAGCTCCTGCTTGGCCTGGAGCTGACTCATGCCATGAAGATCAAGATAAATCTCCGGCGGATAGAGGCCGCGCTTGAGCTTTTTCAGCTCGAATTTTGACACGTCTTCACGCACAAAACGGGTCGGGCCCTCTTCGTCCAGATGAGGCTGGTACTCGTCGCTGAAAAAGTGGTCAACCCCAAGCTTTTCGCGGCTTTCACGCAGTTCGCGTTTCTGCTTGACCGGGCTTGAGGAGGCCCTTATGGTATCTTGCTTAATTTTCCGGGTACCTTTGACAGCATCACGAAACAGCAGGCTTTCCTCGTCTGTGGGTGAGGGCGTTTTTTTCATCAGGTACTCGTCTTGCTCGCTGTATAGAATTCTCGGGCCGGATATTACTCGACTTGGAGGTGGATTTGGACAAGATATTTATCGACGAGGTGGTTGCCGAAATGCACACCATCCAGGACATGTTGCGCTGGGCCATGAGTCGTTTCAACGACGCCGGGATCTTCTACGGACATGGTACCGACAACGCCTGGGATGAGGCCGTGCAACTGGTGCTGCCCGCGTTACATCTGCCGCCGGACGTGGATCCTGGCATGCGCCACTCCCGCCTGACCACCAGCGAGCGTCACCGCATCGCCGAGCTCATCATCCGCCGGGTGCAGGAGCGGGTGCCGGCCGCCTACCTGACCAACAAGGCCTGGTACGCGGGTTGGGAGTTCTACGTGGACGAGCGGGTGCTCATTCCGCGCTCCCCCATCGCCGAGATGGTGGCCAACCGTTTCGCCCCCTTCCTGAAGGAAGAGCCGACCCGGATCATGGACTTGTGCACCGGCTCCGGTTGCATCGCCATCATCATGGCCCATGAGTTCCCCCATGCGGAAGTGGATGCCATCGATATCAGCGTCGATGCCCTCAATGTGGCCGAGCGCAACATCAACGACCACGGCCTGGAGCAGCAGGTCATCCCGATCCGCTCCGATCTGATGCGCGACTTGCCCGCCGGCGACAAGTACGATCTCATCGTCTCCAACCCGCCCTATGTGGACTCCGAGGACATGTCGGATCTGCCGGAAGAGTTTCGTCACGAGCCGGAGCTGGCCCTGGCATCGGGCTCCGATGGCCTCAAGCTCACCAAGCGCATCCTGGCCAATGCCGCCGACTTCCTCAAGGATGATGGCGTGCTGGTGGTCGAGGTGGGCAACAGCATGATCCATCTGGAAGCCCAGTTCCCCGACGTGCCCTTCACCTGGGTCGAGTTCGAGAACGGCGGTCACGGCGTCTTCGTGATGACCAAGGCAGAGCTCGAGCAGTACCAGCCCCATTTCGCGATTTACAAGAGCTAAGCAGCAAGGAGCACCCATGGCAGGGAACAGTTTTGGCCAACTCTTTCGGGTCACCACCTTTGGCGAGAGCCACGGCCTGGCGCTCGGCGCCGTGGTCGACGGCTGCCCCCCCGGGCTTGAGATAAGCGAAGCGGATCTGCAAATCGATCTGGACAGGCGCAAGCCCGGCACCTCCCGCTACACCACCCAGCGCCGCGAGGCGGACGAAGTGAAGATCCTGGCCGGGGTGTTCGAGGGGCGCACCACGGGCACCTCCATCGGGCTGCTCATCGAGAATACCGATCAGCGCTCCAAGGACTACTCCGAGATCAAGGACCTGTTCCGCCCGGGCCACGCCGACTACACCTACCACCAGAAGTACGGTCAGCGTGACTACCGGGGCGGCGGCCGCTCCTCGGCCCGCGAGACCGCCATGCGGGTGGCGGCGGGGGCCATCGCCAAGAAGTACTTGAAGCAGATGCACGGCATCGAGATAGTGGGTTTTCTCTCCCAGCTCGGCCCCATCAAGGCCGAGGCGTTCGACCAGAGCCAGATCGAGCAGAACCCCTTCTTCTTCCCCGATGCGGGCAAGCTGGAGGCCCTCGACGAGTACATGCGGGCCCTCAAGAAAGAGGGCAACAGCATAGGCGCCAAGGTGGCTGTCATTGCGCGCAACGTGCCGGTGGGCTTAGGGGAGCCGGTGTTCGACCGCCTCGACGCCGACATCGCCCACGCCATGATGGGCATCAATGCGGTGAAGGGGGTCGAGATTGGTGACGGTTTCGCCGTGGTGGAGCAAAAAGGCTCCGAGCATCGCGACGAGATGACCCCGGCTGGCTTTGCCAGCAACCATGCGGGCGGCATCCTGGGAGGCATTTCCTCCGGCCAGGACATAGTGGTGAGCATGGCGCTCAAGCCCACCTCCAGCATCACTGTGCCGGGCAAGACCATCAACACCAGCGGCGAGGCCACCGAGATGATCACCAAGGGTCGTCACGATCCTTGTGTCGGCATCCGTGCCGTGCCCATCGCCGAGGCCATGCTGGCCCTGGTGCTGATGGATCACCTGCTGCGCCACCGCGCCCAGAACCAGGGTGTGCATACCCAGACCCCGCAGCTGCGCTGATCGGCAAGCCGCGCTGTCGGCTGATCACCATGCTCTGCAAAAAAGGCGACCCCAGGGTCGCCTTTCTCGTTTGTGCGGGGTTCTCAACCCTGAGCGCCTTTCTCCCGGGGCTGGCTGCCATCGAGGCGGCACACCGGCGGGGCAAAGGTTGCATCTGGCGGGGGGAGGGCAGCGATGGCGGCATCGATGCGGGCGAGCTCTGCGTCGCTCACCGCCTGGCTGGCAAACATCAGGCTGACCGGCTGCTGGTGCAGCAGCACCTGGCACAGGGTGAACTCCTCTGCCCCGAGCTGGGCCAGCCGATGCCGGGCGTATTGCCACTCTATGATGACCCCGTCGAGGCGCCGCGCCAGCAGGAGGGCGATCAGCCTGTCGTCCGAGTTGTATTCGCTCGCCTGCCGAAGGGCGGGGCAGGCGTCGCTCAGGGGCAGGGGGCGGGTGCCCCTCAGCTTGCCAAGACGCAGCCCCGTCTGCTGGCACAGATCCGCAAGGTGCGTTATCCCCTGCCAGCGATCTGGGCTCCCGGGGGTCGCCTTGTGGCTGAGCAGCACGAAGCTGGCGCGTCTGTAGGGGGCCGAGAAGCGGGCGAAACGTGCCCGCTCCGGGGTTTTCAGGGCCCCCATGGCGACATCCAGCTGCTGGCGCGCCATGAGGTGCAGGGCCCGGGCCCAGGGGAGATTGCGAAACGCGGGCTCAAGATCGGCGCCGCGGAGGATCTGGCGGGTCAGGGTCACGTCCAGCCCGCCGAGTTCGCCGTCGGCATCGATCTGGCTGAAGGGGGGCCAGTGGCTCCAGGCCACCGACAGTGTCTCCCTGGCGCCCAGAGGCAGGCTCAGTGTGAGCAGCAGGCCCAGGCTCAAGGCAGAGCGCATGGCGACCTGAATATGTCTCCTGATCAAGCAGAACCTCCCTGTTCCGTGTCGTGAGGGTATGAATTCGCGCCCCAGGAGGGGCAGGGACGGACCCTGGCGAGCATCATCATCGCCATTCTGCCCCGCCAGCGTCGGTATTTCCAGCCGTGCTGGGAGGCGTATCACATTTTCCTCGTGTAAGTGCGCCAACTCCGTTAGACTGCGCCTCTATTCTTTCCCCTTTGCTCTGCTCCCCGGGGAAATCGTTGTTTTCTCTATAGGCCCAGATCCTGTGAGATGGCATCGGCTCAGCAGAGGAGCCCCACCACAGATCCCCGGCGCCCCTATCCCTAGCAGGTAACTATGAGTTTTACTTCCCTCGGTCTGGCCGAACCCTTGTTGCGTGCCGTTGCCGAGCAAGGCTACGACACCCCGTCTCCCATCCAGCAACAAGCGATCCCGGCCGTCCTGGCTGGCCGTGACCTGATGGCCGCCGCCCAGACCGGGACCGGCAAGACCGCAGGCTTTACCCTGCCGATGCTGCAGCGCCTCACCGAGAGCAAGCGCAAGGTCTCCCCGAACCGCATTCGTGCCCTGGTGCTGACGCCGACTCGCGAGCTGGCCGCCCAGGTGGGCGAGAGCGTGCGCAACTACGGCAAGCACCTGCCGATCCGCAGCCACGTCGTCTTCGGCGGCGTCAGCATCAACCCGCAGATGATGGCAACCCGCCGTGGTCTGGACGTGCTGGTGGCCTGCCCGGGCCGCCTGATGGATCTCTACAACCAGAACGCAGTCAAGTTCGACGAAGTGGAGATCCTGGTGCTGGACGAAGCGGATCGCATGCTCGACATGGGCTTCATCCGTGACATCCGTCGCATCCTGGCCCTGTTGCCGAAGAAGCGTCAGAACCTGCTCTTCTCCGCCACCTTCGCCGAAGAGATCCGCGAGCTGGCCACCGGCCTGCTGGACAACCCGGCGGTGATCGAAGTGGCCCCGCGCAACAGTACCGCCGAGCGCATCGAGCAGCTGGTGCACCCGTGCGACAAGGCCAACAAGATCGCGCTCTTGAGCCACCTGGTCACCAGCAACGACTGGCAGCAGGTACTGGTGTTCACCCGTACCAAGCACATGGCCAACCGCGTTGCCGAGACCCTCGACAAGAACGGCGTCAGCGCCGCCGCCATCCACGGCAACAAGAGCCAGGGTGCCCGTACCCGTGCCCTGGCCGGTTTCAAGGAAGGCAGCGTCAAGGTGCTGGTGGCGACCGACATCGCCGCCCGTGGTCTGGACATCGACAAGCTGCCGCAGGTGGTCAACTTCGAGCTGCCCAACGTGGCGGAAGACTACGTGCACCGCATCGGCCGTACTGGCCGTGCCGGCGCAGCCGGTCATGCGATCTCCCTGGTGGCTGCCGATGAAGGCAAGCTCATCAAGGCCATCGAGCGTCTGACCAAGCAGAACATCCCTTGCGAGCAGGTGGCCGGTTTTGAAGCCTCCCGCGAGACGCTCGATAACATAAGCCGTGGTATCGGCGCGCCCCTGCGCAAAGAGCCCCGCGATCCGAGCGAGCAGCGCCGTGCGCCGCGCCCGCAGGGTCAAGGCCAGCGTCAGGGTGCAGGTCGCTCCGCCAATGGTGGCAACGCAGGCGGTGCCCGCACCGGCAACGGTGGCAAGCCCAAGCCGCAAGGTGGCCAGCGTCCCGCCGATGGTGCCGCCAAACCGGCCCAGGCCCGTCGTCCCCGCCGCGCCAGCCACAACCAGTAAGGGGCCGAGGGTTCGCCCTCATCCCCCTACCGGTTGATAGAAAAAGCCCTGCCAGATTGGCAGGGCTTTTTTGTGTCCGTCGTTTGCCGCCATCCTGGGCGCCTGGGGTGGCAGCCGAAGACGGGGAGGGCCAGCCTCGGGCGTCAGCAGGTGGCCATCAAGACGTCATGCTTGCTGACCTGAGTCTGGATCTGTTGGCACAGGGTCTGAATATGGGGCTCATCCATTTTCTCACGAGAAATATAGATGCCGATCACCCCCTTGTTATATTCCTCGTCCATGTCGAGCGGGACTATGCCGAATTGGGCGAAATAACCCCCCATGCTGCCCGGATAAGGCATGACGGCATTGCTGGTATTTGCCATGTCAATGCCGGCCATCAGCGAATTGCAGGTATAAATGATTTTGTCATTGAGCTGCATAGCTGCCTGATCTTGCTTTTTTCTTGCCAGGTCCTCGACTAGGTGAAGATATTTCGGCTCATCCGTGGTGATCAACAGGCTGGGGTAATTTACCAGTTCCTGCTTGCTGCATACTTTCCCCAGGAGGGGATGCCCGGCCCTGACAAATATGGCATCGCTGGAGGTAAATAACGGGATGAATATCAGGCTGTAATGTTTATCCAGACCATGGATCTCATGTCCCAGAAACAGGTCGATATGATTGCCAAGGAGCAGATCCAATAGCCGCAGGTGATTGCCGACCTCGATATTGATGGCACAGGATGGATTGGCTGCTCGATAGTGCAGGGTGACAGGTTGCAGCACATGCTGCCACCAGGCATGGCCGGTACCCACTCTCAGTGGCAGGGCCGCTCGCTCGCGAAGAATGGCGAGCCGCCTGAGGGTATCATCATAGATCCGCTGCATCACGCGGGCTTGTGTCAGCAGCAGCTCCCCGGCTGCGGTCAGCGTCACGCCGCCGGCGTGCCTGATCAGCAGGGTCGTGTCCAAGCTCTCTTCGAGTTTCTTCATGTTGTGGGTCAGCGTCGGTTGGCTCAGCCCCATATGTCTGGCTGCCAGACTCACACTCTTGTGGGTCGCGACCTCGATGAATTGTCTTAGATGTTTGTCCACGGGAAACGGCGTCCGTTCAGGGTCAGGCGGAGCGCAACGCTAGTGCAAGCATGCGAGACTGTCAATCGCCACCGTATCGCCAGAAATGGTTTTTATGTGTGTCTCTTCACGTTGTTTTCCATTCGTTTTGGCCGGCAATAGCGCTATTTTAGTGCGCACGCTCACGCAATTTCATACTGTTATAGAGCACATCTATCTCGCCAGTCAGCTCATCTATGTTTCCTTCCAGGCATGCGGGTGTAAGCTGTGAAAACAATTTTTATTGTTGTCATTCAAATAACAAAAAATAAAGTAACGAAGGGAATATATGAAAATAAATCCACTGGCTTTATCCGTGGCATTATTATGCGGCGGCATCATCTTGTCCGGCTGTAACGATAACGGCTCATCTTCCAATAATGATAATACGGTCAAACCAGAGGTGAAGGCCCCCTGGGATTTCGATCTCTATCTGGTCGGGGAATTCAGCGGCTGGGATCGTGCTGACAAATTCAAGCTGGTCTTCAAAGACGGGGTCTATCGGTTGGATAACCTGAAGATGAATTCAGGCATGTCGCCCTTCAAGGTAGGGGGGCCGGAGTGGACAAAATATCCCGATTTTTCTGCTGACAGCCGCAAAGAGACCAGTATTTTCCCCGATCAGCGTTATCCCATGTATTACCAGAATAACGGCCAGAACAACCGTCTGGTCGTGACTGAAAAAGGGCTGCTCGATATTCAGGTCAAGGTGATCAATGCCGATCTGACGGCGCCCGTCATCGAATTTGCCATGGTGCGTGATGACCCCAATTACGGCGAGAGCCTCTACCTGAAGGGCGTAGATGGCAACCTCGAACCTCTCTTACAGATGGTTTATCAGGGTGACAAACGCTATGTAGTGGTCGCCAAGCTGACCCCGGGGGAGCACAAGATAAAGATGGCGTCCGCGCAGGATGGGATCGGCTTTGCTCCTGTCGGCGCCATCTCATTGAATGAGAACGTCAGGATGCAGCGTTGTGACAGCAGCTGCCAGCTGGCGTCCCTGTCGGTGTCGCAGGCGGGATATTACAAGTTTGTCCTCGATGCGAGTCAGGATGAGCAGGCTCCCTGGCTGTTGGTCAGTGCGGCGACCGACGAGGATCTTGGCATGATCAACCCTCATGAAGGGCATGAGCTTATCGAGAAGCTGGAGTACCAGACCCACAAACCCGGGGTCAAGGAAATCGCCACCTTCTCGGTCAAGCAGGCCGGGGCCGACTATCGCGGCTATGCCCAGTCGACGACCCAGGAGCTGCGGGATCCGGGGGATAGCTTCACTACGTATCAGGAGCAGGCCGATCTGCCCCGACTGCGCTCGGGAAACATGGTGTTTGACGCCCTGTTTGCGCTGGCGACGCACGAGATACGGCAAAACAGCGTGGCCCAGGTCAAGGATGGCAGTTACGGCGGCGGTCAGGCGATCCCCTGTGACTGCTTCGAAACCGGTGCCAAGTGGCATTATGTCTGGACGCGGGATCTCTCCTACGCCACCGATCTGGGGCTGGGGGTCCTGGATCCGCAACGGGCGCGAAACTCCTTGCAGTTCAAGCTCTCCGACTTCAGAGCCGAGCTGAAGCAGGGCCTCGACGGCCTGATCCCGCAGGGACGCCAGATCATTCAGGATACGGGGACGGGGGGCAGCTGGCCTATCAGCACAGACCGCATGGGCTGGGCGCTGGCGGCTGAGCAGGTGCTGGCGGCCTTGCCTGCTGGGGAGCGCAGTGCCTTCCTGCCCGAGGCGTTCGAGGGGTTGCGCAATACCATAGAGAGCGATCGCCTGGCGGCCTTCGATGAGAGTGATGGCCTCTATGGCGGGGAGCAATCCTTCCTCGACTGGCGTGATCAGACCTATGCCAAGTGGATCACCGCAGACATAGCCCACATCGGCATCAGCAAGTCCCTCTCCACCAACGTGCTTCATTATCAGGGGTTGAGGCTGGCGGCGCGTCTGGCCACCGAGCTGGGCCAGGATGAACTGGTGACCCGCTACAGCCAATGGGCGGCCGAGCTCAAGCAGGCCATCAATCACGGCTTCTGGCTGACGGATGAGAAGATGTATGCCAGCCTGATCAACACCAGCACGGATCCGAGCCCGGCCTACAAGTTCGACCTGCTCGGGGAGTCCCTTGCCATACTGGCGGGCATTGCCGACGAGGAGCAGGCCAGAGAGATCGTCAGCCGTTACCCCATGGGGCCTTATGGCGCCCCGGTTTATTTCCCGCAGCAGCCCGACATGCCGGTCTACCATAACCGCGCCATCTGGCCCTTCGTCTCCGCCTATGGGCTGAAAGCCGCCGCCAGGGTGCAGAACGTGGCCGTGGCCGATCGCCATGTCGACTCCCTGATGCGCGGGGCCGCGCTCAACCTCTCCAACATGGAGAACCTGGAATGGCTCTCCGGTCAGCCCTCCTTGATGGATCTGACTTATCCCGACCTGACGGGCCCGGTTATCAACTCTCAGCGCCAGCTCTGGTCCGTGGGCGGCTATCTCGGCATGGTGACCAGCACTCTATTCGGTTACCACATTGAGGAGCAGGGGATCCGGGTCTCGCCCTTCGCCACCGCGCACCTGCACAAGCTGATGGGGGCCAGGCCGGAAGCGGCGCTCAAGGGGCTGAACTACCGCGGCAAGCAGATAGAGCTCAAGTTGCTGCTCCCCGACGTTGGGGAGGAGGGCAGTTACTACCCGGTGCGGGGCATCCTGCTCAATGGCGCCCCCGTAGGTGAGCTGATCACCGAGGAGATGCTGGCGGCCAGCAACCTGATCGAGGTCCAGCTGGGCGCCGGGGTGGCCGATGGACAGGGGATCCGCCTGATCGAGGACGTGGCGCCGCTGGATGTGGAGAACCGCAAGGTGTTCGCCCCGACAGAGCCCACCCTATCGGGGGTCACCGAGCAAGGGGGCAAGCTGGTCGTCGCGTTGCAAGACAGCGTCAACCAGGGGGCGCTCAGCTACAACATCTATCGGGATGGCAAGCTGGTGGCCGCCGGGCTGGATGCGGCGAGGGATTGGGTCGACGAGCTGGCGCCGCAACCGGGCATGGCCTATTGCTACAGCGCGGAAGCCATCTACCCCGAGTCTGGCAACCGTTCCCATCACGCCAAGCCGGTGTGCTACCAGCCTGAACGCCAACGCATCGCTGTCGATGCCGACGCGGTCTCGCATACCGGCACCCTCACGGCGGCCGATGCGGCCATTCCCGTGCCCTATCTGAAGGATTGGGGCCGCCCGGAAGACACCCTGCTGGTGCGAGGCGTCACCCTGGATGGCAAGCTCGCCATTCGTCTGCAATACAGCAACGCCCAGCACGCCATCAACCTGGGGGTGACCAACGGGGTGAAACGGATATCCGTGCTCAGCAATGGCAAGGTGGTCGCGAGCGGCGTGGTGCAGATGCCCCACGTGATGCAGGATGGCGACCTCAAGCCGCTGCGCGACTCTACCCCCGTCATCGTCGCGGTGCCGGCGGGACAGTACGATATCCAGGTGAGTGACTTCTATAACATGAGCTATCTGAAGGCGAACGCTACCTACAACGATGCCGGCGGGCAGGGCGGATCGGTCAACCTGATCGATCTGGCCAGCATCACCGTCTCGGCTCGTTAAGTCGCCGCAAAACAGCCCCGGGCCGCCGGCTCTGGGGCTGGCTCCAGGAATGCTGCCCAATGAACAAGCCCTGCCAGTTTGGCAGGGCTTTTCTGTGTGTGCCGTTCGCCGGGAGTCCGGAGTTTCAGTCGAGGGCTGAAACGGTTTGCAGCGCCGCCTTAGCGGGCTTGCTTATCCGCTTTCGCGCGTTTCTGTCCGCACAACGCCCTGAGCGCGCCGAAGAGGGCGAGCAGTATCCCCATGAAGATGAACAGGAAGCCGATGGGCAACAAGCCGAACGGCTCGTGCAGATAACCCTGGCTATCCACGTATGAGCCGATCAGCTGGAAGCTGATGAGGGAGATCACCCCGAGTGCCGTGAACAGCGCCGCCAATTTCATCATCATATTCTCTCGTGGTCTTGGAAGTGGTCCCAGCCTGTCATGGCAGAGTGAAGTGAATATGAAGTGGGGCTAAAGAGCATTTTGGCGGCAGACTGCCTGATGCATTGCTCAGTCATGGGGCAGGGTCTGCCAGCGCCAGCGTCGGCCGTGTGAAAGGGGTCAGCAGGAACGAAAAAGCCCCGCCAGGTTGGCGGGGCTTCTCTTTTTCCATCCAAGGATGAGGATCAGAGCGCGGGCAGCATGCCGAGGCTGACGCTCACCTGGACGCCGACGATCAGCACCCCCATGGCGCCGGCGAGACCGAGCGCAATCACGCCGCCCGGGACACGGTAATGGTGCGCCTCGGCCTGCTTGCGGCTCTGCCACACCAGGGTCACCGGCAGCAGCACCGCCAGCACCGCCAGGGCGATGGCGGCGTAACCCAGCGCCATGATGAAACCTTGCGGGAAGTAGAGGGCAAACAGCAGGGGGGGCACGAAGGTGATCATGCCGGTCTGGCTGCGGCCCTGCCAGTTGTCCTTGCGGCGGGTCACCTTGGCCATGAAGTCAAACAGCCCGAGCGTCACCCCGAGGAAGGAGGTGGCGAGCGCCAGATCGGCGAACAGGTGCATCGCCTGATTGAAGGCGGGCCAGTTCACCAGGTTGCCAACGCTGGCGAGCAGGCTGTCGAGCGCCCCGCCGGTCTGGATCAGGCTCTGCTGGCCGAGCAGGCCCAGGATCGCCACCTGCCACAGCACGTAGAGGATGAGCGGCAGGGCAGAGCCCCACACGAAGACCCGGCGCAGCTGCTTGGGGCAGTCGCCGAGGTAGAGCATGACGCTCGGGATGGAGCCGTGGAAACCGAAGGAGGTGAAGATGACCGGCAGGCCCGCCAGCAGCAAGCCCTGGCCGAGCGGCATGGAGAGCAGATGCTGCCCCTCGGCGCGGGGCAGCAGCAGCGCCAGCACCCCTACCATGATCACCAGTTTCACGGTGAACATCAGTCGATTGAGGTAATCCACCTGCTTGGTGCCCACGCACACCATGCCGCCGAACAGCAGGGTGAAGGCCCAGGCCGCCTGCTCCTGGCTGACGGTGGTGCCCGCATCCGCCAGCGCCTGGGCCAGCAGGCTGCTGCCGCCGCTGATGTAGGCGGAGGCGAGCGAGTAGAACAGCATCAAAATGCAGAAGGAGGCGATGCGCTTGCCCCAGGGGCCGAGCAGGTGATCCGCCAGCTGGTGCAGGTACCACTTGCCGGTATTGAGGCTGGCCTCCACCTGCAGCATGGCGGTGAAGGCCATTAGCGCCCAGAGCCCGACCATCAGCGCCAGGGTGGCGGGGCCGCCGAGGGACGAGGAGGCCAGCGGCAGGGCCAGCATGCCGGCGCCTATGGTGGTGCCGGCGATGAGCAGGGTGCAACCCAGGGTTTTGGTATTCATGGTGTCCATCCAGATAGAGAAACTGCGTAGTAAAAAAAGCGTGCCAGTGGCGGTGTCGGCCAGGTGCCTCCGGGGGCGGGACCGGAGGCTAGCAATATCGGAGTGGACGCATCGTTACGAAAAATCCGTGGGTTGTAAAAGATGATTGCCACGTTAACGGATCAAAAAAGTGGAAACAAGCCTGTAAAGGCGGATTTTGTACTGCGAGGTGGCAATAGGTGGAAATAAAAGATGACAGCAGGCGGTGTTGACTGGTGGAAAAGCGCGCCGGCGTGGCAGGAGAGCGCCGGCACGTGAGGGGCGTCAGCGGCGACGCTTGAGGGTGCGGCTTACACAGTGCAGGCCAGCACGGTAGTGGCCGTTGATGGCCTCGAAGGCGAGGGCAAGGGCCTGGGCGGCCAGGGCGTCGTGCTGCTGGGGCAGGGAGTTGATGCCAAAGGGGAGGAAGTCCAGCAACCGATCGTCCCCGAAGGTGGCCATGGCAATTCGGCTCATGTCGGCCTCCAGCTCCAGCAGATAGTCGAGCACCCCCTCCATCAATATGTAGGAGGTGGCGACCAGCGCCTCGGGTAACTGGCCGAGCCGCTGGTGCAGCGCCTTGATCAGGCGATAACCCTCGGCGCGGGAGAAGTGGGCCCCCTCGCAGACATGGGGGGGCAGCAGGGCGGCGCTGGCGTGGCTGCTCAGCGCCTGCTCGAAACCGGCGCGGCGCTCCTGGCTTATCGTGAGACCTGGCAGGGCGGTGATCAGGGCCACATGGCGAAGGGCGGGGGTGAGCAGGGAGGCGGTGAGATCGCAGCTCGCCTTCTGGTTTTCACTGGCCACCGTGATGAAGTGGTCGGCTGCCAGGGCCCGGTCTATGGCCAGGATCTGCACGCCATGGGCCTGCTGCTCCCGATAGAAAGGATCCGCCGGCGGCAGGCAGCTCGCCACCAGCAGTGCATCCACATGGCGGCTGACCAGCATCCGGGCCAGCTCCTTCTCGGTATCCGGCTCGTCTTCCGAGCAGACGATGAGCAGCTGATAGCCCTGAGCTCGCGCCCCCTGCTCGAGGCGCTTGGCGAGCTTGGCGTAGCTGGCGTTCTCAAGGTCCGGCAGGATGAAGCCTAGGGTTCTGGTCTGGCCGCCGCGCAGGGAGGCGGCGCGGCTGTCCGGCTGATAGTTGTGGGCATGGACCACGGCCATCACCTTGTCACGGGTGGCCTGGCTGATGCGATATTGATCCGCCTTGCCGTTGATCACATAGCTGGCGGTGGTACGCGAGACACCAGCCAGGGCGGCGATTTCATCCAGTTTCATCATATTGGCTCTGTTTGAGTTGCAAGGCCCGCGACGGTTTCAGGTGGGGGCACCGAAAAGTGTGCGCGGGATCATATCATTGAAAAGCACTCTCAGTGGGATCTTGAACAATTGGCTGAAACGATTCAGTCTGAGTGTAAGTGAAACGATTCAGCTTGTCAGTAAACGATGAATGTTCGACCAGGAAATGCCGAGACGGCCTACCCGGGGGGAGATTCCCGTCTATTGTCAGCAGGCAAATTACCCGAAATCCAAGTTGAGTTGAGCCGGTGTGCCGCGAGGCGAAGCCGGACCTGATGGAGAATCTCTATGTTGAAGTTGGCGCGACAGCAAATCCTGCTGGGACAATCGGTGGCGACCAAGGCGGACGCCATCGCCCTGCTGGCAGGCAAACTGACCGAAGCGGGTCTGGTGGAGGCCGGTTATGTGGACGGCATGCTGGCGCGGGAAGCCCAGCACGCCACCTACCTTGGCAGCGGCATCGCCATTCCCCACGGCACCACGGACACCCGTCATCTGGTGAAAAGCACCGGCGTCATGGTGGCCCAGTTCCCCCAGGGGATCGAATGGGATGAGGGGCAGATTGCCTATGTGGCCATCGGCATCGCCGCCAAGTCCGATGAGCATCTGGGCATCTTGCGCCAGCTCACCCATGTGCTGGGTGACGAGCAGGCAGCCGCGCAATTGAGAGAAGCCACCGATGAAGAGACCATCATCAACATCCTGACCGGTGCGAGCGCGGTGAAAGAGGTGCAATTCCTGACCCTGGCCGACTTCCCGGCCGACGATCGCGACCAGCTGCTGCTGGGGGCCGCCGCCCGCGCCAAATCTGCCGGTTGGGGGGAGGCCGCCATGGTGACCTCCCTGCTGGCAAGCGAGCCCGCCTATCTGGGGGATGGGGTCTGGCTGGCCCGTGCGCAAGCGGCCCAGACCGGCTGGGTGCTGGCGACCCCGAGCAGTGCGCTGACAGCGGGTGAATTACCGGTAAACGCCTTGCTGCTGCTGTGTGCCGCAGATAGCAGCCATCTGCCCCAGCTGGACAACCTGGCCAAGTTGGCTGCCGCCGGTCAGCTCGGGACGCTCGCAGGGAGCGACGGTCTGGCCATGCTGCAGGCAGGTCCGGCGAGCGGTCTCTCCGACACCTTCACCATCATCAACCCCCATGGCCTGCACGCTCGTCCGGGCGCCATGCTGGTCAAGGTGGCCAAGGAGTATGCATCCGACATTCGCGTGGCGAACCTGGATGGCAGCGGTGAAGCCGTCTCCGCCAAGAGCCTGATGAAGGTCATTGGTCTTGGCGTCAAGTGTGGTCACCGTCTGGCGTTTCGCGCCGAAGGGGCGGATGCCGAGGCGGCCCTCAAGGGGATAGGTGAGGCCATTGCCGCCGGTCTGGGCGAGGGGGCGCACTGATGGACATCGTTACCATCACCCTCAATCCCGCGCTGGATCTCACCGCCCGCCTGGGCGCCATGAGCCTCGGCGAGGTGAACCTGGTGAGCGAAGCCAACTTGCGCGCCGCGGGCAAGGGGATCAACGTCGCCATGGTCTTGAAAGATCTCGGCCGCGACGTGGGCCTGACCGGCTGGCTCGGCGAGGGCAACCAGCAGAGTTTCGTCTCCCTGTTCGAGACGCGCGATCTGGAAGACCATTTTGTGCGCGTGGCGGGCAGCACCCGCATCAACGTCAAGATCTCCGAGCAATCGGGCCGGGTCACGGATCTCAATCTGCCTGGGCTTGACGTGCGTCAGTCGGAAGTAGCCGCGCTGGAGGCCGAAATAGCGCGGCTGGCGCCGCGCGCCGACTGGTTCGTGCTGGCGGGCAGCCTGCCCAAGGGGGTGGCCCCCGATTACTGCGCCCGGCTTATTCGCCTGCTCAAGGCCAAGGGCAAGCAGGTGATCTTCGATTGCAGCGGCGCGGCCCTGAGCGAGGGCATCAAGGCGGCGCCGACCCTGGTCAAGCCCAACCTGGAAGAACTTGAGCAATGGGCAGGTCGCCCCATCAAGACCCTCGCCGATCAGGCCGAGTGTGCCCGTGCCCTGCAGGCCAGCGGGATCCCCCATGTGGTGATCTCCAATGGCGCCGACGGCCTCATCTGGTTTGCGCCCGATGCCGTCTGGCAGGCCATTCCGCCGCGCATGCAGGTCGTCAGCACAGTGGGTGCCGGCGACTCTCTGGTGGCGGGGCTGGCCCATGGCCTCAGCCTTGGCTGGGCGCCGGAGCAGACCCTGCGCCTGGCCACCGCCGTCTCTGCCCTGGCGGTGAGCCAGGTGGCGGTCGGCTTTGACGATATCAAGGTGCTCAACCCCTTACTCGAGCAGGTGCGCGTACAGCGTCTGGATGCGCTGGCACCGGCTCAATCCAACCCCCTTTCGATGACACACTCAGGAGATGCCCAATGAAAGCAATTCTGGTTACGGCTTGCCCGGCGGGCATTGCCACCAGCTTTCTCGCTGCAAAACGGATAGAACAGCAGGCCAAGCTGGCGGGCTGGGAGCTTACCCTCGACGTCGGCTCCAGCGTGCAGCCCCGTCAGGTTCCCTCGAAAGAGCAGATCGCCGCCGCCGACCTGGTGCTGGTGGTGGCAAGCGCCCCGGTGGATCTCGCCGCCTATGACGGCAAGCGCCTCTATCAGGGGAGCATGGATCTGGCGCTGCAGGATCCTGCCGCCCTGCTGGAGGCCGCCGCGAGCGGTGCCAGCCTCTATCGTCACCAGTCCGCCCCCGTGGTTGCCAATGTGGCCGCCAAGGCGGCCAGCGGAGCCAAGCGCATCGTTGCGGTCACCGCCTGTCCGACCGGGGTGGCTCACACCTTCATGTCGGCTGAGGCACTGGAGACCATGGCCAAGCAGCTGGGCCATCAGATCCGCGTCGAAACCCAGGGCTCGGTCGGTGCCCAGAACGCCCTGACCGCGGACGAGATAGCCGCCGCCGATCTGGTGTTCCTCGCCACCGACATCGAGGTGGACATGGCCCGCTTCGACGGCAAGCCCGTCTATCGCACCAGCACGGGGGCTGCCCTGAAGAAGACCCGCGCCGAGCTCGACAAGGCGTGGACAGAGGCGAAGACCTATCGCCACAGCGGCGCCGCCGCGGCCAAGAAAGAGGAGAAGGCCGGCCCCTACAAGCACCTGCTGACCGGTGTCTCCTTCATGCTGCCCATGGTTGTGGCCGGTGGTCTCATCATCGCGCTCTCCTTCATCTTCGGCATCGAGGCGTTCAAGGAAGAGGGGACGCTCGCGGCGGCCCTGATGAAGATCGGCGGCGGCTCCGCCTTCGCCCTGATGATCCCGGTGCTGGCCGGTTACATCGCCTACTCCATCGCCGACCGTCCGGGTCTCGCCCCCGGCATGATTGGCGGCATGCTGGCAAGTTCGCTGGGCGCCGGTTTCCTCGGCGGCATAGTCGCCGGTTTTCTCGCCGGTTACAGCGCCAAGTACCTGAGTGACAAGGTGCGCCTGCCGGTGACCCTGGAAGCGCTCAAGCCCATCCTCATCATTCCGCTGGTGGCCAGCCTGTTCACCGGTCTCGTGATGATCTACGTGGTGGGCGGCCCTGTGGCCGGCATCATGAATGCCATGACAGAGTTCCTCAACAACATGGGCTCCGCCAACGCCGTGCTGCTGGGTGTCATCATCGGCGCCATGATGTGCTTCGACATGGGTGGCCCGGTCAACAAGGCGGCCTACGCCTTCGGGGTCGGACTGCTCGCCTCCAAGACCTATGCCCCCATGGCTGCGGTGATGGCCGCTGGCATGGTGCCGGCCCTGGGGATGGGGATAGCGACCTTCCTGGCCAGCAAGAAGTTCATCAAGGCGGAGCAGGAAGCGGGCAAGGCCTCCTTCGTGCTGGGTCTGTGCTTCATCTCCGAGGGGGCCATTCCCTTCGCGGCCAAGGATCCGATGCGGGTCATCCCGGCCTGCATGGTGGGCGGCGCTCTTACCGGTGCGCTCTCCATGCTGTTCGGCTGCGAACTGGTGGCGCCCCACGGCGGTCTGTTCGTGCTCTTCATCCCGAACGCCATCAGCCACGTGATGATGTATATCCTGGCGATTGCGGCGGGGTCGCTCCTGACCGGCGTCTCCTACGCCATGCTCAAGCGCGGCGAGGAGCAGGCCAGGCTGGCAACGGCCTGACTGGCATCCATCCGATGAATGACAAGGCGGCCTGCGGGCCGCCTCTGTTTTGGTGGGCAGAAAGAGGGCAGGGAAGGGGTCAGAAATCCCAGCCAGGTTGCGATGGCGGCTCGACGGGCTCACCCTCTCTGGCCTTGCGACGGGCGGCCTCGACCCGCGCCTTGCGATTGCGGCACAGGCGCATCACCTCCTGCTGCTGGGTCGGGGTCATGACGAGCCAGTTGAAGCGCTCCTCCCGGCTGCGCAGGCACCCCTTGCAATATCCCTTGTTGTTCACTTCACAGACCCCGACACAGGGGCTTGTCAGGGGGAAGATTTCGAGCTGTTCCATCCACGACCTCTCACATCTTGTCACCTTGTTATAACCCAGAAGATCCCCTTTGGAGAAATAGGGCGTCCGGGGGCGGATGGCGTTTGCTTTCCCCCGGCAAATTTGGCATCTTCCCCGCCGAACATGATGCTCGGTGTTATATGAGGACATATGAATAAACATGCGTACTGGCTGGCCGCCGCCGTGGTGGGACTGGCCGGTTGTGCGGGCAACCCTGAACCCGCCAAGGTGCCCCAGAAGAAGGCGGGATCCGGATGTTTTCTGAACTGCGAGGTGCCGGAGAATCTGGGCAAGCAGTATCTGGATGGTGCCCTGCCCGGGGATCTGGTGCGGGTGGAGCGGGTCAACAGCCATCAGCGCGCCGACTACAGCAAGTTCGGCCCCCAGAGCCGGCTGGTGCTGGAGCGCTCCGGCAAGATGACCCGTCGCTACGGCGAGCTCTATCGCCAGCTCTCCCGCTGGGTGGCCAATGGCGGTGATCCTGCCCATATCACCCAGTACGGCATCAGCCTGGCCCAGCTCGGCGGCGCCGATCGCATGGGCAACGTGCTCTTCACCGGCTACTACTCGCCGGTGCTGGAGGTGCGTCACCGCCCGGATGCCAAGTACAAGTACCCCATCTATGCCATGCCCAGATGTGGCGGTCGTTGTCCGAGCCGGGCCGAGATCCATCAGGGGGCCCTGGCCAACCGTGGGCTGGAGCTTGGCTACAGCAAGTCCCTCATCGACAACTTCCTGATGGACGTGCAGGGCTCGGGCTTTGTCCACTACGGGGATGACGACAGGCTGCAATACCTGGGCTACGGCGGCAAGAACGGCCACGGCTACGTGAGTATCGGCCGGGTGCTGATCGATCGGGGCGAGGTGCCCAAGGAGCAGATGTCCATGAAGGCCATCAAGGAGTGGGCGAGCCGCCAGCCGGAGGCGAACGTCAAGGAGCTGGTGGAGCAGAACCCCTCCTACGTCTTCTTCGAGCGTCGCCCCACCAATGACGTGGTGGGGGCCGCCGGCATTCCGCTGCTGCCCATGGCGGCAGTGGCCGCCGACAAGACGCTGCTGCCCATGGGGACCCCGATCCTCGCGGAAGTGCCCTTGCTCGACAAGGCCGGCAACTGGACTGGCAAACACCAGCTGCGCCTGCTGATCGCGCTGGACGTGGGCGGCGCCGTGAAGAAGGGTCACCTCGATCTCTATCACGGCATGGGGGAGAAGGCCGGGGTGGCCGCCGGTCACTACAAGCACTTCGGCCGGGTCTGGAAGCTGGGCCTGCATCACGGGCCGACCGCCGCCCCCTGGCTGTGACCCTTTGATGGATCGGGCGCCTGCACAGGGCGCCCTCTGCAGATGACGCAACAAAAAGCCGCCGGATTGCTCCGGCGGCTTTTTGTTTTGCGCGAGTTGCCAGCTTGGGCGTCAGCCCTTCTGGATATCCAGCCGGATGGCCCCGACCGGCTTGCAGCAGCAGGGCAGGCACTCCCCTGGGGAGACAAACGCCAGCGGCACGCTGGGGTAGTGCACTCTGCCTGCCAGCAAGGGGGTGCGGCAGGCACCGCAATAGCCGCTGCGGCACTGAAACTCCACCCTGTGACCGTGGCGCTCCAGGGTCTCCAGCAGGCTCTCGCCGGGATGGGCGTGCAGCACGTCATCCTGGGTATGCACCCGTGGCGAACCCGCCTCGCTCTGCGCGGGGGCAGAGCAGGGGGCGGGGGTCAGCGTGTTGGTGGCGTCACTCACGGCGCGGCGTACCCCAGAACGTCTGGGTGCACTTCGCTGCGAGTGCGACTGGCCAGCGGTTCGGGCAGCTGACTCACAGCTCGAAATCACCGAGATCGTCTGCGTGCACTTCGCTGTCGATCTGGCCGACCAGGTAGGAGCTCACCTCCACTTCCTGGGGGGCCACCTGCACGTTGTCGGAGGACAACCAGGTGTTGATCCAGGGAATGGGGTTTTGCTTGGCACCAATGAAGGCTGGCTGCAGGCCGACCGCCGCCATCCGCAGGTTGGTGATGTACTCCACGTACTGGCAGAGGATGTCCTTGTTCAGACCGATCATGGAGCCGTCCTGGAACAGGTACTCGGCCCACTCTTTCTCCTGCTCGGCCGCTTCCTTGAAGATCTCGAAGCAGGCCTGCTCGCACTCGGCGGCAATCTCGGCTATCTCGGGGTCGTCCTGGCCGCTGCGCATCAGGTTCAGCATATGCTGGGTCCCCGTGAGGTGAAGGGCCTCGTCGCGGGCGATCATCTTGATGATCTTGGCGTTGCCCTCCATCAGCTCGCGCTCGGCGAAGGCAAAGGAGCAGGCGAAGCTCACATAGAAGCGGATCGCCTCCAGGGCATTGACGCTCATCAGGCACAGATAGAGCTTCTTCTTCAGCTCCCGCAGGCTGATGGAGACCTCGCGGCCGCCCACCTTGTGGCTCCCTTCACCGTGCAGGTGATAGAGCGCGGTTGCCTCGATCAGATCGTCGTAGAAGTGGCTGATGGAGCCGGCGCGCTTCAGGATCTGCTCGTTGGTGACGATGTCGTCGAACACCTGTCCCGGGTTGTTGACGATGTTGCGAATGATGTGGGTGTAGGAGCGAGAGTGGATGGTCTCGGAGAAGGCCCAGGTCTCGATCCAGGTCTCCAGCTCCGGGATGGAGACCAGGGGCAGCAGCGCCACGTTCGGGCTGCGGCCCTGGATGGAGTCCAGCAGGGTCTGGTACTTCAGGTTGGAGATGAAGATGTGCTGCTCGTGGGGCGGCAGGGCCTGGTAGTCGATGCGATCGTGGGACACATCCACCTCTTCCGGACGCCAGAAGAAGGAGAGTTGCTTCTCGATCAGCCGCTCGAAGATGTCGTGCTTTTGCTGATCATAACGGGCCACATTGACCGACTGGCCGAAGAACATCGGCTCCTTGAGCTGGTCGTTCTGGGTCTGGCAGAAAGTTGAATAAGCCATGGTGATTTGAATGTCTTGAATGAGAGGAAACAGGAGGGCGGGAGCTTCATGCTCCCGCCCGGTTCATCAGATCGTGCTGCGACTTATATTTTACAAGCCCCGCCGGCGCAACCGTCGTCTTGCAGATCGGTCTGGGCATCGTCCGCACCATCACGGGTGTTGTGATAGTACAGGGTCTTGAGGCCGTATTTGTAGGCGGTCAGCAAGTCCTTGAGCAGCTGCTTCATCGGGACCTTGTTGCCTTCGAAACGGGCCGGGTCGTAGTTGGTGTTGGCGGAGATCGCCTGATCCACAAACTTCTGCATGATGCCGACCAGCTGCAGGTAGCCATCGACGCTCGGCTGCTTCCACAGCAGTTCGTACTGATCCTTCAGGCGATGGTACTCGGGCACCACCTGCTTGAGGATGCCGTCCTTGGAAGCCTTGACCGACACCAGACCACGGGGCGGCTCTATGCCGTTGGTGGCGTTGGAGATCTGGCTGGAGGTCTCGCTTGGCATCAGTGCGGTCAGGGTGGAGTTGCGCAGACCCACTGTCTTGATCTCTTCACGCAGGCTTTCCCAGTCGAGGTGCAGCGGCTCGTTGCACAGCACATCCAGATCCTTTTTATAGGTATCTATGGGCAGGATCCCCTGGGCGTAGGTGGTCTCGTTGAAGGCCGGGCAGGGGCCGAACTCGCGGGCCAGCTGCACGGAGGCCTTCAGCAGGTAGTACTGGATCGCCTCGAAGGTGCGGTGGGTCAGGGCCAGACCGGAACCGTCGGAGTAGCGGGCACCGTTCTTGGCCAGGTAGTAGGCGTAGTTGATGACGCCTATCCCCAGGGTACGGCGGTTCATGCTGCCCTTCATCGCGGCCTTGAGGGGGTAGTCCTGATAGTCGAGCAGGGCATCCAGGGCGCGCACGGCGAGGTCTGCCATCTCTTCCAGGTCTTCCAGCTTCTCGATGGCACCCAGGTTGAAGGCAGACAGGGTGCACAGGGCGATCTCGCCCTCTTCGTCATCCACGTTGTTGAGCGGCTTGGTGGGCAGCGCAATCTCGAGGCAGAGGTTGGACTGGCGCACCGGGGCCACGGCCGGATCGAACGGGCTGTGGGTGTTGCAGTGATCCACGTTCTGGATGTAGATGCGACCGGTGCCGGCGCGCTCCTGCATCATCAGGGAGAAGAGATCCACCGCCTTGAGGGTCTTCTTGCGAATGGACGGATCCTGCTCGTACTTGACGTAGAGCTGCTCGAACTTGTCCTGATCCGCGAAGAAGGCGTCGTACAGGCCAGGTGCATCGGACGGGGAGAACAATGTGATGTCGCCGCCCTTGATGAGGCGCTGGTACATCAGCTTGTTGATCTGCACCCCGTAGTCCATATGACGGACCCGGTTCTCTTCCACGCCGCGGTTGTTCTTCAGTACCAGCAGGCTCTCCACCTCGGTGTGCCACAGGGGGTAGAAGAGGGTGGCGGCACCGCCGCGCACGCCGCCCTGGGAGCAGCACTTCACGGCAGTCTGGAAGTACTTGTAGAAGGGGATGCAGCCGGTGTGGAAGGCTTCGCCGCCACGGATGGGGCTGCCCAGACCACGGATGCGTCCGGCGTTGATGCCGATGCCGGCGCGCTGGGAGACATAACGGACGATGGCGCTGGCGGTGGCATTGATGGAATCCAGGCTGTCATCGCACTCGATCAGCACGCAGGAGCTGAACTGACGGGTCGGGGTGCGCACGCCGCTCATGATGGGGGTGGGCAGGGAGATCTTGAAGGTCGAGACCGCATCGTAGAAACGCTTGATGTAGTCCAGACGGGTATCTTTCGGATACTTGGAGAAGAGGCAGGCCGCCACCAGGATGTAGAGGAACTGCGGGCTCTCGTAAATTTCGCCGGTGACGCGGTTCTGCACCAGGTACTTGCCTTCCAGCTGCTTGACCGCCGCGTAGGAGAAGTCCATGTCACGCCAGTGGTCGAGGTGGGCGTTGAGCTCCTCGAATTCGGCCTGGGTATAGTCGGTCAGCAGGTGCTTGTCGTACTTGCCCATGTCCACCAGACGGGCGACGTGCTGGTAGAGGTGGGGCGGCTCGAACTGGCCGTAGGCCTTCTTGCGCAGGTGGAAGATGGCCAGGCGGGCGGCCATGTACTGGTAATCCGGGCTCTGTTCGGAGATCAGGTCAGCAGCGGCCTTGATGACGGTTTCGTGGATGTCGGCGGTACGGATACCGTCATAGAACTGGATGTGGGACTTGAGCTCCACCTGGGAGACCGACACGTTGTCGAGCTTCTCGGCTGCCCAGTCGAGCACGCGGTGAATTTTATCCAGATCGATGGGTTCTTTGTGGCCGTTACGCTTCGTCACAAACAAGTTCATTGGCTGATGACCTTTAGTTGATTCCCGAAAAACCATGGCGCCCAGCATCCAGGGTTCCCTTCTGTAGGGTGGCCTGGGGGCGAAGTGCGCCATGAATCACAAGATATAGTGTTATTTTAAATTCGAACTACAAGATAGTGAGGTCGGCACGGCATTGCAATCTGTGGATAACGCATTAGCTGTGGATAAATTGTGGGTGTTCGGGTTCGAGTTAGTGACTGCTCACAGTGAGTGGGTTTTCATCCGTCCGATCCGGCAAATGCAAGTCCGATGATCGAAGATGGAAAATTTAAATAACTTTTTTTGCTTGCGAAAAGGGGGTGTTTTTACTAGCAAATTCAGCCTGGTTATCCCTTGTGCAGCCAGGGTCAAAAGCTGTCCTGTCCCCGCAGGCGCGCACTTGTCATCCTCTCAAAACAAGGGGCGCATCTGCGCCCCTTGTCATTGCCATTGTGCGGCCCGGTGAGTGAGCATCGTGCTCATCTGGGAACCATTTGGCGTTAAAGCTGCCCGGATGATCCATCTATAACGTCATGCGGAACAGGGCTGACTCAGGTCAGCTCGTAGCGCAGCCAGTGGTGCAGGGCCTGTACCGTATCAAAGTGCAGGTCGGCGCCCCAGTCGGCGGTATCCTCGTCATCGCTCAGATAGCCCCAGCCCGCCACCGCGGTGCGCATGCCGGCGTTGCGCCCCGCCTCGATGTCGCGCACATGGTCCCCCACATAAAGGCAGTGGCTCGCCTCGACCCCGAGCCGCTCGCAGGCAAAGAACATGGGGGCCGGGTCTGGCTTGCGTACCGGCAGGGTGTCGGCGCTGACGGTGACGCCACAGCTGGCAAGCTCGGGCAGGGCGGCCAGCAGCGGCTCGGTGAGAAAGCCCGGCTTGTTGGTGACTATGCCCCAGGGCAGCTTCTTCTCATCGAGCCATTCGATGAGATCCAGCATCCCTTCATAGGGACGGGTACCGACGCAGAGGTTGGCGGCGTAATGGTCGAGCAGGGCGGTGCGAAGGCGCGTCGCCCCCAGCTCTTCCAGCAGATCCTCCCCCAGGCCCGCCTTGAGCAGCCCGAGGGCCCCGTGGGAGGTGGTCTGGCGGATGATGGCCTCGGGCAGCGGGGCAAAGCCTTCGCTCACCAGCACATGGTTGACGGCGGCGCCGAGATCCGGGGCCGTGTCGAGCAGGGTGCCGTCCAGATCGAACAGCACGCAGCGCAGGGGCGCCTTGTCGGTGCTCATCAGACTGACTCCGGGCGCACGAAGGCCACCATGTAGTTGACGTCGACGTTCCTGCCGAGCTTGAAGCTGTTGGAGAGCGGCGCGTAGTGCACCCCGCTCATGTCCCGCACCAGCAGGCCCGCGGCTTCCCCCATTCGACACAGCTCGGCGGGGGTGATGAACTTTTTGTGATCATGGGTGCCCTTGGGCACCATTTTCAGCAGGTACTCGGCCCCCAGGATCATCATCAGGTAGGCTTTCGGGTTGCGGTTGATGGTGGAGACATACACCTTGCCCCCCGGTCGCACCAGGGTGGCGATGGCGCGCAGCACGGAGGCGGGATCCGGCACGTGCTCCAGCATCTCCATGCAGGTGACCACGTCGTACTGGCCGGGGGCCTCGGCGGCATGAGCTTCGGCGGTGATCTGGCGATACTCGAGCTCCACACCCTGCTCCAGGGCGTGCAGGCGGGCGACCCCGAGGGGCTCCTTGCCCATGTCGATGCCGGTCACGCGAGCACCCCGGCGGGCCATGCTCTCGGAGAGGATGCCGCCGCCGCAGCCGATGTCGAGCACGCGCTTGCCAAACAGGCCGCCGCTCTTGTCGGTGATCCAGTCAAGGCGCACCGGGTTGATCTGGTGCAGGGGCTTGAACTCGCCCTCCATGTCCCACCAGCGGGAGGCGATGGCTTCAAATTTGGCGATTTCTGTCAGATCGACATTGGCATCACTATTCATTTTTTGATGATCCTGTGGCAGGGCGCGCAGCGGGCAGGGCGCGCGCAATCTATTGTCCTGGCGGGCATTATAACGGACGGACTTGGGCACACCAGCCCGACGTGTTACCCGGATTTGTGGCTTAAGGTATTTGGCTCAGTGTGTTACCATGTCGCGCTGTTTAAGCCAAAGAACAACTAATTAGGGATTAAGGCTTTCTATGAGCGATCTGGCCAGAGAGATCACGCCGGTCAACATCGAAGAAGAGCTCAAGAGTTCCTATCTGGATTACGCCATGAGCGTGATCGTAGGACGAGCTCTGCCGGATGTGCGTGATGGCTTGAAACCGGTTCACCGCCGCGTTCTGTTTGCTATGAACGAGTTGGGGAACGACTGGAACAAGCCCTATAAGAAATCGGCCCGTGTGGTCGGTGACGTAATCGGTAAATATCACCCGCACGGCGACAGCGCCGTGTATGACACCATTGTCCGGATGGCGCAGGATTTCTCCATGCGTTACATGCTGGTCGATGGTCAGGGCAACTTCGGCTCGGTCGATGGCGACAACGCTGCGGCCATGCGTTACACCGAAGTGCGGATGGCGCGCATCTCCCACGAGTTGCTGGCCGATCTGGACAAAGAGACCGTGGACTGGGTGCCAAACTACGACGGCACCGAGATGATCCCGGCTGTCATGCCCACCAAGGTACCCACCCTGTTGATCAACGGCTCCTCCGGTATCGCGGTGGGCATGGCGACCAACATTCCTCCTCATAACCTCACCGAGATAGTCAACGGCTGTCTGGCGTTGATCGAGAATGGCGCCCTCACCATTGACGAGCTGATGACCTATGTCACCGGCCCGGATTTCCCCACCGGCGGCATCATCAACGGGCGCTCCGGCATCGTGCAGGCCTACCGGACCGGTCGCGGCTCCGTCTATGTGCGGGCCAAGGCCGAGGTGGAAGTGGACGAGAAGAGCGGTCGCGAGACCATCATCGTTCACGAGATCCCCTATCAGGTGAACAAGGCGCGGCTGATCGAGAAGATCGCCGAGCTGGTCAAAGAGAAGAAGGTCGAGGGCATCAGTGCCCTGCGCGATGAGTCTGATAAAGACGGCATGCGCATCGTTATCGAGATCAAGCGCGGCGAGTCCGGCGAGATTGTGCTGAACAATCTCTACAAGCACACCCAGATGCAGACCACGTTCGGCATCAACATGGTGGCGCTCGATAACAACCAGCCCAAGGTGATGAACCTCAAAGAAATCCTGGATGCCTTCCTGCTGCACCGCCGCGAGGTGGTGACCCGCCGGACCGTGTTCGAGCTGCGCAAGGCGCGGGATCGGGCGCACATCCTGGAAGGTCTGGCGGTGGCGCTGGCCAACATCGACCCCATCATCGAGCTCATTCGCCACAGTGCGACCCCGGCGGATGCGAAAGCGGGCCTGATTGCCAAGGGCTGGGAACTCGGCAACGTGGCCGTCATGCTGGAGAAAGCGGGCGACGACGCGGCACGGCCGGAGTGGCTGGAGCCGGAGTTCGGGATCCGTGAAGGGCAGTACTTCCTGACCGAGATCCAGGCCCAGGCCATCCTTGACCTGCGTCTGCACAAGCTGACCGGCCTCGAGCACGAGAAGATCCTGGAAGAGTACCAATCTCTGCTGGATCTCATCGCCGAGCTGCTGTTCATCCTGGCAAGCCCGGAACGCCTGATGGAAGTGATCCGCGATGAACTGCTGGCCGTGCGCGAGCAGTATGGCGACGAGCGTCGCACCGAGATCAGCATGTCCAGTGCCGAGATCAACATCGAAGATCTGATCACCCCGGAAGACGTGGTGGTTACCCTGTCTCACCAGGGCTATGTGAAGTATCAGCCGCTCTCCGACTACGAGGCCCAGCGCCGCGGTGGTCGTGGCAAGTCGGCCACCCGGATCAAGGAAGAGGACTTTGTGGAGCGTCTGCTGGTGGCCAACACCCACGACACCATTCTGTGCTTCTCCACCCGTGGCAAGGTCTACTGGCTCAAGGTCTACCAGCTGCCGGAAGCGTCCCGTGGCGCCCGTGGTCGTCCCATCATCAACCTGCTGCCGCTGGACGAGGGTGAGCGCATCACCGCCATCTTGCCGGTGAAGGAGTATGATGCCGAGAAGTATGTCTTCTTCGCCACCGCCAACGGTACCGTGAAGAAGACCAGCCTGTCCGACTTCAGCCGTCCGCTCTCCTCCGGTATTCGCGCCATCAACCTCAAGGAGGGTGATGAGCTGATCGGGGTGGACATCACCGACGGCAGCAACGAGATCATGCTCTTCTCCGATGCGGGCAAGGTGGTTCGCTTCAATGAAGGTAGCGGTCGCGCCGATGCAGCCGATGCGGATGCCAGCGATGACGTCGAGACCGACGACGACGCCGGCAACGACGAGGATGGCAGCGACAACGGCGAAGGCACTGAAGGCACCGAGAGCAAGGGTACCTTCAAGGGCGTGCGTCCCATGGGTCGTACCGCCGCCGGTGTGCGTGGCATCAAGCTGGGCGCCGGTGACAAGGTGGTTTCCCTCATCGTGCCGCGCGGTGAAGGTGCCATCCTCACCGCCACCGAGAACGGTTACGGCAAGCGTACCGCACTGGACGAGTACCCGACCAAGAGCCGTGGTACCCAGGGCGTTCGCTCCATCAAGGTGGACGAGCGCAACGGCAAGGTGATCGATGCGATCCAGGTCGAGGATACTGACCAGATCATGCTGATCACCAACGGCGGCACCCTGGTGCGTACCCGTGTTGCCGAGGTGAGCGTCATCGGCCGTAACACCGGCGGTGTCCGTCTGATCCGTACCGGTGAAGACGAGACCGTGGTCGGCCTGCAACGTATCGCCGAGAGCGACGAGGAAGAGAACGACGCTCTGGTCGCCGAGGGCATGGCCATCGACGGCGAGCAGGCGGAAGGTGCAGAGACTGCGCCAGACGCCGGTGCTGCCGACGATGCAGGCTCCAGCGAAGCGGGTGCGGCTGACGACGAATAATCGTTACCTGCCTCGATAAAAAAGAGCGGCCCTTGGGTCGCTCTTTTTGTTTGTCTTGCTTTCACTCCCTCCTGCGGCGCTCGGTCATCCGAAACTGCCTGCGTTCATCTCCTGTGCTGGCGCCGTATTTTCCCGCTCCGGGCTCTCTTGCTCATTCAATCCTTCATCCCGGCGTCATCTGGCTGTCATCCCTGCGGGACAGACTGCGGCTGTTCAGGTGGGACAAGGGCACGACCATGCCCGAGCCCGGCGTTGGCAATATCATCCAGAAGGAGCAGGGTATGACCAGTTGGATCATGTGGGAGATCTGGTGGAGCCGGATGTGGGGAGAGGATGCCAGGGCATTGTCACATGACGAGCAGGAGGAGGTGGCTTATGAGCCCTCGCGCCTGCCCGCGGAGCTGATCGCGCAGGGCAAGCCGGTGCGCCCTCATCCGCCAAGGCCCAGGGGCTGAGCGGTGATAGCCGCAGCCATCAGAACAGGCGCAACTGCTCGTTGGGGCGAATGAAGGCAGAGGTGTTGAGCGCGATATGGCGCTTGCCCAGTTGCAGCCGCTTGCTGATGAGCCGAAAGCGCTGGGCGAGCAAGTCGGCGAATTGCCCCTCTCCACGCATACGAGTCCCGAAGGCGGGGCTGTTGAGCGCTCCCCCTCTGCTTGCTCGCAACTGGTTCAGGATGGCCTCCTTCTGGCCGGGGTAGTGCTCCTCCAGCCAGTCGCAAAACAGGGTGGTCAGCTCGTGGGGCAGTCTCAGCAGTATGTAGTCGGCGCAGCCGGCGCCCGCCTCCACGGCGCCCTTGATGATCTGCTCCAGCTCGGGCTCGTTGAGCCGCGGGATCATGGGGGCCGCCAGCACTCCCACAGGTATCCCGGCCTGTGCCAGCTTCTCGATGACCTTGAGCCGACCCGCGCCCGTGCTGGCGCGGGGCTCCAGCTGTCGCCTGAGAGTCTCGTTCAGGGTGGTGACCGACACCATCACCTGGCAGAGCCCCTCCCGGGCCAGCTCGGCCAGCAGATCGAGATCGCGCAATATCATGGCGCTCTTGGTGATGATCCCCACCGGATGGCGATGGGCCAGCATCACCTCCAGCAGCTCGCGAGTGAGGCGATAGTGGTGCTCTATGGGCTGGTAGGGATCGGTGTTGGCCCCGAGCACTATGGTCTGCGGCTGGTAGCTCGGTTTGGCAAACTCCCGGCGCAGCAGCGCGGCGGCATTGAGCTTGGCAAACAGCCGGGTCTCGAAATCCAGGCCGGGGGAGAGCTCCAGGTAGGCGTGGCTGGGTCTGGCATAGCAGTAAATGCAGCCATGCTCGCACCCCTGATAGGGATTGATGGAGCGGCCGAAGGGGACGTCCGGCGAGAGGTTGTGGCTGATGATGCTCTTGGCCTGGATCTCCCGCACCTCGGTTCGGGGCTGGGACGCACGAAATGCCGCCTCCCATTCCACGGCCTGCCAGCCATCGTCGACGGCATCGATCTGCGGGCCGCTGAAACGGTGCTCGATATTGTGGGTGCTGCCTCGTCCTGCCATCTCATCACACCACGCACTGTTTATACATACAGTTATTCTGCTCGGGATGGTGCCAAACATCAAGTCCGGCCACTCTTCCCTTATTTCACTCGGTCAAAGAACGGGAGCTCCTGCTTGATCTGTCGCTACATTTCGTTTACATAGATAAAATGCGAACTGGATCACGGAAATCATCATGAGTCCCACCACTTACCGCTGGCTGTTTATCGGCGTCATTGCCCTGGTCGCCTGGCGTCTGATCCCGCTCTCCACCGAGCAGGAGCTGGCCGCGGCCAACCGCGCCTGGCGGGTGGGCCACTTCGAGCAGGCGACCGGTATCTGGCAGCCGCTGGCCGAGCAGGGTCAACCCAGGGCGCAGGCCCTGATGGGGTGGAGCCATGAGCTGGGGCAGGGGAGCGAACAAGATCTGGCGCAGGCCATCCGCCTCTATCGTCAGTCCGCCGAGGCGGGGGATGCGTTTGGCCAGTACCGGCTGGCTGAGCTCTATCTGCGCGGGGTAGGGGTGCCACGGGATCTGCGTATCGCCTTTCACTGGATGGAGCGGGCGGCCCGCAACGGAGACGTGCCCGCCATGCTCAAGGTGGGGGTGCTGCATCTGATGGGGGCCAACGGTCGGGTCGACATGGCCGAGGCCAAGCAGTGGCTCTATCAGGCCTCGCAAAAGGGCAACAAGCTGGCATTGACGGTATTGCAGGAGCTGGCGCTGGCCGAGGAGGGTCGCAGCGCCTTCGATTTCAACGGCCAGTCACTGCTGGGGGAGGGTTAGCCCCTCAGCGGCTGGCGGTGATCTTGCCCGGTGTCACGTCGGTGACGTAGAGGGTGCTGCGATCGGCGCTGTGCACTATGCTGCATACCTCGCGCTTGCTGCCATCGCTCAGGATCACCAGCTCCCCGAGATGAACGGGGCAGTGTGTCGTCAACAGGTGATCCGGGTGGACAATCTTCTCCGCATGCTCCGGAAACGAAATGTCATAGGTGTACATCATGCTCTCCTCATTTAGGCAGACGCCTCACTGGAAACCTAGCACAGAGAGGGCGCGGCGGGACCCGTATCGCAAATGCGTCGTCCCGATTTGCTCTGTGACGCCAGGCAAATCAACTGATGACGACGCACCTCGCTTTCCCCTTCATGGTATACAAAATCGGCAAGGCAACTTGTCTGGGTCGTGACGTCTGATACAATCCTCCGCTGTACCTGTCAATTGATGGCCTTGCGCACCCAAGAGGGTGTGTACCACTGCTGTGTAGCAACCGTATTGTGAACGGTGAAACTCAGGGGTGGACTGCTTGATATGAAAGGTTTTCTCCAATCTGCATGTGCCCTTTGGTACGGGGCACCACTGTATAAGGAAACACCTAATGCCAATCATTACTCTGCCTGACGGCAGCCAACGTCAATTTCCCCACGCCGTTTCCGTCATGGACGTCGCCGCCGACATAGGTCCCGGTCTCGCCAAGGCGTGCATTGCCGGCCGGGTGAACGGTGAACTGGTGGATGCGTGTGAGCTGATCGAAGCCGATGCCTCCCTGGCCATCATCACCGCCAAAGACGAAGACGGTCTGGACATTCTGCGCCACTCCTGCGCCCACCTGCTGGGTCATGCCATCAAGCAACTCTGGCCCCAGACCAAGATGGCCATAGGTCCTGTCATCGACAACGGTTTCTACTACGACGTCGATCTCGACCGCACCCTGACCGATGAAGATCTGGCTGCCCTGGAAGAGCGCATGCTGGCGCTGGCCGGCAAGGATTACGACGTCGTCAAGAAGAAGGTCTCCTGGCAGGAGGCGCGCGACGTGTTCGAGGCCCGCGGCGAGACCTACAAGGTCGAAATCCTGGATCAGAACATCGCCCGCGATGATCAGCCCGGTCTCTATCATCACGAAGAGTACGTCGACATGTGTCGCGGCCCCCACGTGCCCAACATGCGTCACTGCCACCACTTCAAGTTGCAGAAGATGTCAGGCGCCTACTGGCGTGGCGACTCCAACAACAAGATGCTGCAGCGCATCTACGGCACCGCCTGGGCCGACAAGAAGCAGCTCAAGGCCTACCTGCAGCGTCTCGAGGAGGCCGCCAAGCGCGACCACCGCAAGATTGGCAAGCAGCTCGACCTGTACCACATGCAGGAAGAGGCCCCCGGCATGGTGTTCTGGCACAACGATGGCTGGACCATCTTCCGTGAGCTGGAAACCTTCATCCGCGGCAAGCTCAAGGAGTACGACTATCAGGAGGTGAAAGGCCCCTTCATGATGGATCGCGTGCTGTGGGAGCGCTCCGGCCACTGGGAGAAATACGCCCAGGCCATGTTCACCACCCAGTCCGAGAACCGTGAGTACGCCATCAAGCCGATGAACTGCCCGGGCCACGTGCAGATCTTCAACCAGGGGCTGAAGTCCTACCGGGATCTGCCCCTGCGCATGGCCGAGTTCGGCTCCTGCCACCGCAACGAGCCCTCAGGCTCCCTGCACGGTCTGATGCGGGTGCGCGGCTTCACCCAGGATGATGCTCACATCTTCTGTACCGAAGATCAGATCATGGAAGAGGTCTCGGCCTGTATTCGCATGGTCTATGACGTCTACGGCACCTTTGGCTTCGAAAACATCGTGGTCAAGCTTTCCACCCGTCCGGAGCAGCGCATCGGTTCCGATGAAGCCTGGGATCGCGCGGAAGCCGCCCTGGCGGAAGCCCTGGTGCTCAATGGCCTGAAGTACGATCTGCAACCGGGGGAGGGTGCTTTCTACGGTCCCAAGATCGAATTCACCCTGCACGATTGTCTTGATCGTGCCTGGCAGTGTGGTACCGTGCAGCTCGATTTTGCCTTGCCGGGCCGTCTTGGCGCCACTTATGTGGGCGAAGACAACGAACGTCACGTACCCGTGATGATCCACCGGGCCATTCTCGGGTCCCTCGAGCGTTTCATCGGTATCCTGACCGAAGAGTACGCCGGACTGTTCCCGACCTGGCTGGCACCGACTCAGGCCGTGGTCATGAATATCACGGATAATCAGGCCGATTATGCGGTGAAAGTTGCCAAGGCATTGAATGATGCGGGCCTTCGCGCAAAAGCGGACTTGAGAAATGAGAAGATTGGCTTTAAAATCCGCGAGCATACTTTGAAGCGAGTGCCTTTCATGCTGGTCTGCGGCGATAAAGAAGTAGAAGCCGGCAAGATTGCAGTACGGACTCGTAAAGGGGCTGACCTGGGTTCTTATCCTGTTGAAGAGCTGATAGCTCTGTTAACCCAGGAAGTTCAGACCCGCGGACAAAAGAAAGTGGAGGAATAAGCTATAAAAGGCGGAAAAAAACTGGGCAAGCAACCGCAAGCCCGCGCTCACCGGATCAATGAAGAGATCCGTCTGAAAGAAGTTCGTCTGACTGGTTTGGACGGTGAGGCCATTGGCATCACCACCATCCAGGATGCCCTGAACTTGGCCCTTGAAGCCGGAGTGGATCTGGTCGAGATCAGTCCTAACGCTGAGCCGCCCGTTTGCCGAATCATGGATTACGGCAAATTCCTCTACGAAAAGAGCAAGACCACCAAAGAACAGAAGAAAAAGCAGAAAGTCGTCCAGGTGAAGGAAATCAAATTCCGTCCTGGCACTGACGAAGGCGACTATCAGGTAAAACTACGCAACCTGGTTCGCTTTCTGGAAGACGGGGACAAGGCGAAGGTCACCCTGCGCTTCCGTGGTCGTGAAATGGCCCACCAGGATCTTGGTATCAAGGTTCTGGAGCGAGTCAAGAACGATCTGGAAGAGTTGGCCGTAGTTGAGTCGTTCCCGAAAGTCGAAGGCCGTCAAGCTGTGATGGTCCTCGCACCCAAGAAGAAATCTTAAGGCCCACAAGAAATTGACTCATGGGTTCGCCCCATGAGTCGGTTCGCCTTGCGATTTTGTTGTCACTCACAATGCGGAGTATGAAATGCCGAAGATGAAAACCAACCGGGGTGCTGCAAAGCGCTTCAAGAAGACTGGCTCAGGTCGCTTCAAGTGCAAGCACAACCACCTGCGTCACATCCTGACCAAGAAGAGCAGTAAGCGTAAGCGTAAGCTGGGGCCGAAGTTCATGGTTTCTGCTGCCGACCACAAACGTGTTGTCGCTTGTCTGCCGTACGCATAAGGGGGATGTGAAAAATGCCAAGAGTTAAACGTGGTGTGACTGCTCGCGCTCGTCACAAGAAAGTAATGAAAGCCGCCAAGGGTTACTACGGCGCCCGTTCCCGTGTCTACCGCGTAGCGGTACAAGCGGTAACCAAAGCTGGTCAGTATGCCTACCGTGACCGTCGCCAGAAGAAGCGTCAGTTCCGTCAGCTGTGGATTGCGCGTATCAACGCTGCAGCCCGTCAGAACGGTCTGTCCTACAGCCGTCTGATCGACGGTCTGAAGAAGGCTTCCATCGAGATCGATCGCAAGATCCTGTCCGATATCGCCGTTCACGACAAGCTGGCTTTCACCGCCCTGGTTGAAAAGGCCAAAGCAGCTCTGGTTTAATCCGGTTCTGCTATGAAAGATAAAAGGAGGCTCAGGCCTCCTTTTTTGTTGCCCGTTTTTTGCTTTCAGTGTGTTGTGCCGTACAGCGCCACCCGCCCTGGTGGCTGACGCGAAAATGTCTGATATGCCAACAAACCAAGCTCGATCATCAAAAATTGAAGCGGGCGGGGGAGGGCTTGAGACTCGCTTGATATAACAAAATGATTTATAGGGAGAAAAGCCGGCCATAACTATGGTCAGCGAAGGGGCTTTTTTTGTATTATTCCCCTCTTGACCTTATTTAGCCTAAAGGCTCCTGTTTCGGGAGTGGTGACGAGGAAGACATGCAACAGCTTGAAGAAGTAGTCGGCCAGGCCAAGGCCGAAATTGAGGGCGTAAGCGACATCGCCGCCCTCGACGAAATCCGGGTCAAATATCTGGGTAAAAAGGGCTTTTTTACCGAGCAGATGAAGGGCCTGGGCGCCCTTTCGCCTGAGGAGCGTCCCGCCGCAGGCGCCGTGATCAACCAGGCCAAGCAGCTGGTTCAGGATGCCTTGAACGCGCGTCGTGAAGCCCTTGAAGTTGCCGTGCTGAACCAGAAGCTGGCCGCCGAGACCATCGACATCAGCCTGCCGGGTCGCCGCATCGAGAACGGTGGCCTGCACCCGGTGACCCGCACCATTGAGCGCATCGAGCGCCTGTTTGGCGAGATGGGTTTCAAGGTCGAGCGCGGTCCCGAGATTGAAGATGGCTTCCACAACTTCGATGCGCTGAACATTCCGGCTCATCACCCGGCGCGTACCGATCACGATACCTTCTACTTCAATCCCGATCTGATGCTGCGTACCCACACCTCGGGCGTGCAGATCCGCACCATGGAACATCAGCAGCCGCCGATCCGCATCATAGCGCCGGGCCGCGTCTATCGTAACGACTACGATATGACCCACACCCCCATGTTCCACCAGGTCGAAGGCCTGCTGGTGGACGAGCATGCCAGCTTCACCGAGCTCAAGGGGATACTGCACGACTTCCTGCGCAACTACTTCGAGGAAGATCTCACCATTCGCTTCCGCCCCTCCTACTTCCCGTTCACCGAGCCGAGCGCCGAAGTGGACGTGATGGGCAAGAACGGCAAGTGGCTGGAAGTGCTGGGCTGCGGCATGGTGCACCCGAACGTGCTGCGTTCGGTCGGCATCGATCCGGAAAAATACTCCGGCTTTGCCTTCGGCATGGGCGTTGAGCGCCTCACCATGCTGCGTTACGGGGTCAACGACCTGCGTGCCTTCTTCGAAAACGATCTGCGCTTCCTCAAGCAGTTCAAGTAAGGGCGAGAGAACATGAAATTCAGTAAATCCTGGGTGATGGAGTGGGTCCGCACCGAGTTGAGTGACAACGCACTGGCCGAGCAGATCACCATGGCAGGCCTCGAAGTCGATGCCATCGAAGCGGTCGCCGGCCAGTTCAACAACGTGGTGGTGGGTGAAGTGGTCGAGTGTGCCCAGCATCCGGACGCCGACAAGCTGCGGGTGACCAAGGTCAACGTGGGGGAGGCCGAGCTGCTGGACATCGTCTGCGGCGCGCCGAACTGCCGTACCGGCCTGAAAGTGTGTGTGGCCAAGGTGGGCGCGACCCTGCCGGGCGATTTCACCATCAAGAAAGCCAAGCTGCGTGGCCAACCGTCTCACGGCATGCTCTGCTCCTTCAGCGAGCTGGGTATCGAGGTGGAAGCGGACGGCATCATAGAGCTGCCGGCCGATGCCCCCATCGGCACCGACATTCGCGACTACCTCAATCTCAATGACGTGGCGATCGACGTGGATCTGACCCCGAACCGGGCCGATTGCCTCGGCATCGCGGGTCTGGCCCGCGAAATCGGCGTGCTCAACAGCGTCGACGTGGTCGAGCCGAGCTGGACGCCTGCCGCCGCCACCATTGACGCCAGCTTCCCGATCCGGGTCGAGGCGCCGGCCGATTGCCCCCGTTATCTGGGCCGTGTCATCAAGGGGCTGAACCTGAGCGCCCAGAGCCCGCTCTGGATGCAGGAGAAGCTGCGCCGTGGCGGCATCCGCTCCATCGACGCCATCGTCGACATCACCAACTACCTGCTGCTGGAATACGGTCAGCCGATGCACGCCTTCGATCTGGCCAAGCTGGAAGGGGAGCTGGTGGTGCGCCGCGCCCGTAGCGATGAGCCGATGACCCTGCTCGACGGTACCGAGGTGAAGCTCAAAGACAACACCCTGGTGATTGCCGATGCCAAAGGCCCTGCCTGCATGGCCGGTATCTTCGGCGGCGATCGCACCGGTGTGTCCGAGACCACCACCGACATCCTGCTGGAGTGCGCCTTCTTCGCGCCGCTCTCCATCACCGGCCGTGCCCGTGCCTACGGCCTGCACACCGACTCTTCCCACCGCTTCGAGCGCGGGGTCGATCCCGAGCTGCAGGCCAAGGTGATGGACAGAGCCACCCGTTTGCTGCTGGACATTTGTGGCGGAGAGTGCGGCGGTGAAGCGGGCCCCGTCATCGAGGTCAAATCCGATGCCCATCTGCCCAAGGCTGCCCCCATCCGCTTGCGTCGTGCCAAGCTCGACAAGGTGATCGGCATCAGCGTGGCCGACGCCCAGGTGCTCGAGATCCTGACCCGCCTAGGCATGCAGGTGACCGTGGACGCCGACGGCTGGACCGCGCTGGCCCCCTCCTGGCGTTTCGATATCGCCATCGAGGAAGACCTCATCGAGGAAGTGGCCCGCATCTACGGCTACAACAATATCCCGAACCTGAAACCCGCCGCCTCCCTGGCGATGGTGGAGCAGGCCGAAGGCCAGGTGACCCTGAAGCGGGTGCGTGACCTGCTGGTCGACAGAGGTTTCCAGGAGGCGATCACCTACAGCTTCGTGGATCCCAAGGCCCAGCAGACCCTGTTCCCCCAGAGCGATGCCATCGTGCTGCCAAACCCCATCTCGGTCGAGATGTCCGCCATGCGTGTCTCCCTGTTCCCGGGTCTGGTGCAGGCGGTGGTCTACAACCAGAACCGTCAGCAGGGCCGTGTGCGTCTGTTCGAGCAGGGCCTGCGTTTCATCAAGGACGGGAGCGCCGAGAACGGCATCCGTCAGGAGCCCATGCTGGCCGGCATCATCACCGGCAACCAGAGCGACGAGCACTGGGACGTCAAGAGCCGTGGCAGCGACTTCTTTGATCTGAAAGGGGATCTGGAAGCCGTACTGGATCTCACCGCCGAAGGGGCCACCTTCAGCTTCGAGCGTACCGAGCACAGCGCCTTGCACCCGGGCCAGAGCGCCGCCATCCTGCGCAATGGCGCCGTCATCGGCCACATCGGCGTTATCCACCCTAGCCTCGAGAAGAAGCTGGGTCTCAAGAGCCGTGCCGTGATGTTCGAGCTGGAGCTGGACAAGCTGACCCCTGCCAAGGTGCCGGTTGCGGCCGAAGTTTCCCGCTTCCCGGCCAACCGCCGTGACATCGCCGTGGTGGTCGACGTTGCGGTTCTGGCCGGTGACGTCCTGGCAGTAATTAAAAAAGTTGGCGGAAATCAGTTAGTTGGAATAAACTTGTTCGACGTATACCAGGGGGCTGGTATGGCAGAGGACAAGAAGAGCCTGGCCATCAGTCTAGTGTTGCAAGACACCCAGCGCACCCTGGAGGAGAAAGAGATTGCCGAGACCGTAGACAATGTCGTGCGGGCCCTTGGTGAAGAGTTGAATGCATCCTTGAGGGATTGATCTATGGCGCTTACCAAAGCCGACATTGCAGAGCACCTGTTCACCCAGCTCGGGATGAGCAAGCGTGAAGCCAAAGACATGGTGGAAGCCTTCTTTGAGGAAATCAGACAGGCGCTCGAGCGCGGTGAACAAGTCAAGATTTCAGGCTTCGGTAACTTTGATCTTCGTGAGAAGAACCAGCGTCCCGGACGTAACCCCAAGACGGGCGAGGATATTCCCATCAGCGCCCGTCGAGTGGTGACCTTCCGGCCTGGCCAGAAGCTCAAGGCCAGGGTAGAAAATGTTGAACCCAATGAGTAAAGAAAAGCCAGGCAAATGCCTGGCTTTTGCGTTTCGATGATAAAGACCCTCTTCCTGTTTGGTGCGCTGCTGGCCTTGCCGCTGCGTGCCGCCACGCTCCCCCTGTCAGCCGAGACCCAGGCCTATGCCGATACGCTCACCGGGCTGACCTTCTGCTATCCGGCCCTGCAGCGTCCCCCCTATCTGGAAGCGCAGGGGGGCCTGCTCATCGATCAGATGAAACGCCTGGCCCGGCAACTGCCGGTGCCGCTGCGCTTTGAAAAACTGCCCAACTGGGCGGCGACCCTGCAGGGCTTGCAGCGCGGGCAGTGCGATCTCATCCCCCATGTGGGCCCAACCCGGGAGACCCTGCCCGGCACGGCCTTGAGCCGGGCCATGCTGGAGGCGGAGTCCGCCATCCTCTATCGGGGGGAGCTCGAGCAGGCGACCTTCCTGGTCTCGCCCATCTGGCAGGCAGAGGAGACTCTGCAGCGGCTCTATCCCCACTCGTCCCAGCGGCTCCTGACCGATGCGGAGAACTGGTACGGGGCCCTGGTGGCGGGCAGGGGCAGCGCCTACCTCGGTGACTATCTGCAACTGCGTTACCTGATGCGGGAGTTCCCGGACGAGGGGCTGCGCCTGCGGCGGCTGCGCAGCGACGATCTGGTGATCAGCTACCGGCTGATGATGGACGACAAGCCGCAGTTGCAGGAGCTGATAGATACGGCGATCCGCTTCCTGCCGCCGGGCAGCCTCTACCGGGATCTGGGGCGCTATCTACCCCAGAGCGAGCAGGACATCAACCCCTTGCACTTCACCGACAAGGAGCAGGCCTGGCTGGTCGGCAGCGCGCGCACCATCAAGCTGGTGGCGGATCCCGACTTCATGCCCTACAGCGGCGTCAACCAGCAGGGTGAGCTCATCGGCTGGAGCGGCGATGTGCTGCGGGAAGTGAGCCGCCAGACGGGGCTGAATTTCGAGCTGATCCCCGTTGCCAGCAAGGAGGAGGCGCTCGCCAGGCTGCGCAGCGGGGAGGCCGCCATGATGGCCGGTCTGCTGGAGTCGCCGGCACTGCACGAGGAGTTCGAGTTCACCCGCGCGGTGGCAACCAGTCGCTATGCCCTGGTCAGCCGCAAGCGGGGGGCTTATCAAGCCCTTGCCGCGGTCAAGGGCAGGGTGGTCGTGCCCCGCATGCTGTACGACCCCAGCCTGCTGGCCCGGTTCGGGCAACAGGACTGGGGGGTGACCGACAACCTGTTGCAAGGGCTGGCGGCGGTGCAGAGCGGTGAGGCCGATGCCATGCTGGCCGAGCTCTATCAGCTGCAATATCCGCTGCGCAATAACCAGCTGAGCGAGCTGAGCATCACGGAGCTGCCTGAGGTGTTTGGCCTCGGCTTTGCCATCAGGCGGGATCAGCCAAGGCTTGCCGGGGTGCTGGAGCAGAGCCTGATGACGATCAACGATCGCCAGGTGAGCGAGCTGGTCCAGCGTTGGCGGCGCCTGGTCCTGAACCAGCAAGAGGGGGTCAGTTACGGCTTCTGGCTTGGCTCTGTCCTGCTGGCTCTCCTTATTAGCGCTGGGGTGATCTGGTCAGTCTGGCGCTCCCGCCAGCAGCTGGCCCAGGAGGCGCGCGAACGCCAGAAGGCGGAGCAGGCGCTGGCGCTGGAGAGCAAGTTCAGGGAGTCCCTGTTCCAGGCGCTGCCCGTGCCGGTGTTCTTGCGCAATGACAAGGGGGAGGTGATCAAGCGCAACAAGCGGGCCAAGCGGATGGAGGCGCGCTACGCCACCGATCTCGTCCTGCCGTCCCCGCAGTTGCAGGGGGCTGAGGGGGAGATAGCCCTGCGGGATCAGGTCTACTCCTATGCCCAGATCCCGCTGCGGCTGGGTCCCCAGGCACCGGCCGGGGATCTCATCGCCCTGTCCGACATCAGCGCCTTGCGCGAGCGCACCCGCTTGCTGCGCCAGGCGGAGCGCCGCCTGCGGGCCCTCACCAATACGGTGCCCGGGGTGGTGCTGCAGTTCACCCTGCAAGGGGGCGCCATCACCCGGGTGGAGTTTGTTAGTCGCGGCAGCCATGAGCTGCTGGGGCTGGCCAGCCAGCAGATCCGCCTCAATCCCAACGAGACCCTGACCCGCATCTCCCACCAGGACAGGCGGGAGATGCGCGCCCCCATGTTGGCCATGTTGCAGGCCGGGCGCCCCTTCTCCCACCTGCTGCGCTACCAGCATCCGACCAAGGGCACGCGCTGGCTGCAGTTCTCCGGCAGAGGGCGCCGTCAGGGGGAGGGGTGGCGCGTCTTTGGGGTGGTGCAGGATGTGACCAGCCGGGTGGAGCAGGAGCACTCTCTGCAGCTCTCCCACGAGCAGGCCCAGCAGGCCGTGCTCGCCAAGGGGCGTTTCCTCGCCGCCGTGAGCCACGAGATCCGCACCCCCATGAACGCCATCCTGGGCTTGCTGGAGTGGCTGGATCAGACCGAGCTCTCCGCGGAGCAGGCCTCGGTGCTGGCACACGTCAGGCAGGCGGGCAACGAGCTGCTCGGGCTGCTCAACGACGTACTCGACTTCAGCCGCAACGAGAGCCGTCAGCTGCGGCTCTCCCTGCAGCCGACCGATCTGGTGGAGCTGTGCGAGCATGTGGCGGCGGTGCACTGGTCCAAGGCGCGCTCCAAACACCTGCAGATGCGCCTCAACCTGGATCCGGCGCTGCCCGCCCTGATGGCGCTCGAACCCCACAGGGTGCAGCAGGTGTTGCACAACCTGCTCTCCAACGCCATCAAGTTCAGCGAGCGGGGGGAGGTGGTGCTCTGGGCCCGCCGGCACGGGGACTGGGTCTGGTGCGGGGTGGACGATCAGGGCCCCGGCATCAGTGACGAGCTGCTACCCCGGCTGTTCCAGCCCTTCGAGCAAGGGGAGGAGCTGGGCCAGCTCAGGGCCCAGGGTACCGGCTTGGGGCTGGCCATCTGTCGCCAGCTGATGGAGCAGATGGGAGGGGAGATCCGGGTCGAGCCGGTGGTCACCGGCGGCAGCCGCTTCATCTGCGCATGGCCCCTCGAAGGGACGCAGGAGAAGGCGCCCTGGCAGCCAAGGTTCAAACAGATGTCCTTGCAGCTTCCCCCCGAGGAGCTGGCGTACGTGCGGGCCTGGCTCGCCGAGTTTGGCGTGACCGAGGAGGCGACGGCGCCCGCCCTTGCCGCCACCCAGGATGAACAGGGACTGCGTGCCTGGTCCTGGCAGGGGGAGCCCTGGATCCCGGGCGCCGTGGTGAGTCTGCTGCAACCCAGGCTGGTTCAGGGGAGCGGGGAGGTCGCAGATCTGCCGGGCGCCGGCATGCGGGTCCTCCTGGTGGAAGATCACGAGGTGAACCGGGTGCTGATCAGCATGCAGCTGAGTCAGCTGGGCGCCCGGGTGCTGAGCGCCGCCAATGGCCGTCTGGCCCTCGAGATCCTGGCGCGGGAATCTGTCGATCTGGTGCTGACCGATCTGCAGATGCCGGTGATGGACGGTGCCGAGCTCTGCAAGCAGTTGCGGGCCTCGGCGCGCTGGCAGCAGCTGCCGGTCTACGTGATCACCGCCGATCTCAGCGAGCAGGCGGCCCAGCGTCTGGCGGATTGCGGCTGCCAGGGTCATCTGGACAAACCCGTCCTGCTGAAGGAGCTGGCCATCTTGCTGCGCACCGTCTCCGGTCGTAGCAGTGCGCCCCTGGTGGAGAGCTCGGTCAAGATCACCCCCATGACGACACTGCTCAACCCGGCGCTCATCAACCTCTATCTGGAGTCGGCTCGTCAGGATCTGGCCGAGATTGAGGGGTGCGTCACGGCAGGGGATGAAGGCGCCCTCAATACGGCTTTACACAAGATGAAGGGGGCCGCCAAAATGGTGGGGGCCGCCGCCCTGGTACAGGTGATCGAGCGCTGGCAGCGAGCCCCCGGGCACCCCTTGGTGGAAGAATTGCAGCAGGCCGTGGTAGAGGTCTGCCGGCAACTGGGCGAGAGAGCATGAGATGATCATCACAGATGAAGAGTTGTTGGCCCTGCTGGAGTCAGATGTCAGCCAGGAACCGGTATTTCACCCCGTCAGTGTCTATGCCCTGGACGCCGTCTCCCATCAGGCGGCAAAGGAGGCGGGCTTGCCGGCCTATGCCAGTCTGCACCGTACCCGGCCGGACGCGAGCTGGCAGTGGGAGGGGTTGTTCGCCGCCGGGGCCATCGCCCTGTTCGATCCCGCCTCCCACGAGGGGGCCGACTATCTGCCGCGGCTGCAGACCCCGGGGGTGGGGATCTACCCCCTGTCGGATCCCTGGCTTGAGGGGTTGCAGGCGCGGGAGCAGGGGTGGCGGGACTGGCTCGCCCGGCTCCAGATCCTGCTGCTCGAGGATCACCCCTTCCAGGGGGCCTGCATCCAGCAGGAGATCCAGGCGCTGGGGCTGCCCTGCCACTGGGTGCAGGACGGCGAAGGTTGCCTCAAGGCGCTGGAAGAGGGGGCGGTGGGGCTGCTGGTCTGCGATCTCAGCCTGGCGGAGCAGGATGCCATCAGTCTCCTGATGAGCCATCCCCAGTACCGTCACAGCGGCCTGCCCATCATACTGCTCTCCGCCCACGATCAGACCCTGATCGACGGCGCCAGGCGACTGCTGCACGACGCCGGCTTCAACGTGCTGGCCGCCCTGGCCAAGCCGCTGCAGAGCGACGATCTGCTGCGGCTGCTCAAGGCGCTCTACCTGGGGCCGCAGCGCCAGCGCAGGCTGGGTGGCCTGAAGCGCACCATTCGCAGCTGGCAGGGAGAGGCGCGGGGTCAGCTTGGCCTGCAGGCGGATGCGGCCTCCAGCCCCCTGCCAATCTGGCTGGCCGTGAGCAGCCTGCCTCCTCACTGGGATCCCCTCAAGGCATGGCTGGAGCAGCATGGCAGGCAGGCGAACGAGCTGACCCTGGTCATCCATCGGCGGGATAATTTGCTGAACCAGGCGGATCGCTTCGCCCTAGTGCTGCAGGCGAGTCTTGCCGGGGCCAGGCTAGCCCTGCTGCTCGACAATGCCCAGCACCTGCCTTTCGATCAGCTGGAGCGGCTGCCCATCCAGAGCCTGCTGCTGGGGCAGCATCTGCTGCCGGAGCTGGAGGCGATGGCTGCCGACGCCCTGCTGGCCCGCTTCATCGGGCGTGCTCGCGAGCTCGGCATGGCCCTCTATCTCGACGACCCCTTCAACCTGCAGGATGCCGCCCAGTGGCAGGATCTCGGCATGGCGGGGCGCTGGTAGCCCGTGCCGCGCTACCTCTGCTGGCCCCCCGATGAGGCGCGCCTGCACCGGGCGCTGGCGGGCTGGGTACACCCCGGCTCGCGGGCCTCTTTGCCCCTGATGATGGAGGTGGGTGGTATTCCCTGCCGGCTGCAGGAGCTGGCAGGATCCGATCCCGAGCGGCTGAAGGCGGCCTACGAGGCGCTGAGCGAGCAGAGTGTCTACCTGCGCTTCATGCGCGCCAAGCAGCCTGCCACCGCCGATCAGCTCGCCTTCTTCCTCGACTACCCCAGAGCGCCCCAGATAGGGCTGCTGCTCACCGACGAGCAGGGTGCACCGCTGGCCATGGCCCAGTCCATCCGGCGGCGCCTGCATCCCGACAGGGCGGAGTTCTCCTGCATAGTCGCGGATCATTTTCAGCATAGGGGGGCCGGTCGCCGCATCCTGCTGGCGCTGGCATTGCTGGCGCACGGGGAGGGGATCCGCGAGTGGACCGCCGAGGTGCTCGGCCAGAACAGGCCCATGCTGGCCCTGCTGAAGGGGCTGGGGTTGCCGCTGACCCTGGTGACGGGGCGGGAGATGGTGTTTGTGCGGCTGGACTTGAGCGTTCTCGACACCCTGGTGCCCCGGCATTCCTAAGACCAAGGGCGAATGTGCCGGGCCAGCCGGTTGTGCTAAGGTCAGCCTGTGATCCGTTGGAGGAAATCAACCATGGTGCAGTCAGCCAAACATATCGTGATCCTCACCGGCGCCGGCATCTCGGCCGAATCCGGTATCAAGACCTTCAGGGCCTGCGACGGCCTGTGGGAGGAGCACAGGGTGGAAGACGTGGCCACCCCCGAGGGCTACGCCCGGGATCCCGAACTGGTTCAGCGTTTTTACAACGCGCGGCGCCATCAGTTGCAACGCGCCGAGATCCACCCCAATCCTGCCCACTATGCCCTGGCGCGCCTCGAGCGCCTGCTGCCGGGGCGCGTGACCCTGATCACCCAGAACATCGACAACCTGCACGAGAGCGCGGGCAGCAAGCACCTCATCCACATGCACGGCGAGCTGCTCAAGGCCCGCTGTCCGGTTTCCGGGCAGGTGATCGAGTGGCGTGGGGAGCTCCACCAGGAGGAGCTCTGCTCCTGCTGCCAGCTGCCCCAGCCGTTGCGGCCTCATGTGGTCTGGTTTGGCGAGATGCCCCTCGGGCTGGATCGTATCTACTCGGCGCTGGCGCAATGCGATCTCTTCATCTCCATCGGCACCTCGGGGGCCGTCTATCCTGCGGCAGGCTTTGTCCATGAGGCTGGCCTCAACGGTGCTCACACCGTCGAGCTCAACCTGGAGCCGAGCGAGGTAGGCAGCCAGTTTGACGAGAAGCGCTATGGCCCGGCCTCCCTGCTGGTGCCAGCCTTCGTGGACGAATTGCTGCAACGCTGCGGCGTACACCAGCCCAAACAGATCGACGGTCATAACTGGATGGAGATGCGTGGGCCATAGCTATTGAGAAATGACATAGTTGCATTGGCTCCATGAAGCCGCCAAACTGACCCGTAAAATAAAGGATGCAGCTGGCGCAAGGGATATGAATATTTTCAAGCATGGAACCGCTTTTCTTCTGCTGGTGCTGTCGACGTTCGGCACTCAGGCAACCTCTTCTTCACCTTTGTTGCACCTGATCCTGCCAGACAAGCGGGAGGTCCGCCTGGATGAGGCGGCGCTGGCCGCCTTGCCGCAGACCGAGTTCGAGACGGCGACCCCCTGGACCGCCGGTGTTCACCGCTATCGTGGCCCGGACCTGAAGGCGATGCTGGCGGCGCAAGGGGTCGCCGAGGCCAGCGTGCTCGATGTGGTGGCGCTCAATGGCTATCGGCAACGGGTCGATCTCTCCCTGTTTGCCAAGGTGCCGCTGACCCTGGTGCGCTATCAGGATGACAAGCCGCTCACCCGCCGCAACAAGGGGCCGCTCTGGCTGCTGATCCCTCTCTCGGCCCATCCCGAGATGGATGTCTCCGCCATCCACAACAACATGGTCTGGCAGACTATCCGCATCGAGGTCGTCAAGTGACCCGCCGACAGCGCCACAATCTGTTGCTCGCAGCCATCTCTCTGCTGTTTCTGTTCTCCTCCGTCTGGGGCCTGCTGCTGCAAAGCCGCCACGAGCAGCTGGTCGATGTCTTCTACCGCAACATCCACTGGAACATCAGCCAGGTGATGCAGGAATCCCAGCGTTTTCTCTACGATTTGCGCCTCTATCGGGCGGGTGCCCTCGAGATGGAGACCCTGAGCCTGGATTACGATCTGCTGTGGAACCGGCTGGATGTGTTCCTGATCAGCAGCGAGACCGCAGATGCGCGCGCCCGTCACGGGCTGGGGACTGTGCTGGCCGGGCTGTTTGACGAGATCAAGGCGCTCGAGCCCCAGATGCAGGCCGGTGCGCTGCAACAGGGGGAAGCCCTCGATCGGTCGCTGATCCGGATTGCCGAGCTGACCCGCCAGGTGGAGCAGATAGGGGATCAGATCCTCTCGGGGCAGGAGCGGGAAGCCTCCCTCAATCAGCTGCGCCAGAGCCTGTTCTGGATCCAGATCTGGCAACTGATCCTGCTGGTGATGGGGGGCGTGCTGGTCTTCGCCCTGATCCGCACCAATCTGCAGAATCGCCGCCTCTCCCTGCTCGACCCCATGACCCGGCTCGGTAATCGCCGCGCCTTGCAGGGCCAGCTCAGGCAGTCCCTTCAGCGCAATCATGTCCAGGCCCTGGTGGTGCTCGATCTGAAGCGGTTCAAGCAGGTCAATGATCTGCTCGGCTACCAGGTCGGTGATCGCCTGCTGCAGGCGGTTGCCGCCAGGCTGCGGCAAGCCTATCCAGGTCGGGCCTACCGGCTGGGAGGGGATGAATTTGCCGTGGTGCTGGCCGCCGGGCAGGAGGCGATCACCTCCCGCATGGAGGCCATGGTGGACCTGCTGCAGTTCGAGTTCGTGACCCGGGAGAGCAGCTTCGATCTGGCCTGTCGCTTCGGGGTGGCCAGGGCCGGGGAGGGGGAGGATGGGGATCAGCTGCTGGAGCAGGCCATATTGGCGCTGAATCAGGCCAAGCGGGACAATGCGACCCTGATCTGGTACCAGCCGGCGATGAAGGCCTCCCTGAGCATGGGCCAGCGCCAGCTGCATCAGCTGCGGGAGTGGCTGGCGGAGGCGGCGCCCTCGCCGCTGGAGACCATCTCGGAGAGCCTGGAGGACGAGCGGGGGCAACAGGTGCTGGGCATCACGCTGCGCTGGCGGGTGGGTCAGCAGGGGTGCGACATGGAGTGGATGCAGGAGCGCGGTATCCTGGGCCCCGTGGTGGCACGGCTGCTGACGGACGCCGAACAGCGGCTGCCGCTGCTCCTGGTGCTCCATCAGCAGTCCCAGCTGGCCCATGTGCTGGCCTATCTGCCGCCCCTGGGAGAGCGGACGCTCATCCTGGCGTTGCCGACCCTGACGGAAGATGCCCTGCTGCTGGAGAAGCTGATCCAGCGCGGCTGCGTGCTGGCCCTGCGTGAGCTGGGCAGTCGCGCCCCCGCACTCTTGCGCGCGGGCTGGCCGGTGCGCTACTGGTTGCCCGACCCCTCGGATCACGATGCCCTGCTGCAGCCCCTGGCGCACCAGCTGGGGCTGCTGCGCCTGGATCGTCCGGCAGAGGCGCAGGAAGGGGATATGAGGAGGCAGCGGGAGCCCCGCTGAGCCGGTGGTGGCGGATAGTGCATGACAAGGGCGGCCGAGGCCGCCCTTGTCATTGCGCCTATCAGGACTGATGGGTGGCAGTGGAGGGTTGCAAGGGGGCGCAGGAGTGCCTGATCACCAGGTCTGGGTCCACGGTGATCATGCGATTATCTATCTGCTCGCCGTTGATCCGCGCCAGCAACCGGGTGACGGCGAGGCGACCCAGCTCCTCCTTGGGCTGATTGATGGTGGTCAGCGGCGGGCACATAAACTCGGCCAGTGCCACGTTGTCATAGCCGACCAGGGAGAGATCCCGTGGAATGACAAGCCCCGCCTGGTGGGCGGCGCTGATCACCCCCATGGCCATCATGTCGTTGCACACGAAGAGGGCGCTGGGGCGCCTGGGCAATGCCAGCAGGCGGGTCATGGCGGCGGCGCCGCTGGCGCAGTCGAAGTCCCCCTCCTGGATCCAGTGCGGATTGACGGTGAGCCCCGCTTCTCCCATCGCCTGCTCGAAACCCGCCAGGCGCTGATTGGCCGGGGCCCGGCTGTGGGGGCCTGTGATGCAGCCGATCTCGGTGTGACCCAGGGCCAGCAGGTGGCGGGTCGCCAGATAGCCGCCGCGATGGGAGTTGTCGGCGATGAGATCCACCTCCTTGTTTTCCATGCCCCAGTCCATCACCACCACAGGCAGGCTCTTGAGCCAGTCGAGCTGGTTGAACACCTCCTGCTGCCCCTCGCTGCACATGATGAGCAGGCCATCCACTCGTTTTCTGAGCATCATCTTGAGGTAGGAGAGGGCGGTCTCGGCCTGCCCCTCTGTGTTGCCCAGCATCAGGTTGTAGCCCTGCTCGAAGCAGTAGCGCTCCACCCCGCGCACCACCTCGGCGAAGAAGGGGTTGCTGGAGGTGGTGACCAGCATGCCGATACTGTTGGTCTCCTTCACCTTGAGGCTGCGGGCCACCAGGCTGGGGGCATAGTTGAGATCGCGCATGGCGGCGAAGACCCGCTCCCGGGTCTCCTCGGCCACGAAGCGGGTCTCGTTGATGACGTGGGAGACTGTGGTGGTGGAGACCCCCGCCCGCGCCGCCACCTCCTTGATGTTGGCCATCAGTGCCCCTGCGCCGCTTGGGACTGGAGGAAGGTGTCGACCTCCTGCTTGCCCGGGATCGAGCTCTGGGCCCCGAAGCGGGTCACCGAGAGGGCGGCCGCCCCGTGGGCGAAGCGCACCGCGTCCTGGAAGCTGGCACCGGCCAGCTCGGCCGCCAGCAGGGCGCCGTTGAAGGTGTCGCCTGCGGCCGTGGTGTCCACCGCCTCGACCCGAAAGCCCGCAATGAGCGCCTGCTGCCGGCCGTTGCTGCAATAGACCCCCTGGGACCCCAGGGTGATCATCACGTCCGCTATCCCCATCTGGTGGAAACGGGCCGCCGCCTGGGCCGCGCTCGCCTCGTCGGTGACCTTGACGCCGGTCAGCAGCTCGGCTTCGGTCTGGTTGGGGGTGATGAGATCCACCAGCGCCAGCAGGTCGGCCGAGAGCGGCTGGGCGGGCGCCGGGTTGAGCACCACCCGGGTGCCGTGGGCACGGGCCAGACGGGCAGCCTCCAGCACGCTGTCGAGCGGCACTTCCAACTGCAGCAGCAGGGTATGGGCGCCCGCGATCAGGGCCTCATGGCGTCTGACCATGGCGGTGTCGAGGGCGCCGTTGGCCTCGGTGGAGAGGCCTATGCTGTTCTCCCCCTCGTCGCTCACATAGATGATGGCGATGCCGGTGGGGAGGCGCTCGTCCTGCTCCACCGCACTCACCTCTATGCCATCGGCGGCGAAGCCCGCCTTCATCTGGCGGCCGATGGCGTCGTCGCCGATGCGGGCGATAAAGGAGACTTCTGCTCCTAACCGGGCGGCGGCCACCGCCTGATTGGCCCCCTTGCCACCGGGGACGACCTGGTAACTGTGACCGGTCAGGGTTTCACCGGGACGGGGAAAGTGGGGGACGCGCAGCACGTGATCCGCATTGACGCTGCCGAGAACTACGAGACGATTCATATCGATCACCCTTGATTGAGAACATCTTGGCTTGAGTGAGCCCAAGCCGGGAGGCTCTGCCTGCGCACCGGAGACAAAGGGGGAGGCGAGCCTCCCCCGTCATGCTTACTTGCTGACGATTTGCAGCGGCACCGGGATGGATTGCTCCACCGGCTGGCCCTTGAGCACCTTGTCGGCGGTTTCCACGCCGATGGCACCGATCAGCGCCGGCTGCTGGGCCACGGTGGCGGCCAGTTTACCCTTGGCCACCGCCGCCTTGCCATCGTCGGTGCCGTCGAAGCCGACGATCATCACCTCTTTGCCGGCCGCCTGCACGGCGCGGATGGCACCCAGCGCCATCTCGTCGTTCTGGGCGAACACCGCCTGCACGGTCGGGTGGGCCGCCAGCAGGTTCTCCATGACGTTCAGCCCCTTGGTACGGTCGAAGTCGGCGGGCTGGGAAGCCAGCACCTGCAGCTTGTTGGCGGCGACCGCCAGGGCGAAGCCCTCGCCACGGTCACGGGCGGCGGAGGTGCCGGCTATCCCTTCGAGCTGGATCACCTTGGTGCCGGCCCCCAGCTTCTCGGTGATGAAGTCACCGGCCAGCTTGCCACCGGCCACGTTGTCGGAGGCGATGTGGGCCTTGACCTCACCCTGGGCGGCGCCGCGGTCCAGGGTCAGCACAGGGATATTGGCCTTGTTGGCCAGGCGGATGGCGTTGCCCACGGCTTCGGAGTCGGTGGGGTTGATCAGGATGGCGTTGACCTTGCGCACGGTGAGATCTTCCACGTTGGAGAGCTCCTTGGCCGGATCATTCTGGGAGTCCAGTACCACCAGCTCGTAGCCAAGCTCCTTGGCCTTGGCTTCGGCTCCCTCCTTCATGGTGACGAAGAAGGGGTTGTTGAGGGTGGAGACCACCATGGCCAGGGTCTGATCGGCGGCCTGGGCGGTGCCCAGCACGGACATGATGGCGGCAGCGAGCAGGGTATTGAGCTTTTTCATCATTTCATTCCTTGTGTGTGCTTACTTGCTTTTGTTATCGATCATCACGGCGAGCAAAATGACGCTGGCCTTGGCGATCATCTGGTAATAGGACGAGACGTCGAGCAGGTTGAGGGCGTTGTTGAGGAAGCCGATGATGAGGGCCCCGATCAGGGTCCCCATGATGCGGCCCTTGCCCCCCATCAGGCTGGTGCCCCCCAGCACCACGGCGGCGATGGCATCCAGCTCGTACCCCATGCCGGCGGTCGGCTGGGCCGAGGAGAGGCGGGAGGTAACGATGAGCCCGGCCAGGGCCGACAGCATGCCGCACAGGCCATAGACGGCGAGCTTGACCCTGGCCACGTTGATGCCGGAGAGGCGGGTGGCCGACTCGTTGCCGCCCAGGGCATAGATGTAGCGGCCGAGGCGAGTGTGGTTGAGCAGGTACCAGGCCAGCAGGAAGACGATGGCCATCAGCCAGATGGGCACCGGCAGACCGAACAGGTAGCCGGTCCCCAGCCAGGCGAAGTGATCGGCGCCGTCGCTGAAGCCGGTGGAGATGGGGCGCCCCTCGGTGTAGACCATGGTGACGCCGCGCAGGGCCGTCATGGTCACCAGGGTGGCGATGAAGGCCTGTACCTTGCCCTTGGCGATGATGAGGCCGCTGACGCCGCCGAGCAGGGCGCCGGCCCCCAGGGTGAGGGGCACCACCAGCCAGATCGGCAGCTCCATGGCGACCATAGTCGCCGCCAGGGCGCCGCACAGGGCCAGCACAGAGCCGACCGACAGATCGATGCCGGCGGTGAGAATGACCAGCGTCATGCCGACCGCCATGATGGCGTTGACCGAGGTCTGACGCAGTATGTTGAGCAGGTTGTCGGCGGTGAAGAAGTTGGGACTCAGGAAGGAGACCACGCCGATCAGCACCAGCAGCGCCACCAGGGATTTGTTCTCGATCCACCAGGCCTTGCTCATGACGCCACGGCGGGGAAGGGTTTGGGTTGTCATTGTGCTGCCTCTTGCTCTGCTTGCCACTGTTTGCCGACTGCCGCCGCCATCAGTTTCTCCTGATTGGCCTCGCGGGTGTTGAACTCTGCGCTGATGCGCCCTTCGTGCATCACCAGGATGCGATCACTCATGCCGAGTACTTCCGGCATCTCGGAGGAGACCAGGATGATGCTCATCCCCTCCTTCTTGAACTGGTTGATGAGTTGATAAATTTCCTTCTTCGCCCCCACGTCGACGCCGCGGGTCGGCTCGTCCAGGATCAGCACCTTGGGCCTTGTCAGCAGCCCCTTGGCGATGGCCACCTTCTGCTGGTTGCCGCCGGAGAGCAGCTTGATCAGCTGATCCTGACTCGGGGTCTTGATGTTGAACAGACGCACATAGTCGCTCACCGCCTGGCGCTCGGCCTTGCCATCTATCTTGCCGTGAGTGATGAACTCGCCGAGGGCGCACAGGCTCATGTTTTCACGCACCGAGAGCTCCAGCACCAGGCCATCCCCCTTGCGATCCTCGGAGATGTAGGCGATGCCGGCGGCCAGACCGTCGGCCGGGGTGCGCGGCACCAGCACCTTGCCATCGACCTCGACAGCGCCGCTGCTGATGGGGCTGGCGCCGTAGATAAGCTTCATCAGCTCGGTGCGACCGGAACCCATCAGGCCGCTGAAGCCGAGGATCTCCCCCTGACGCAGGGAGAAGCTCACCCCGCGCACGCCGGGGCCGCTCAGATCTTTCACCTGCAGGCTGACGGGGCCGAGCTCGCGCGCCAGGCGCGGGTATTGCTCCTCCAGCCGCCGACCCACCATCATCTCGATGATCCTGTCTTCGTCCAGCTCGCTCACCGCCTGCTCGCCGATCCACTTGCCGTCCCGCAGCACGGTGACCTGATCGCAGATCTGGAAGATCTCCTTGAGGCGATGGGAGATGTAGACGATGCCGCAGCCCTGTTCGCGCAGCTCGCGGATGACCACGAACAGCTGCTCGGTCTCGGTGTCGGTCAGGGCATCGGTGGGCTCGTCCATGATGATGACGCTGGCATCGAACGACAGCGCCTTGGCGATCTCCACCATCTGCTGCTCGCCGATGGAGAGATCCCCGAGCCGGGTATCAGGCCCATGTTTGACCCCGAGACGGGCCAAGAGGGTGCTGGCCCGCTCGCGCAGCTGCTTGTGGTCTATGTTGCCAAAGCGGGTGCGCGGCTCGCGGCCGAGGAAGATGTTGGCGGCAATGGAGAGCTCCGGCAGCAGGTTCAGCTCCTGGTGGATGATGCTGATCCCCTGATCCTGGGAGTCGCGCGGTCCCTTGAAGTGCACCGGCTGGCCGCGATAGCTGACGCTGCCCGCATCGGCCTGATAGATGCCGGTCAGCACCTTCATCAGGGTGGATTTGCCGGCGCCATTTTCACCGAGCAGGGCCATCACCTGGCCCGGATAGACCCGCAGTCCCGCTTCGTCGAGGGCGCGCACCCCGGGGAAGGTCTTGACGATCCCGGTCAGCTCCAGAATGGGTGAGAGGGGAGAGGTTGTGCTCATTTGCAGCTTCCTTGAAGAGGCTTAAAACGCCACACCGGCGCAGAGGATCAGGTTGGCGTAGGGAGTCACCTCACCGCTGCGTACCACAGCCTTGCTCTGACGGGAGCGGGTCTTGAACGCCTCGTGCAGGCAGTACTCGATGGCGATGGGCTTGCCCTGGGACAGGGCATGCGCCTCCAGCTGATCCACCAGCGCCTGATGGGCATCTGGGCTGATCAGTTTTATTTCGCTCGCCATGATCACCTTCTCCACCACCAGATCGGTGAGCAGGGCGGTCAGCACGGTTGCAAGGCTGGGAGTGCCCGCCATCAGCGCCAGATCGATGCGCTCAGGCCCTGCCGGAATGGGCAGGCCCGCATCGCAGACGGTGATCTCGTCGGTGTGGCCCATCTGTGCCACCAGGGCACTCAGGGGAGCATTGAGCAGCTTGCCTCGTTTCATACAACACCTCGGCGGCATGGGAACCGCATGTGGATATTTATCTGGGCAACCGGTTACGCAACCGGTTGCGTCGTTGAGGCGAAAGATAGGCGCTAACCGTTAACGGGTCTAGGAACAGATGGCGAAAATGTGAAAACGATCTCAGTGATCCGGCCGTCGGAGGGAAAAACGGGTGCCAGAAGAGCACCCGTACCACGAGAGGAAGGGGTCAGAGGAGCAGGGCTTGCTGCACGGCGGGGCGCGCCAGCATGCGCCTGGTGTGGGCCGCCACCTTGGGAAACTCGTCGATGGCGACCCCGTCGCTCTCGAGCCAGCTGGCCACCACGAACAGGTAGATGTCGGCCAGGCTGAAACGCTCCCCCAGTACCCAGGGACCGGCCAGATAGTGGTGCTCTATCTCGGCAAATCCCTCGCGCATGTTCTGGGGCATCCTGGCCTTCATGGCGGCGATGGCCTGTTCGTCATCGGCCCAGCGACTGCCGCGGCGGCCATGGGCATGGGAGACGTGCACCGTCGAGGCGAGGAAGCTGTGCACCTCCTGCATCCTGGCCAGCAGGAAGGGGTCGTCCAGGGGGGCCAGCCCGGCATCCTGGAAACGCTGGGCCACGTAGAGCAGCAGGGCCGGGGTTTCGGTCAGCACGCCGCGCTCCGTCACCAGGGCCGGCACCCGCCCCTTGGGGTTGATGGCAAGGTAGGCGGGGGTGCGTTGCTCCCCGGCGGCGAGATCGAGGCGCTTGATCTGGTGCGGGGCACCGGCTTCCACCAGGGCGATGCGCACCGCCATGGCACAGGTACCGGGGGCGAGATAGAGCGTCAGTTCGGACATTGCAGCTTTCCTTGTGTGGGTGATCCGGGATGAAGTGCGCGAGAGAGCGAGTCTGTCGAGTCTTGACCATCCATCCTACGCCCATGGCGGGCCAGGGCCAAGCCAGGTAACGGAGGAGCTGGCAGAGGGCCGCACGACAGGGCGGCTGTCAGTGAAATCAATGGCTTTCTGAACGGAAGATAACAGGAAAAACGACTACGCATGCCCGGTCAAACCGCTATAATGTGCCACCTCGGAACAGTCGCTTTTGAATGTTGGATAGTCAATTGAGTAATAGAATGCGGATCGGTGGAACCCTCGAACAGTCCCTCAGCCAGGGATACCGTCTGGACCTGCAAGGGGTGTTGAAGGAGGCCTGGCAACAGACCCGCCGCACCGGTTTCGGTCTGACGCTGGCCATCGCCGGAGTCATGGCAATCTGGATCCTGCTGAGCAACACCCTGCTGGCCCCCTATGTCAGTCAGGAAGGGGGTGACATGGACATGGCCCTGATATTGAGCCTGCTCATCACCGTCATCATGTCTCCCATGACCTCTTCCCTCGACATGCTGGGGTTGCAGCAGTCGGTGGGGGTGCGGGCCCGACCGAACCAGGTGTTCGACTTCTTCCGCCACTTCCTGCGTCTGGGCTCCCTTAGCCTGCTCGGCAGCCTGATCACCAGCCTGTTCGGCCCCCTGTTCGAGCTGCTCGGCCTGCCGGTGATGCTGGCCTTCATTCCCTCTGGCCTGGTGGGCATGGGGCTGCTGTTCACCGTGCCCCTGGTGCTGGAGCGCGGCCTGTCGCCGGCCCAGGCCATCCTGGTCTCCCTCAAGTTGTTCGCCCGCGGCTGGCCCAGCATAGTGCTGCTGCATGGCGTCATGCTGGCGCTGTTTTTCCTGGCCATCATCCCCATGGGCATAGGCCTCATCTGGGTGGCCCCCCTCTATTTCAATCTCAAGGGGATCCTCTATCGGGATCTGTGCGGGGTCGCCGTGGAGGTGACCGAAGTGGCGGACAATGCCGCCACCGGGCAAGGGCCCGATCATTTCAACGCGTGATGCAAAAGGATGGCATATGAAGCTGGTTCGACATGGCATGGCGGCAAGTCTGCTGATAGTGCCGGCGCTGTGTGTGGCGGCGCCCTCGCTGGATCTGCAGTACAGCACCTTCTACAGCCAGATGAAGACCTTTGCCAAGGGCGAGTTTGGTGATGCCAGGTTGGGGTTTTATCTGACCGATCCGCAAAGTGGCCAGCGCTGCGAGCTCGCCTCGGCCCGGGTTTCGACCCTGGACAGGGACGTTGCCGCCGAGGTGACCATAGACAGCGAGCTGCGCCTGCCCTATGACGACGATCTCAATCTCGACAAGGCGACCGTGGTGGTGGAGCTGACCGAACCACATGCCGCCTGCGACATGTCGGTACAGGTGATGGCCGATGCGCCCCCTGCGTCGGATGGCCAGGGGTTCAGGGTGAGCGAGGTGGTGACACGCCAGCAGGAGATGCAGTCGCTGCTGGACAAGCTGGCCGGCATGGTCGGCAAACACTTCCTGCCGGAGATGGCGGGGGTGCGGCTGACCCTGGTGCAGCCGAGTGGCACCGCCTACCTCATCGACGGTGCCCATCAGCAGCCTCTCTCCTGGCAGGATGGCCAGCTGCTGCTTCGCAACGAGCAACTCGCCGACTTCGCGGCGGGCAGGTTGCAGCTTGAGGGGGAGATACTGCGACTGACGCCCTGGTTGCACAAGGGCTGAAGACGGCGGGGCCGGAGAGGTAAAGAAAAGGAGCGCATGGCGCTCCTTTTTCGTGGTGGCTGGCAGGGCGCTCAGCGCACCTCGATCACATCCAGCACGTCCATCTCGTCGATGTTGAGCAGGGGCGCGGTCGGCAGCTCGGGGGGATCGAACGCCTTGTCGCCGCCATCTATGATGCCGGAGTCACGGTTGATGCTCTTGAAGTCAAACAGCTTGTGATCGAGCAGGTGGCTCGGGATCACGTCCTGAATGGCGGTGAACATGGTCTCTATCCGGCCGGGGAAGCGGCGATCCCAGTCCTGCATCATCTGCTTGATGGCCTTGCGCTGCAGGTTTTCCTGGGAGCCGCACAGGTTGCACGGGATGATGGGGAAGGCCTTGACCTCCGCATAGCGCACCAGATCCTTCTCCTTGCAGTAGGCCAGGGGACGGATCACCACGTTCTTGCCATCGTCGCTCACCAGCTTGGGGGGCATGGACTTGAGCTTGCCGCCGTAGAACATGTTGAGGAACAGGGTCTCGAGGATGTCGTCCCTGTGATGGCCGAGGGCAATCTTGGTGCAGCCCAGCTCCTGGGCGGTACGGTAGAGAATGCCGCGGCGCAGGCGGGAGCAGAGGGCACAGGTGGTCTTGCCTTCCGGCACCTTGTCCTTGACGATGGAGTAGGTGTCTTCCTCGACGATCTTGAAGTCGACGCCGAGGGCGGCCAGGTATTCCGGCAGCACGTGCTCGGGGAAGCCGGGTTGCTTCTGATCCAGGTTGACGGCCACGAGATCGAAATGGATGGGGGCGCTGGCCTTCAGGCTCATCAGAATGTCGAGCATGGCGAAGCTGTCCTTGCCGCCAGACAGGCACACCATGATCTTGTCGCCCTCTTCAATCATGTTGAAGTCGGCGATGGCCTGACCCACGTTGCGCCGCAGGCGTTTCTGCAGCTTGTTGAAACTGTATTTCTCTTTGGCGTTAAGCTCTTCTAGCATGGCCTCAAACCCGGGACAAAAATAAGCGGCTTATTATAGCCATGTCCCGGGGGAGGGCAAGAAACGCTTATGCAGGATGACGTCTGTCATCTACTGGGCAGCTGTAATCATCGGGCTTGAGGATCAGGATGTCGCAGTTGAGCCGATCGACCACATGCTCCGCCGTGTTGCCGAGCAGGGCGGCGGAGAGACCGGTACGACCGACACACCCCATGATCATCAGGGTCGACTTGAGTTCGTCCGCCATGTCCGGCAGCACCTCCTCCGGCAATCCTTCCGCCACCTTGGTCCACATGTGGTTGATGCCGAACTGATCGGCATGCTCTCGCAGCAGATCCTCGTGATGCTTGCGGATGGCATCGTTGTAGGCGTTGGGGTCGAACTCCGGCAGCTCGATGGCTACATTCACCGGCGTGCCGGGATAGGTGTTGACCAGATAGAGGTTGGAGCCGAGCAGATCGGCGATGGCGACCCCTTCGCGGGTGATGCGCTCATTGAGGACTTTCTGCTCCATATCGTCGCTCGAGCAGTTGATGGCGGCAATGATGTTGCCGCCCCGCTGCCAGTGACCCTCCTTGACCAGCAGGACGGGGCAGGGGCATTTGCGCAGCAGGTGCCAGTCGGTGGGGGTGAAGATGAAGGTTTGCAGGAAGGAGTGCTTGTGGGTCGCCTTGACCACCAGATCGTGGCGATGCTCCAGCACTTCCTGGATGACGCACTCGAAGGGACGATTGTGCCACAGCACCTTGATCTCGCACTCCAGCCCCCTGGCACGATAGGGTTGCAGTATCTCGTCCAGCCACTCCCGGCGCTGGGCAATGACGCCGTGGCGCATCTCTTCCCGCTCATCCACGGACAGCATGGCGGTCATCTCGTACGAGAAGTCGTAAATCGTCAGGAGCAGGGTCAGCTGGGCGCCCTCGTCCAGCTCGGCGACCTTGACCGCGCGTTCGAGCGCGATCTGGCGCTCCTCTTCCGGGTTGATCACCACCAGAATGTTTCGGTACTTGACCATGTTCTCCTCCTTGGCAAAAACGCCAATGATGGCAACTCTTTAGCCATTACAGCTTAGCCCAAGGGGGGAGACGGGAAGGTGTGCCGGATCAAATTTCAGGGTGAACCGATCCGGCAACAGAAGGGAAAGGGGGTGATCAGCCGCAGGCTGGGCGAGTGGCGCCGGCCATGACGCCGAGGGCCACGTGATCCAGCACTGTAATGTATTTTCCCTTGACGCTGATGAGGCCGGACTTCTGGAAACGACCGAGCAGGCGGCTGATGGTCTCGACGGTGAGGCCGAGGTAGTTGCCTATGTCACCCCGGGTCATGGAGAGACGGAACTCCTTGGCGGAGAAGCCGCGCTCGGAGAAACGTACCGAGAGGTTGTGCAGGAAGGCGGCGAGGCGCTCTTCCGCGTTCTTCTTGGAGAGCAGCAGTATCATCTCCTGATCGCCCATGATCTCGTTGCTCATCAGGCGCATGATCTGCTGGCGGAGCTTGGGCATCTTGCCGGAGAGATCGTCGAGCACATCGAACGGGATCTCGCACACCATGGCGGTTTCCAGCGCCTGGGCGAAGGAGGGGTGTGCCTGCTTGTGGATGGCATCGAAACCGACCAGATCTCCCGCGAGGTGGAAGGCGGTGATCTGCTCGTCACCCTGTTCGGTGATGGTGTATGACTTGATGGTCCCGGAGCGGATGGCGTAGAGCGACTTCAGCTCATCGCCAGCCTTAAACAATTCTTCGCCCTTCTGGATCGGCTTTTTGCGCTCGATGATGCTGTCCAGCTGATCGAGCTCACTGTCGTTCAGGGTGAAGGGGATGCAGAGCTGACTGATGCTGCAATCCTGGCAATGAATTGCACAGCCACCGCTCTGAATACGTCTGCCAGGTTTCTTGTCCGGGATCATAGGCTCATATGAATAATTGATTTATATCAAACAAGTTTACCACCAACTCATCCGTTTTGGATAGGGTTTCAAAAGGATGCCAACCCGATCCAGAGGGTATGCAGGCCATAGGCAATGAGCAGCAAGGCACCGCCGAGGCGCAGGCTGCGCAGGGTCAGCCAGTAGCGCAATCTGTCTGCCAGCCCCCCCAGGGCGAACAGTGTCGGCAGGGTCCCCAGACCAAAGCTCAGCATGATGAGTGCGCCGCCCCCGGCGGAGCCTGCCGCCGCGCTCCAGGTCAGCATGGAGTAGACCAGACCGCAGGGCAGCCAGCCCCACACCATGCCAAAGGGGAGGGCCTGCCAGGCCGACGTGAAGGGGATGAACTTGCCGGCCAGCGGCTTGATAAGAGGCCAGAATTTTGCGCCCATGCGTTCCAGCACCAGCACTCCCCGCCACCAGCCCGCCAGATAGAGGCCCAGGGCTATCATCAGCAGGGCCGCAACGAGGCGCAAGCCGACGATGGCGTGCTTGCCTGCCCCGAGCTCGCTGGTGGTGGCCAGCAGCCCGCCCACCAGGGCGCCGGCCAGCACATAGCTCAGGATCCGCCCCAGGTTGTAGTTGAGCAGGTAGCCAAGACGCCCCCAGAAGTGCTGCTTCTCGGCGGGGATGGCCATGGAGAGGGCGGCGGAGACGCCGCCGCACATGGCGATGCAGTGGCCTGAGCCTGCCAGTCCCACCAGCAGGGCCCCCATCAGATCAAGGCTGCTTGTCATCGCTCGGCTGATCCTTGCCCTTGGTGGCGGGTTGATCCTCGTCAAACAGTATGTTGGAGCCCTGGCGGTCGAGATCCTCGAACTGCTCCGAGCGAATGGCCCAGAAGAAGACGGCCCCCGCGATGATGACAAACAGGATGGCGATGGGGATCAGGACAAAAATGATGTTCATGGGAGCTACCTTGGCATTCATCCGTGGCAATCGACCCCCATGGTAACCCTGTTCGGGTAGGGGGCCAGCCGCTATCGGCGAGAAATGTGGCCTGCATCGGAGGCTGGCCACATTTTCGGCATTTTCCAGCGCTGGCTCATCGATTGAGGCGCATGGAGTTGGTGACGACTATGAGGGAGCTCAGCGACATGCCCGCCGCCGCCAGATAGGGGGGCAGCCAGCCGCTGGCCGCAAGCGGCAGCACCAGCAGGTTGTATCCGATGGACCAGGCGAAGTTCTCCTGGATGATCCTGCGGGTGCGCAGCGCCAGGGCGCGGGCGGCCAGCAGGCGGGAGAGATCGTCGGCCAGCAGTATGGCGTCGGCGCTGTTTTTCGCCAGATCCGTGCCGCCCGCCATGGCGAAGGAGGCATGGGCACCGGCCAGCACGGGGGCGTCGTTGATGCCATCCCCCACCATGATGCTGATCTCTCCTGCCGCTTCCCGGGCCTTGAGGTAGGCCAGCTTGCCATCGGGGGTGACCCCTTTCACCAGTTCATCGACCCCGAGCTCACGGGCCACGGCGTCGGCCTGAGGGGAGCTGTCGCCGGTGAGGATGGTGGTCTGCAGCCCGGCCGCCTTGAAGGCCTGGATCAGGGCACCGGCATCCGCACGCAGCGTGTCGGCCAGGGTGAAGCGGGCCAGCGGCCCTGTCTCGTCGGCCAGATAGATGGCCAGCCCCTGGGTCGCCTCCTGCTCGTCAGTCAGCCCGAGCCAGCGGGCACTGCCGATGCGGTAATGCCTGCCTGCGATCCTGCCCTGGATGCCGTGGCCGATGACGGGGGTCACCTCGCTCGCGGCCGGCAGCACGGCATCGTCTGCCCCCTTGCTGCGAAACGCGCGGGCAATGGGGTGTTCGGAGTAGGCTTCCAGGGCGCGGGCTATGGCCAGACAGTCCGTTTCAGCGAGTCCGGCCAGGGGGTGAATGGCCACCAGGCTGATGTTGCCCGTGGTCAGGGTCCCGGTCTTGTCCATCACTATGCGGTTGGCCCGGGTCAGCACGTCCAGCACGTGGCCGCGGCGCAGCAGTATGCCGCTTCGGGTCAGGTGGGCGGTGGCCGAGGTGAGCGCCGTCGGTGTCGCCAGCGACAGGGCGCAGGGGCAGGTGGCCACCAGCACCGACAGGGTGATCCAGAAGGCCCGCTCCGGGGCATGGAAGTGCCAGAAGGTCCAGACCGCGGCGGCGATGAGCAGCAGCACCAGGATGAAATGGCGGGAGAGCACATCCGCCAGCTGGGCGATGGCGGGTTTGTCATCGAGCGCGCTGTCCTGCAGCCGCATGATCTGGGCGAGGCGCGACTCTTCGATGGGGTGGCTGACCCGGATCTCCAGCGGCGCATCCGTGCTGATGGTGCCGGCGAAGACGGGATCCCCCGCCTGCTTGAGCAGGGGCAGTTGCTCGCCGGTCAGCATGGCTTCGTTGAGGCTGGCCTGCCCCAGGGTGATGATGCCGTCTGCCGGCAGGGTTGCCCCGGCCAGCACCCGGACCCTGTCCCCCATCCGCAGCGTCTTGGCGGCCACCTCGTGTTCGCCATCTGCATCGATGCGGGTGGCCATGATGGGCACCAGGCGCGCCAGGTTGGAGCTGGACTCGGATGCCTTGCGCCTCGCCCTCAACTCGAGCAGGCGCCCCAGCAGCAGGAAGAAGACGAACATGGTGATGGAGTCGTAATAGACCTCACCCGTGTTGAAGACGGTGGCCCAGATGGAGGCGACGAAGGCGCCGATGAGGGCCAGCGACACAGAGACATCCATGGAGAGGTGGCCCTGTTTCAGGCTGCGCCAGGCCCCTGCGTAAAATGGCTGGGCCGAGTAGATCATGATGGGGGTGGAGAGCAACAGGCTTATCCACTTGAAGTAGATCATGAACTCCTCTTCCACGCTGATGAAGAGGTCCATGTAGAGCGCCACCGCGCACATCATCACCTGCATGGAGCCGAGGCCGGCCAGCGCCATGCGGAACATGTAGCTGCGCACCTCGCGGGCGTAGAGGGCCTCCTGGCTGTGGGTCTGGAACGGATAGGCGCGATAGCCAATCTTGGCGAATCCCTTGAGGATGTCGCTTAACGAGAGCCTGTCCGGATCCCACTTGATGCGGGCGCGGTGGGTGGTGGTGTTGACGTTGACATAGTGAAGACCCGCGAGCCCCATCAGGTGGCGCTCGATAAGCCAGGCGCAGGCGGCGCAGGTCAGCCCTTCCACGCTGAGCTGGATCTCCCGCAGGGTGCCGGTCTCGGTGACGAACTCCTGCTGCACTTCGGCCAGATCGTAGTGGGTGAGGGCCGCCAGCTCGCTGGGAACCAGCTCCCCCTTGATGCCGGGGGCGGTGCGGTGCTCGTAGTAACTGGCAAGGCCGCATTCGAGAATGGTCTGTGCCACGGCCTGGCAACCAGGACAGCACATGGGTTGTACTATCCCCTTGATCTCCAGGGTAAAGTCACTGCCAGTGGGAACCGGTTCACCACAGTGAAAACAGCCGGTCATGGTCATTAACCCTCTTGGACGCTGCCCGTGCGGGCGAGATAAGGGAGGACGCCGTCATGCCTGGATGAACACAGCCGTTCATCCCGGGCTCAGCGTCCCCTGGGATCGAGTTCCACCGGGGCCTTGGTCGGCAGCTGCGCCGTCTCTTGCAGGCGCCACTCGTGGTTGAAGGCATCGACCCGGATGTGCCACTTGCCGCTGAGGGGCTTGTCCAGCATCAGGCGATAGACACCATTGCCATCGGCAGTGAGCAGATGATCGCTGTCCAGACCGGCCAGGGTCGGGTGGAACAGGGAGAGGTGCAGCGCCTGACCGGCGGGGATCTCCCCCGACAGCGGCTTCAGGGTCAGCTCCTTGTCGCTGACCGAGAGCTCGACGCGGATGCCGAGGGCCTCGGCGCGATCGAACTTGCTGAGATCCTGATTAATCTCCTTGCCCTGCTTGTAATAATCTTCCGCCACCAGGTTGACCCCATCCTTGCTGGCGATGATGGCGGTGGCGATGCTGCCTACCACGGCGGCGCAGGGGAGGGCGATGATGAACCAGGGCCAGAATTGGCGATACCAGGGTTGAGTCATGGTGCTACCGAAACAAATGGTTAACGAAATGGAGGGATTCTAGCCAACACAAGATAACAAAAAGCCTCGAAGAGTCGAGGCTTTTTGCTGCGTAATCACGTGCTTATCACATGTTACTGCTTATTTTACTGCGCCTGGTGGGACAAACTGTAGACATAGGACGCCAGCAGGTGGACCTTGTCTTCTCCCAGGATATCCTTCCAGGCCGGCATCACGCCGTGACGCCCGTGGGTGATGGTCTGCTCGACCACCTGACGGGAGCCGCCGTACAACCAGGTGTTGTTGGTGAGATCCGGCGCGCCGAAGGCGATGCCGCCCTTGGCATCCGGGCCGTGACAGGCGGCGCACATGGCGAAGCGCGCCTCACCCTTCTTGGCTTCCACCAGATCCACCTTGCGGCCGGAGAGGCTCAGCACATAGGAGGCCACTTCCTTGACCCCGTCCTGACCCAGGATCTCGCCCCAGGCGGCCATGACCCCCTGGCGACCGCCCATGATGGTGGTCTTGATCTGGTCGGGCGCGCCGCCCCATTGCCATTCGCTGTCGGTCAGGTTCGGGAAACCGCGACCACCGCGGGCATCGGAGCCGTGGCACTGGGAGCAGTTCTGCAGGAACAGACGCTGACCCACTTTCAGGGCTTCCGGGTCCTTGGCGATCTCGGTGATCTCCTTGTAGCTCTTGCCATCGGCCTGGTAGGTCAGCTCGCGGAACTTGGCGCCATAGACCTCGTCGGCCTTGGCCAGTTCCCGATCGTACTCCACCGCGCGCCCTTCATCCTTGGCAGAGGCTGCCGCCGCCTTGGATTCTGCCAGGGAGCGAACGTCCTGGTTGGAGCTCTGCCAGCCCAGCAACCCCTTGAAGTTGCCCAGACCCGGGAAGGCGAGCAGGTAGATGAGACCGGTGACGATGAAGAAGAGGAACATATAGGACCACCACTTCGGCAACGGGTTGTTGATCTCCTCTATGCCGTCGAAGGTGTGCCCCATGGGCTTGCCCTCTTCGGTCCCCATCTTGTCCCTCATGCACCACATCAGCAGCAGGAAGCAGCCGAGTATGGTGCCCAGACTTATGACGGTCACAAAAATGCTAAACAAAGTGCTCATTATTGCTTCGCTCCTGCGTTCTTGTTATCAGCACTGGGTTGCTCGTCATCGGCAAAGACCAGGTTGGCAGCCTCATCGAAGGAGGCCTTGCGGCGCTTGCTGTATGCCCAGACGATGATGCCGATCATGATGATCATCAGCAGCAGGGTGTACAGGCCGCGAAATGTGCCGTAATCCATATCCCGACTCCTTATTTCAGGGCATGACCCAGTGATTGCAGATAGGCCACCAGGGCATCCAGCTCGGTCTTGCCCTTGACTGCCTCGGCCGCACCCTCGATGTCGGCATCGGTATAGGGCACCCCGAAGTGATCCCGGAACAGCGCCAGCTTCTTGCCGGTCAGTTCACCGGTCAGGACGTTGGTCTCGAGCCAGGGGAAGGCGGGCATGTTGGATTCCGGCACCACGTCGCGCGGGTTGATGAGGTGGGCGCGATGCCAGTCGTCGGAGTAGCGGCCGCCGACCCGGGCCAGATCCGGACCTGTGCGCTTGGAGCCCCACAGGAAGGGGTGCTCCCACACGCTCTCACCGGCGACCGAGTAGTGGCCGTAACGCTCGGTCTCGGCGCGGAACGGGCGGATCATCTGGCTGTGGCAGACGGTGCAGCCTTCGCGGATGTAGATGTCGCGTCCTTCCATCTGCAGGGCGGTGTAGGCCTTGAGGCCCTCCACCGGCTCGTTGGTCTGCTTCTGGAAGAACAGCGGCGTGATCTCGACCAGGCCCCCCAGGCTGATGGCAAAGATGATGCCTATCACCAGCATGGGGACGCTCTTTTCAAATATTTCGTGACGGTTGTTGTTGCTCATGCTTTAAACCCCTTCAGATCAGGCTGGCTGTGCGACGGGTTCCAGGGAACCCTTGGGCGCAGTGACGGTGCGATAGGCGTTGTAAGCCATCAGCAGCATGCCGGTGACGAAGAAGCAGCCACCCAGGAAGCGCACGAAGTAGAAGGGATAGGAAGCTTGCAGCGCCTCCACGAAGCTGTAGGTCAGGGTGCCGTCATCGTTGACCGCACGCCACATCAGACCCTGCATCACCCCGGAAATCCACATGGAGACGATGTAGAGCACAGTGCCCACGGTCGCCAGCCAGAAGTGGACGTTGATCAGGCGGATGCTGTACATGCGGCCCTGATCGAACAGGTTCGGGATCAGGTGATACACGGCGCCGATAGAGACCATGGCAACCCAGCCCAGGGCACCGGAGTGGACGTGACCTATGGTCCAGTCGGTGTAGTGGGAGAGGGCGTTGACCGTCTTGATGGCCATCATGGGGCCTTCGAAGGTGGACATGCCGTAGAACGACAGGGAGACGATCAGGAAGCGCAGTATGGGGTCATAGCGCAGCTTGTGCCAGGCACCGGACAGGGTCATGATGCCGTTGATCATGCCGCCCCAGGAGGGGACGAACAGGATGAGGGACATCACCATGCCCAGGGACTGGGCCCAGTCGGGCAGGGCGGTGTAGTGCAGATGGTGCGGGCCTGCCCAGATGTAGAGGGAGATCAGCGCCCAGAAGTGCACTATGGAGAGGCGGTAGGAGTAGACCGGACGCCCCGCCTGCTTGGGTACGAAGTAGTACATCATGCCGAGGAAGCCGGCGGTGAGCAGGAAGCCGACCGCGTTGTGGCCATACCACCACTGCACCATGGCATCCATGGCACCTGAGTACATGGAGTAGGACTTCATGCCCGAGAGCGGCACTTCCATGTTGTTGACGATGTGCAGCACCGCCACCGTGATGATGAAGGCCCCGAAGAACCAGTTCGCCACATAGATGTGGGAGGTGGTGCGCTTGACCAGGGTGCCGAAGAAGACGATGGCATAGCTCACCCAGACCACGGCGATGGCGATGTCGATGGGCCACTCCAGCTCGGCATACTCCTTGGAAGTGGTGTATCCCAGTGGCAGCGTGATGGCGGCGGCGAGGATGATCGCCTGCCAGCCCCAGAACACGAAGGAGGCGAGTGGGCCGCCAAACAGCCTGACCTGACAGGTGCGCTGTACCACGTAGAAGGAGGTGGCCATCAGCGCGCTGCAGCCAAACGCGAAGATGACCGCGTTGGTGTGCAGGGGACGCAGGCGGCTGTAGGTCAGCCAGGGGGTATCAAAGTTGAGGGCAGGCCAGATCAACTGGGCTGCGATCAGTACACCAACCGACATACCGACAATTCCCCAGACAATCGTCATGACGGTGAACTGGCGCACAACGGTGTAGTTGTACTCAGGGTGGTTTGTTGTATGGCTCATCGTTGTATTCCGCTTCCGATGCTGTTGTTTGTTTTTCGCCCGGTAATCGGGGCCATTTTCACCCCTGATTTGCCAAATCCTCCCGTTAACATCTGTTAATAAAAGGAAAAGCAAAAGGTGGTTAAATGAAAATTCATTGAGAATGATACTGAACTGACCGGTAAAATAACAGTACAAACAGTGATATATTTGGCTCCAGCGGGTCCCGCGCTCCCTGGTTTTTTACCTTGCGCGAGATCACGAAAATCGCATTTTTAAAGTACCTTACAGGGCTGTTTTTTCATGAAAGAGAGACTCACTTCACGCAAAATCGTGCACTTGACCATGGTGCTGGCCATTTTGCTCTCCCTGATGGCCTATCGGACCTGGTTTTCGGCTCCGCCGGGCGGGGAGACGACGGGAACAAATGATCAGATTTGTGATCTGTCCCACAGCAGTTGTTCCCTTCTGGTCGGTGACAAGCCCCTGACGGCCAGCATAGATGGCTTGCCGATCCGCCCTGAACATGACTTTGTGTTGCGCCTTCAGGGGGGCTCCCCCGTCATCACCCCCATCAAGGCCTGGCTGGAGGGCAGGACCATGTTCATGGGGATCATCCCGGTGCAGCTCGAGGCGAAGGAGGGGGGCTGGCAGGGTGCCGCTCAGGTAGGAAGTTGCACCACAGATGCCATGGAGTGGCTGCTCAATATCGAGTGGAGCAATGGCCAGCGCCAGCAACTGGCGCTGGGGGTTTCCCCCTGACAGCAGGCTGCCGTTTGCGGCCCAGGAGGGGGGAGAAGTGAAATTTGATTTGAATTTTTCAGGCAGGTCGGTACCTTGCATTCATTATCAAGGAGTGAAGTTCATTTAATCATGATTGAAAAACAAGCATTTTATCGCACCCTCAACCAACAAGCCCAGGCGCTGCTGGAGGGTGAACCCGACCTGATTGCCAACCTGGCGAACCTGTCTGCCCTGCTCAATCAGGAGCTGGCCGACATCAACTGGGTCGGTTTTTATCTGTTGCAAGGGGAGACCCTGGTGCTCGGCCCCTTCCAGGGCAAGCCGGCCTGCGTGCGCATTCCGGTGGGCCGCGGTGTCTGTGGCACGGCGGTGGCCGAGGGCAAGACCCAGCTGGTGGACGACGTACACCAGTTCACGGGTCACATCGCCTGCGACGGCGCCAGCAATTCGGAAATCGTGATTCCGCTGCGTCGCGGTGGTGAGATCATCGGGGTGCTGGACGTGGATAGTCCGATTTTTAACCGTTTCGACCAGGAGGACCGGATTGGCCTCGAAGAAGCGGTGCAAATTTTGGAAAGCATGCTCTAAGTCATTGCTAGATGGTTCGCAAAAGGTCCCAAGCTCTCTATAATAGGGCCTTTGTTGTGTTCGGGCATGCCCGTGCGTCTATATGAAAGCCAAGGTTATACATGGAAAACACTGAAAAGCTGAAGAACAGTAAAGAGATCGTTGCCTACCTGGTCGAGAAATTCCCGGCCTGCTTCATCGCTGAAGGAGAGGCCAAGCCACTCAAGATTGGCATCTTCCAGGATCTGGCCGCGCGTCTTGCTGATGACGAGAGAGTCTCCAAGACCATGCTGCGCTCTGCTCTGCGTCAATACACCTCCAGCTGGCGTTACCTGCATGGCCTCAAGGCTGGCCAGGCCCGTGTCGATCTGGATGGCAACCCCGGTGAGCTGCTGACCGAAGAGCACATCGAACATGCCAAACAGGCCCTCAAGGAGAGCAAAGAGCGTGTCTTTGCCAGCCGCCGCACCAACACCAAGGAGAAGGAAGACAAGCCCAAGCAGCCGCGCCGCAACGCGCCGCGCAAGGCCGATGCTCCTCGCTCCGACAAGCCCAGGTCCGCTCCCAAGGCCGCGCCTGTAGCCGATGCTCCCCTGGTCAAAGTGGATGCCGCCACCCTGAAAGTGGATCAAGGCGTGCGCGTCGTGCTGGGCAAGTCTCCCGTGCCTGCGACCATCAAGGAAGTGACCAAGGATGACGTACAGGTTCAATTGCAGACCGGCATGATGCTGCGGGTCAAGTTCGAGCATCTGGTTCTCTAAGGAGACGAATGTTGAAGCATGGCGTGATTCGTTTTTCCCTCGTTGCCTGTAGCCTGGCGCTCGCCGGGCTCGCACAGGCCATCGAGCCGGTGCTCAAGGAAAGTGATTTGCCTGTGTTGGCTCAGGAGAGCCAACATGCTACGGCCAGCAAGCGAATTGCCAATCTGTTTACCCGCTCTCACTACAAACAGTTCAAGTTGGACGATGCCTTTTCCTCCGTGATATTTGACAAATATCTGGAGAATCTGGACTACAGCCGCAACCTGTTTCTGGCCTCTGACATCAGCCGTTTTGAAAAGTACCGTACCGGTTTTGACACCGACCTCGAGAGAGGGCGTCTGGCTCCGGCCTACGAGATGTTCAACCTGAGTCAGCAGCGGCGTTACGAGCGGTTCGAATACGCCCTCAAACTGCTCGACACTCCCCTGGATTTCACCCAGCCTGACAATTACATCTTCGATCGGGAAGGGGCTCCCTGGCCCAAAGACGAGGCCGAGCTCAACGAGCTGTGGCGTCAACGGGTCAAGTTCGATGCCCTGAGCCTCAAGCTCAGCGGCAAGGAGTGGCCCGAGATCAAGGAGCTGCTTGGCAAGCGTTACAACAACGCCATCAAGCGGATGTCCCAGACCGAGAGCGAGGATGTGTTCCAGCTCTTCATGAACTCCTTCGCCCGTGCCATCGAGCCCCACACCAGCTACCTCTCGCCGCGCAGCGCCGATCGCTTCAACACCGAGATGAACCTCTCGCTGGAGGGCATAGGTGCCGTGCTGCAGGCGGAAGATGACTTCACCGTCATCCGCTCCCTGGTGCCCGGCGGCCCGGCGGCCAAGTCCAACCACCTCAAACCCGATGACAAGATCACCGGGGTAGGGCAGGACGATGGCAAGATTGTCGATGTGATCGGCTGGCGTCTCGATGACGTGGTCGAACTCATCAAGGGGCCCAAGGGCAGCAAGGTGAAGCTGGAGATCCAGCGCGGCAAGGGCGCGACCGCCAAGACCGAGCTGGTGGAGCTGACCCGCGACAAGGTGCGCCTGGAAGACAGGGCCGCCAAGTCCAAGGTGATCAACGCCGAAGGCAAGAAGATAGGGGTACTCGAGATCCCGAGCTTCTACGTCAATCTCCATGACGACGTCATCAAGGAGCTCTCCAGCCTCAACAAGCAGAAGATCGATGGTCTCATCGTCGACCTGCGCGGCAACGGCGGCGGCGCCCTGACCGAGGCCTCCGCCCTGAGCGGTCTCTTCTTCGCCAGTGGTCCCGTGGTGCAAATTCGTGATCACATGGGTCGTATCACCGTCAATGGTGACGATGACGGCAACGTCTACTACGGCGGCCCCATGTCGGTGATGATCGACCGCTACAGCGCCTCGGCCTCCGAGATCTTCGCCGCCGCCATGCAGGACTACGGCCGCGCCCTGATCCTCGGCGAGAACTCGTTCGGGAAGGGGACGGTGCAGCAGCATCGCAGCCTCGCCAAGGTCTACGACTTCTACGAGCAGCCGCTGGGTCACGTGCAGTACACCATCGCCAAGTTCTACCGGATTGATGGCGGCAGCACCCAGAACAAGGGGGTGGCGCCGGACATCGACTTCCCGACCGCCGTCTCGCCGGACGAGACCGGGGAGAGCCGGGAGTTCAACGCCCTGCCCTGGGACAAGATAGCTTCGGCCAGTTACGACAAGCTGGGGGACTTCTCCAGTCTGCTGCCCAGGTTGAAGTCGGCTCACGAGGCGCGGATCGCCAAGGATCCTGAATTTGCCTACGTGATGCAGGACATCAAGGAGTATCAGGAGGACAAGGACAAGAAGTCGGTCTCCCTGAACGAAGCCGAGCGACTGGCGGATCAGGCCAAGCAGGACGAGAAGGCGCTGGCGCGAGCCAACGAGCGACTGACCCGCCTTGGCAAGCCGACGGTGAAGAGCCTGGATGAACTGCCTGCCGATTTCGAGGCCCCCGACGAGTATCAGATCGAAGCCGCGAACATCACGGCGGATCTGGCGAGACTCAGCAAGGGCTGAATGTCCGGGCTGGCATCCACATGAATGCAAGGGCGACTCAGGTCGCCCTCTCTTTTGGCTGAATGCAAACTATTTGACCCTGCGGGATCCTTGTGACAGCCTCTGACACGTTGATAACAATGCGTGGAAGCAGACAATAATGACCGATCACTCCCAGGCCATGACGGCCAAGTATCGCCAGGATTACCGGGCGCCCCTCTACTGGATCGACAGCATCGATCTCGATTTTCAGCTGCAGGAACCCCTGACCCGGGTGACCGCCATCTCCCGGCTGCGCCGCAGCGGCGAGCACAACGAGCCCCTGGTGCTGGACGGGGAAGGATTGGTCTTGCACAGCGTCAGCGTGGACGGCGTCCCCTTCACCCGGTTCGAGCAGGGGGAGAGCTGCCTGACCCTGTTCAACCTGCCCGCCGAGTGCGTGCTGACCATAGTCACGGATCTGGATCCCGCCGCCAACACAGCGCTGGAGGGGCTCTACAAGTCCGGCGATGCCTACTGCACCCAGTGTGAGGCGGAGGGCTTTCGCCGCATCACCTATTACCTGGACAGGCCCGACATCCTGGCCCGCTACAGCACCCGGATCACCGCCGACAAGGCCAAATACCCCTATCTGCTCTCCAACGGTAACAAGGTTGCGAGCGGCGAGCTGGACGGCGGTCGCCACTTCGTGCAGTGGCAGGATCCCTTCCCCAAGCCGAGCTACCTCTTTGCCCTGGTGGCCGGCGACTTCGACGTGGAGCGGGGTAGCTACACCACCCAAAGCGGCCGCAAGGTAGCCCTGGAGATCTTCGTCGACAAGGGCAACCTGGACAGAGCCGGTTTCGCCATGGAGAGCCTCATCAACGCCATGCGCTGGGACGAGCAGCGTTTCGGCCTCGAGTATGACCTCGACATCTACATGATTGTCGCGGTGGACTTCTTCAACATGGGCGCCATGGAGAACAAGGGGCTCAACATCTTCAACTCCAAGTTCGTGCTGGCCAACCCGGCTACCGCCACCGACGGCGACTACCACGGCATAGAGCGGGTCATCGCCCACGAATACTTCCATAACTGGACTGGCAACCGCGTCACCTGCCGCGACTGGTTCCAGCTCAGCCTCAAAGAGGGGCTGACGGTGTTCCGGGATCAGGAGTTCTCCTCGGATCTGGGCTCACGTGGCGTCAACCGCATCAACAACGTGCGTACCGTGCGCGGTCCGCAGTTTGCCGAAGATGCCGGCCCCATGGCTCACCCCATTCGCCCGGATGTGGTGATAGAGATGAACAACTTCTACACCCTGACCGTCTACGAGAAGGGCTCGGAAGTGATCCGCATGCTGCACACCCTGCTGGGGGAGGATAAGTTCCAGGCCGGCATGCGCCTCTACTTCGAGCGTCACGACGGCTCGGCCGCCACCTGCGATGACTTCGTGCAGGCGATGGAGGATGCCTCCGGGGTGGATCTCGGCCGCTTCCGCCGCTGGTACAGCCAGTCCGGCACCCCCGAGCTCACCGTGACCGACGACTACGATGCCGCCAGTGGCGTCTATCGCCTGCACGTGCGCCAGCACACGCCGCCGACCCAGGATCAGCCGCAAAAATTGCCGCTGCACATCCCCCTCGACATCGAACTCTATGACGAGCAGGGTGCCGTCATTGCGCTGCAGTACCAGGGCAAGGCCATCGGCAACGTGCTCGATGTGCTGGAAGAAGAGCAGACCTTCCTGTTCGATCGGGTGCAGGTCAAGCCGGTGCCCTCCCTGCTGCGGGATTTCTCCGCCCCGGTCAAGCTGCACTATGACTACAGCGACGAGGCCCTGGCCTTCCTGATGCGCCATGCCCGCAACGAGTTTGCCCGCTGGGATGCGGCCCAGATGCTGATCAACAAGGCGGTCATCGACGGGGTGGCACGGGTGCAGCAAGGGCAGGGGGTTGCGCTCTCCCCAACCCTGCTGGCGGCCTTCGTCGCCATTTTGGACGATAGCGAGCTGGACTCGGCCCTCAAGGCGGAGATCCTGGCGCTGCCCGGTGAGGCGACCCTGGCCGAGCTGTTCGAGGTGGCCGATATCGATGCCATCCATCGGGTGCGTGATGCCATCCATGGCCAGCTCGCCGAGGCCTTCGGCGCGCGTCTGGCGGCTACCTATGAGAGCCTGCGGCTGACGGGGTACAGGGTGATCCATGCCGACACCGCCAAGCGCGCCCTCAAGGGGGTGGTACTCGGCTATCTGGCGGCGCTGGATGCGGAGCAGGCCGATGCACTGGTGCGCGAGCAGTATGCCACCGCCGACAACATGACCGACACCCTGGCGGCGCTGCAGGTGGCCAACGGCTATCTGCTGCCATGCCGCGCCGCACTGCTGGCCGATTTTGAGGGCAAGTGGGCCCATGACGGCCTGGTGCTGGACAACTGGCTGCGCCTGGTGGGCTGCAAGCCTGCCGCCGACGTGCTGGATGAGGTGAAACAGGCGATGAGCCACCCCACCTTCAGCATCCGCAACCCGAACCGGCTGCGGGCGCTCATCGGCAGTTTCGCCATGAACAACCAGGTGCAGTTCCACGCGGTGGATGGCAGCGGCTATCGCTTCCTGACCGATCTCTTGATCACGCTCAACGAGGTCAATCCCCAGGTGGCGTCCCGCCTCATCACCCCGCTCATCCAGTTCAAGCGACTGGATGAGGGGCGCAAGACGCTCGTCCGGGCCGAGCTGACCCGTCTGGCCAACCTCGAGGGGCTGGCGCGGGATCTGTTCGAGAAGGTAAGCAAGGCACTGGCGCAGTAAGGGTGCCGGTCACGGGCAGGGGAGTCAGGCTCTCCTGCCCGTTTTTCATCAAGAGGAGAGGGTATGAGGCAGTACACCTTTCGGCTGGCCCTCAGCCGCGACGAGATCATGCTGATGTACCAGGGCCAGGCCAGACGCCTGGTGGTGCGCACCGAGCAGGGGTTGACCATAGAGCTGGGCCTGGAAAAGATCCGCTCCTTCGTCAGCGTCAACGGGGTGCACGGTCACTTTCGGCTGGTCACCCAGGAAGATCACCGCTTTGTTCGCCTGGAGAGGCTCGCCTGAGGCGAGTCGAAGAGAGCGGCCCCTTCTCGGCTCATCCCGGTGGCCTCTGCCTCGAAAGGGTCGCTTGCCGTAGTCGAACCGCTGGTGTGAGCCTTCTGTAGAGGGGAATACGCCTGCTTGCGGCGCCAAATGCAGGAGGATGAGCGCCCCGTTAGCCCAAAACGCATAAATTAACAAAACATGAACAATATTCCGGGTAAATATCTGCTTTAAGTCACTATCTATCCGGTAAATCGCCTTACAACCAGTGCGATTTTCTAAATTTTAGCGACTTGGCAAAATTTATCACAACCCAAGCCGTGATCTGCCCCTTGTTTTTAACATCCCGTTATCACCTTTGCTCGCCTTCCGCGATCCAAGTCATTACACTTCGCAGCAACTCTGTACCGGCGTGCATCCTGGGTGGATGTCGCCGTGTCTGTGATGTCGTCCGATAAGGAAACTAGCAATGGCATTGAAAGACGCCCCTACCTCAGTTCTGCTCGAAAACGTTCTCAGCCTGATCCATCAGAAATTGCCCAAGAACAGTGCCTCCCTGGTCGAGTGCTTCGTCGCCAAGTTCTACGGCAACATGGCGAGCACCGACCTGCACGATCGCAATGACAGCGATCTCTACGGGGCGGCGCTCAGCCTGTGGAATGCGCTCAACCAGCGCACCAGCACAGAGCCCTATATCCGGGTCTACAACCCCGAGCTGACCCGCCACGGATGGCAGTCTCCCCATACCATCGTCGAGATCATCCTGCAGGACTCTCCCTTCCTGGTGGACTCCATCCGCATGGCGCTCAAGCGCCGGGGTATCACGGCCCACATGATGCTGCACCAGCCGCTGCACCTCATTCGCGGCGGCGATGGCAAGATAGGCGCCATCCTGGATCTCGACAACACGGCCTCCCAGACCTCGGTCGAGACCGCCTTCCTCATCGAGATCGATCATCTGACGGATGAGGAACAGATGGAGGCCCTGACCGCCGAGCTCAACTCGGTGGCGAGGGAAGTGGCCCTGGCGGTCGGGGACTGGCAGCCCATGCTGGGTCGCCTCAACGAGATCATCGAGGAGCTGCCCAAGCGCAAGAACCCGGTCAGCCAGGCAGACGTCGACTCCTGTGTCGCCTTCCTGCAATGGGTCGCCGCCCACAACTTCACCCTGATGGGCTATCGCCGTTATGACGTCAAGGCGGTGGAGGGGGATCACGAGATCCTGCCGCTGCCGGACTCCAGCCTGGGGCTGATGAAGAATTCCATCAAGGACGAGGGGCAGCGCCTTGGCATCATGCCCGCCAGCGCCCGTCACGCCGCCCTGAGCTCCGATCTGCTGATCCTCACCAAGTCCAACAGCAAGTCCCGGGTACACCGCCCGGCCTATGTGGACTACATCGGCATCAAGCGCTTCGACGAACACGGCAAGGTGGTGGGGGAAGATCGCTTCATCGGTCTCTACGCCTCCTCCATCTACAACACCAGTGCCACCCAGATCCCCCTCATCAGCCACCGCCTCGAGCGCATCATGGCCGCCTCCGGTCACGAGAAGGGCTCCCACGCCTACAAGGCGCTGCTCAACGTGCTGGAGACCTATCCCCGCGACGAGCTGATCCAGGCCCGGGAAGAGGAGCTGCTGGCCACCGGTCTTGGCGTGCTGGAGATGCAGGAGCGCGACATGCTGCGCCTGTTCGTGCGCCGGGATGTCTACGGCCGCTTCTTCTCCTGCATGGTCTATGTCACCAAGGAGCGCTACAACACGGCGCTGCGGATCAAGACCCAGCAGATCTTGCAGAAGTATTTTGGCAGCAGCGAAGAGGTGGAGTTCAACGTCTACTTCACCGAAGGCGTGCTGGCTCGGACCCACTACATAGTGCGGGTCAACAACAACAACGTGGATGTGGATGTGAACGAAGTACAGAACAACCTGATTGAAGCGGCCCGCAGCTGGGATGACCGCCTGGATTCCGTGCTGCTCTCCCATTATGGGGAAGCCCGAGGCAACGAACTGCGCCGCCGTTTCAGCACTGCCTTCCCTCGTGCTTACAAGGAAGACGTGCTGCCGGGCTCTGCCGTGGCCGACATCATGGCCCTCGATGGCCTGAGTGAAGCCGAGCCGCTGGGCATGCTGTTCTACCGTGCCCAGGAAGAAGAGAACGATCGCCGGGTGCGTCTCAAGCTGTTCCACCGCACCGAACCCATCCACCTCTCCGATGTGCTGCCCATGCTGGAAAACATGGGGCTGCGCGTCATCGGCGAGACGCCCTATCAGGTACGGACCCCGAGCGGCGAGATCTTCTGGATCCTCGACTTCTCCATGCTGCTGCGCGGCGATCAGCCATTCGATCTGGCCCAGAGCCAGCAGCGCTTCCAGCAGGCCTTCGCCGCCATCTGGAACAAGACCCTGGAAGATGACGGCTTCAACCGTCTGGTGCTGGGGGCCGGCCTCACCGGTCGTCAGGTCTCTGTGCTGCGCGCCTATGCGAAATACATGCGCCAGACCGGCGTCTCCTTCAGCCAGTCCTATATCGAGGAGACGCTGACCCGTTACCCCGACATCGCAGAGCTGCTGTTCACCCTGTTCGAGCAGCGCCTCAATCCCGCCATCAAGCAGGATGCCAAGGTACAGGCCAAGCTGCACGAGCAGCTCGCCGCCAAGCTGGATCAGGTGGCCAACCTGGACGACGATCGCATCATCCGCCGCTACATGGAGATGATCGACGCCACCCTGCGCACCAACTACTACCAGCCGGATCAGGAGGGTCAGGCCAAGCCCTACATCTCCTTCAAGCTGGCCCCCTCCAGCATCACCGACATGCCGCTGCCGCTGCCGAAATTCGAGATCTTCGTCTACTCGCCGCGGGTGGAAGGGGTGCATCTGCGCTGGGGCAAGGTGGCCCGTGGCGGCCTGCGCTGGTCCGATCGCAAGGAAGACTTCCGCACCGAGGTGCTGGGTCTGGTCAAGGCGCAGCAGGTGAAGAACACCGTCATCGTGCCGGTCGGCGCCAAGGGCGGCTTCTATTGCAAGCAGATGCCGGCGGGGGCGCCCCGTGCCGTCATCCAGGAAGAGGGCAAGGCCTGCTATCGCCTGTTCATTCGCGGCCTGCTCGATGTCACCGACAACATCATCAAGGGAGAGGTGATCCCGCCCAAATCCGTGGTGCGTCACGACGAGGATGACTACTACCTGGTCGTGGCCGCCGACAAGGGCACCGCCACCTTCTCCGATATCGCCAACGAAATAAGCCAGGAATACGGCCACTGGCTGGGCGATGCCTTCGCCTCCGGCGGTTCGGTCGGTTATGACCACAAGAAGATGGGCATCACGGCGCGCGGCGCCTGGGAATCGGTCAAGCGTCACTTCCGCGAGATCGGCGTCAACTGCCAGACCACCGACTTCACCTGCGTGGGGATAGGTGACATGGCCGGCGACGTGTTCGGCAACGGCATGCTGCTCTCCGAGCACACCCAGCTGGTGGGCGCCTTCAACCACATGCACATCTTCATCGACCCGACCCCCGATGCGGCCAGGAGCTTCGTCGAGCGGCAGCGGCTGTTCGAGCTGCCGGGTTCGAGCTGGGATGATTACAACCGGGAGCTCATCTCGGCAGGAGGCGGCATCTTCCTGCGCTCCGCCAAGTCCATCAAGCTGAGCCCGCAAATTCAGACCCTGCTCGGCACCGACAAGGCCAGCATGGCCCCGAACGAGCTGATCAAGGCACTGCTCTGCCTCAACGTCGACCTGCTCTGGAACGGCGGCATCGGCACCTATGTGAAGAGCGCCCGCGAGAGCGACGCCGACGTGGGGGATCGCAGCAACGACGTGCTGCGGGTCAATGGCCGTGACTTGCGTGCCCGCATCGTGGGCGAGGGCGGCAACCTCGGCTTCACCCAGCTTGGCCGGGTGGAGTACGCCAGCCAGGGCGGTCACATCAACACCGACTTCACCGACAACGTGGGCGGGGTGGATTGCTCCGACAACGAGGTCAACATCAAGATACTGCTGAACCAGCTGGTGGCCGCAGGAGACATGACCCTCAAGCAGCGCAACCAGATGCTGTACGAGATGACCGACGACGTGGCCCAGATCGTCATCACCAACGCCTATCGCCAGTCCCAGTCCATCTCGGTCACCGCCTTCCGTGGTGCCGAGCAGTTGAAAGAGCAGCAACGCTTCATCCAGGGGCTGGAGCGCGAAGGCAAGCTGGACCGCGTGCTGGAGTTCCTGCCTTCCGACGAGGAGCTCTCCGAGCGGATGGCGGCAGGGCAGGGGCTGACCCGTCCCGAGCTGGCGGTGCTGGTGGCCTACGGCAAGATGGTACTGAAAGAGCAGCTCAACTGCCCGGAAGTGACTGAGGAGCCCTTCCTCGCCAACATGCTGGTCACCAGCTTCCCGGCCCAGTTGCAGCAGCAGTTCGGTGCCGAGCTGGCTCAGCACCCGCTGCGTGGCGAAATCATCGCGACCCGGGTGGCCAACATGCTGGTCAACGACATGGGGCTCAACTTCGCCAGCCGGATGAAGGACGAGACCGGTGCCTCGGTGGCCGAAGTGGCTTGCTGCTTCGCCATGGCCCGGGAGGTGTTCGGACTGGGTACCCTGTGGCGCGACATCGAAGGCTGCGACAACCTGGTGGATGCCAACACCCAGCTCGAGCTGATGTTCTACAGCCGCCGCATCGTGCGCCGTGCCACTCGCTGGTTCCTGCGTGCCCGCAACCGCAGCTGGAGCATCGGCGAGAACATCGCCTTCTTCCGTCCGGCCTTCGAGACCCTGGGGGAGCACCTCTACGAGGTGATGGACGAGAGCGAAGTGGCCGAGCATCGCCAGGCCGTCGCCGCCCTGGTGGCCAAACAGGTACCTGAAGCCATCGCCCGTCGGGTGGCCCACATGAGCAGCCTGTTCTCCAGCCTGGATCTGGCGCAGATTGCCGCTGAGCACAAGACCGACATACTGCGCGCCGCCAACGTCTACTATCGTCTCGGTGCCAAGCTGGATCTGCACTGGTTCCTCGAGCAGATCAACCATCAGCCGGTGGGCAACCACTGGCAGGCGATGGCCCGGGCCTCCTTCCGCGAGGATCTGGACTGGCAGCAACGCAGCCTCACCTCAGTGGTACTGGAAGGGTGCAAAGAGCAGGGAGAATGCGCTACCATACTGGCCGACTGGATTTCGGAGCATGAGCAACTCTTGTCCCGTTGGACCCATATGTTGGCCGACTTCAAGACCACCAGCACCCACGAGTTCGCCAAGTTCTCGGTGGCCTTGCGAGAGTTGAACCTGCTCCAGTTGAATTGCCGAACCTCGGCATAACCCCAAAAGCCCCGGCCAGTTGCCGGGGCTTTTTTAAGGAGCAAACATGCTGTACCCCCTCGCCAGGCATTTTCTGTTCAAACTCAATCCCGAACAGGCACACGATCTCTCCATCAAGTATTTGCCCCGCCTTCTCGGTACACCGCTCGATTGTTTCTTCCGTCATTCACTCCCCCAACGCCCCGTCACTGTCATGGGGCTTAATTTTGCCAATCCGGTGGGACTGGCGGCTGGCCTCGATAAAGACGGGGAGTGTATCGACGCATTTGGTGCCATGGGGTTCGGCTTTATTGAAGTAGGCACTGTGACCCCCAAGCCCCAGAGCGGAAATGACAAGCCGCGGTTGTTCCGGGTAATTCCAGCGGAAGGGATCATCAACCGCATGGGATTCAACAACAAGGGTGTCGATCATCTGGTGGCCAAGGTGAAAGAGGCCAAATATCAGGGGGTGATCGGCATCAATATCGGCAAGAACAAGGACACCCCCATCGAGCAGGGCAAGGACGATTATCTGATCTGCATGGACAAGGTTTATGATCATGCCGGTTATATTGCCGTCAATATCTCATCCCCCAACACCCCGGGGCTGCGTTCGCTGCAATATGGCGAGGCGCTCGATGAATTGCTGGCAGCCCTCAAGGTTCGCCAGCAGGAGCTGGCCGCGCAATATAAGAAGTACGTTCCCCTTGCCGTTAAAATTGCCCCCGATCTCAGCCTGGATGAAATTAATCAGGTTGCCGCCTCCTTGATCAAAAACGGGATCGATGGGGTCATCGCCACCAATACCACCCTGGAGCGCGACATGATTTATGACATGCCCCATGCCGGTGAAGCAGGGGGCCTCAGCGGCCGTCCGCTCCAGCACAAGAGCACAGAGGTGATCCGCCTGCTGGCCAAGGCCCTCAATGGGGCTCTGCCTATCATAGGGGTGGGTGGTATTGACAGCGCCATGGCCGCCCGGGAGAAATTAGCGGCGGGTGCCAGTCTGGTCCAGATTTACAGTGGCTTTATTTATAAGGGCCCGAGTCTGGTCAAAGAGATCGTTACCCATATTTAAAAGATAACCGGTTGCCCTTATTTAAAGTTGCTCAAATTCTCGACATGGAATAAAGTCGAGGAACGGCTTAAGTAAGGGCAACTCCATGTGTATCCAACCCAATGACAATTGGCAGTGGCATTATGATGCTCAGGATGACCGTCTGATGCTGGATTTATCCGATCGCATGATATTCGCCACCGAATATAAGGGGCGACAACTCGTCCCCAGCTCCTTCACGACCCAGCCTTTTTGTGTCGACGATGCCGCCCTCTATTATCAGCTGATGGACAAGGCCGCCGAACTCGATTGGAGTGTTCCCCATCAGGTTCAGCTGGTACTCAATGCCATCGCCGTCAGCCGCTTTTATAAACCTCTGATGCCACAAAGCTGGTTCTTTCATGAACAGCAGACTCATTGCTTGCCTGATATGGGCTCCCTGGTGTGGATGGAGACTCCCCATGGCAGGGGAGAGTTCATGGTCATCGAGGCCGGCGATCAGGCGAGCGTCTGCCTGAACCTGACCGAGGAACTGGTGCTGACCGCCAGCAAGATCCTGCCAAGGTTCGCGGTGATCAAGGTGATGAATAACCGGATGCAGACCAGGACCCGTGCCCAGGCACATTATCGACAGGTCAGCTGATACTGACTCTGCACGTTATTTTTGGTTGATATTCATACGCCCTTAAAATAACCGAAGCCGGTTATTTATTGCTCGTCTCTCCCATGCCGTTGCGGCAGCTTCTTTGGGTCACTTCGTCGCCGTTTGACGTGCTCCCTTCTGCACTGGATATTGATTTGCATCGTCTTGCCCGCGCCCTCTGTGCCGGCGACAAGAGCAAGGACGGGGGGAATTGCGCCGGCCAGCGCCCTTTATATTCGCGCGAACCCCAAGGTTCGGATGCCGAGTGCGGGCCGATAAGGTATAATGCGGCACTATTTTTATGGCATCCCCGTGAGCGTGATGAAAGATTTTTTTGCAACCTGCCCCAAGGGGCTGGAAAACCTGCTGGCCGTCGAGCTGACCACCCTGGGCGCGGAACAGGTCCGTGAGACCGTGGCCGGCGTCCACTTCAAAGGCGAACTGGCGATTGGCTACAAGGCCTGCCTGTGGAGCCGTTTTGCCTCCCGCATCGTGCTGGTGCTCTCCGAATTCCAGATGAACGACGATCTGGATCTCTATCTCGGCGCCCACACCATTCCCTGGGAAGAGCACTTCCCCGGCACCGCCACCATAGCCGTGGACTTCACCGGTACCAACCCGGCTATTCGCAACACCCAGTACGGCGCGCTCAAGATCAAGGATGCCATCGTCGACCGCTTCACCAAGCGTGGCCACGTGCGCCCGGACGTCGACAAGAAGTCGCCGGACATCCGCATCATGGCGCACCTGGGCAAGGGCAAGGCCAACATCACCCTGGACCTGTCCGGCCCGGCGCTGCACCAGCGCTTCTACCGTCAGGGCACAGGTGAAGCGCCGCTCAAAGAGAACCTGGCCTGCGCCATGATTGCCCGCAGCGGCTGGACCGGTGAGCCCATGATGGACCCCATGTGCGGCTCAGGTACCCTGCTCATCGAAGCGGCCTTCATCGCCGCCGACATGGCGCCGGCCCTGCGCCGGGAACGCTTCGGTTTCGATCGCTGGCTGCAACACGATAGTGAGTTGTGGCAGAGCCTGATGATGGAAGCCCAGGTGCGTGCCAAGCGCGGCATGCAGCGCTGTGAAGCCAAGCTGTTTGGCTGCGATGCCGACCCTCGCGTGCTGATGAAGGCCCGCGACAACGCCAAGGCGGCCGGGGTGGCCCACTTCATCACCTTCAAGCAGGCCGACGTGACTGCGCTCGAGAACCCGCTGCCGATGCCTGCTGTGGAAGGGGAGGCCCGCGAGATCGGCATGCTGATCTCCAACCCGCCCTATGGCGAGCGTCTGGGGGAGTTCCCGGCCCTGCTGGAAGTGCACCAGGCCCTGGGCGATGCCCTGCGCCGCAGCTTCCAGGGCTGGAAGGTCACCATACTGTCTGCCTCCCCTGAGCTCCTGAGCTGCCTGCGCCTGCGGGCGGACAAGCAGTATCGCCTGTTCAACGGCGCGCTCGAGTGTCAGCTGCGCAACTACCAGATAGCGCTGGACTCCGTGGCCTCCCAGAAAGAGGTGGCCCAGGACTTCGCGAACCGTCTGCGCAAGAACCTCAAGACCCTGGAGAAGTGGGCGAGTAAAGAGGGCATCGACTGCTACCGCATCTACGATGCGGATTTGCCGGAATACAACGCCGCCATCGACCGCTATCGGGATTACCTGGTGGTGCAGGAGTACGCCGCGCCCAAGGACATCCCCGCCCAGAAGACCCGTCAGCGTCTGCTCGACATGGTGCAGGCCGCCATCAAGGTGACCGGCATGGACGGCGAGAAGGTGATCCTCAAGGTGCGCGAACGTCAGGAAGGCAAGCAGCAGTACCAGAAGCTCTCCGAAGAGCAGCACCGGATGGAAGTGCAGGAGTACGGTGCCCGTCTGTGGGTCAACCTCTACGACTACCTGGATACCGGCCTCTTCCTCGATCACCGTCAGACCCGTCGCATGCTGGGTCAGATGGCCCGCGGCAAGCGCTTCCTGAACCTGTTCGCCTACACCGGCAGTGCCACCGTGCACGCGGGTCTTGGCGGGGCGAGCGAAACCACCACGGTGGACATGTCCCACACCTACCTCAACTGGGCGCAGGACAACATGCGGCTCAACTCGCTGGTGGGCCGTCACCACAAGTTCGTCCAGGCCGATTGCCTGAAGTGGCTCTCCGAGGCCGAGGATCAGTACGATCTCATCTTCATCGATCCGCCCACCTTCTCCAACTCCAAGCGGATGGACGAGAGCTTCGACGTGCAGCGGGATCACCTGCTGCTGATGCAGCACCTCAAGCGCCTGCTGGCGGCGGACGGCACCCTGGTGTTCTCCAACAACAAGCGTCACTTCAAGATGGATCTGGCCGGTCTCGAGGCCGCTGGCCTCAAGGCCCAGAACATCACCGGCAAGACCCGGCCGAAGGATTTCGAGCGCAACCAGCATATCCACAACTGCTGGATCATCACCCACGCCGAGACGCAGGCCTGATGCTGACCCTGTTTCACACCGACGGCTGCCACCTGTGCGAACAGGCCTGGGCGCTGGTGGAGGAGGCCGGCCTTGCCGCCAGTACTCGCCAGTGTGACATCCTAGAGGACGAGCAGTGGCTTGCGGCCTACCGGGTGCGCATCCCGGTGCTGCGGGATGACACCGGCCGTGAACTGGGCTGGCCCTTCACCCTGGCACAGCTCAAGGGCTGGCTTGCCCGTCAGGGGTGAGGCTGATTTGACGATGAAACGGGGGCAGAGTCTGCCGCCCGTTTTTTCATAAGTAACAAGGAACAAACATGGCACTTTTGACATTGCACGGCGCTTGTCTGTCGTTCAGTGATTTCCCGCTGCTCGACAACGCCGAGCTGACCATAGAGCGCGGCGAGCGCCTCTGTCTGGTGGGGCGCAACGGGGCGGGCAAGTCCACCCTGATGAAGGTCATCGCCGGTGAGCTCTCTCTGGACGACGGCCGCCTGGTGTTGCAGCAGGACTTGAAGGTGACCCGTCTCGAGCAGGATCCTCCCGCCTCGAGCGAACTGACCGTGTTCGACTATGCCGCCGAAGGGCTGGCCGGGGTGGGGGAGCTGCTCAAGCAGTATCACCACATCTCCCTGGAGCTGGGGCACGATCCCTCCGATGCCAACATCCGCAAGATGAGCGAATTGCAGGAGCAGCTCGATTATCAGAACGGCTGGCAGCTCGAGACCCGCATCAATCAGGTGTTGACCCTGCTGGGGCTGGATCCCGACGTGACCCTCGACAGTTTGTCCGGTGGCTGGCTGCGCAAGGTGGCCCTGGCCCGTGCGCTCGCCTGCGACCCCGATCTGCTGCTGCTGGACGAGCCGACCAACCACCTGGACATCGACGCCATCAACTGGCTGGAAGAGTTCCTCAAGGATTTTCGCGGCGCCATCGTCTTCATCTCCCACGATCGGGAGTTCATTCACAAGCTGGCGACCCGGATCATCGATCTCGATCGGGGCGCCATCACCTCCTGGCCAGGCAATTACGATCAGTACTTGCAAGGGAAGGAGGAGTGGCTGCGGGTCGAGGAGCTGAAAAACGCCGAGTTCGACCGCAAGCTGGCCCAGGAAGAGGTGTGGGTACGCCAGGGCATCAAGGCCCGCCGCACCCGCAACGAAGGCCGGGTGCGCGCCCTCGAGGCGATGCGCATGGAGCGTTCCCAGCGCCGCGAGCTGCAGGGTAAGGCCAAGCTGCAGCTGGACGACGTCAACCGCTCCGGCAAGCTGGTGTTCGAGACCGAAGGGCTCGGCCTGGACTTTGGCGATCGCACCCTGTTCCAGGGGCTGGATCTGCAGGTGCTGCGGGGCGACAAGATTGCTCTGGTCGGCCCCAACGGCTGCGGCAAATCCACCCTCATCAAGCTCCTGCTGGGTCAGCTCGAGCCGAGCCGCGGGCGGGTCAAGGGCGGCACCAACCTGGAAGTGGCCTATTTCGATCAGTACCGCGAGCAGCTCGATCCCGAGCAGACCGTGGTGGACAACGTGGGGGAGGGCAAGCAGGAAGTGATGGTGCGCGGCCGCTCCCGCCACATCCTGGGCTACCTGCAGGACTTCCTGTTTGAGCCCAAACGGGCGCGGACCCCGGTCAAGGCCTTGTCAGGGGGCGAGAAAAACCGTCTACTGTTGGCCAAGCTGTTCCTCAAACCCAGTAACTTGTTGATTTTGGATGAACCAACCAACGACCTGGATGTCGAAACGCTGGAACTTTTGGAAGAGTTGCTGACCGATTACCCCGGTACCCTGCTGCTGGTCAGCCACGATCGCCGTTTCATCGACAATACGGTGACCGGCTGCTGGCTGTTTGAAGGGGATGGGCGGATTAGCGACTACGTGGGCGGCTATGCCGACATGATGGCCACCCGGGCCCAGCAGAGTCAGCAACAGGCGACCAAGGCGGCTGCGGCCAAGGTGGCAGAGCCTGTCGCGTTGGCGGCTGAGCCAGCGAAAAAAACACGCAAACTCTCTTACAAGTTGCAACTGGAGCTGGATAATCTGCCAGCCCGGCTGGAGCAGCTGGAAACGGAACTCGATGCCCTGCAGGCGGAGATCAACCATCCCGGGTTCTTCTCCCTGCCGGCGGAGCAGACCCAGTCCAAACTGGATGCATTGCATGCGGCAGAGTCCGCATTGGAACACGCCTTCTCCCGTTGGGAGGAGTTGGAAGCGTTGAAACATCAAGACTAAGGAAGTAGATGAAAAAGCAATTATCCATGCTGGCCATCCTGGTCGGCGCCAGCCTCAACGCGCAGGCGGCACAAAGCTCCTTCTTCACCATTGTCGATGACGAAGTCAAAGGATATGCCAGCGGGATCAGTACCGATGGCAGCGGACTCATCGGGATAAACACCAAGAACAACATGGCCGAGTACTTCTCGACCGTGCGCTCTGCCGACTTCCTGGTCGATCGCTTCCGCTTCGAGCAGGGTTGCTTCCTTTCAAGCTCCGTCTGTGACTCCTTCTGGGATGAGAATCCGGGCTTTGCCTACCAGTGGCGCCGCGATTTCCTCGATGGTGTCGATCAGCGCAGCGGCATCGGCTATGTCGCCACCACCCAGACCGATGGCCTGGTGACGGCCCTGGGGGATGCCCCGACCGATCGCGCGGGTTACAAGATGGATGGCAAGCTGCGCACCGCCTTTGCCATCGTCAATGACGGCAACCCGGTCGAGCTGAAAGATGCCGCCGGCACCCACAGCCTGAGCGTCCCGACCAGCATCAAGAAGCTGGACAACGGCCAGTACCTGGTGACCGGGACTGCCGCCAGCGGCAAGTACCGCCACAACGTGGGCGGTGACTTCTATAACTGGTGTTTCGCCGGCAATGACGATGAGTATGGCGACTTCCGCTACTGCCCCGGGCTCGATACCCAGGCCAGCTTCTGGCTGCTCAATGGCTCGGGCGGCCTCAACAAGCTGATACAGGCCCCCGACTATGGCCGTCAGCGCGATGAAGTGCTGCAGACCGCCTCTGCATTCGGTGCGGCGACCTTCAATGGCACCCTGTACGGCGTGGGCTACAGCTCCACCGGTGAGGTAGGGTCGGGGGATCTCGACGGCCGCAACCTGGCCAGCTACTGGACCCTGAACCTCGATGCCGGCACTGTGGGAGCCACCAAGATCATCCCGCTGCCCGATGGCGAGCCGGGCAAGGATGACAGTGTGCTGCAAAATAGTTGGGCTGTGTCTGTCAACGAGAATGGCTATGTGATCGGTAACCAGCGTTACAGCATCAACAAGGGTCAGAACCGGCCGACCGAGATGTTCCTGTTCAATCTGAACAACCCGGGCACGGCAGCCAGCATCCCCCTGCAGGACAAGCCGCTCTCCGGCTCCGGCTCAGAGGGCGCGGCCATCAACGATCACAACATGGTGGTCGGCTGGCGTGACTCCCGCCATCAGACCCAGCCTGTGGCCAACGGCACCAACCGCATGCAGGAAGCCTTCCTGCTCAATGCGGCGTCCCCGAGCAACAACTGGTACCTGAACGACCTGATCTGTGGTCTGGATGATGCCGGCGCCAAGCAGTGTGCCCAGAATGGCAAGTATTACCACATCGCCTATGCCAGCGGCATCAGCAGTGATGGCACCATAGCCGCCACCGCCTATCGCTACAACAGCGAGAGCGATCTGAACCTGCGCACCAACGCGACCGTGGTCGCCGTCAAGCTGACGCCGGCCGTGGCGGACTATCAGGGCAACACGCCGGCCAACTACGTGGTCAGCAATGCGCCTGTCAACAACCAGACCGGTCAGGATGGTGAAGATGGCGGTGGTGGCAGCCTGTTCTGGTTGACTCTGCTGGCCTTGCCCTTCGCCTGGCTGCGCCGTTACCAGCGATAAAAAATGTGTCATCAAAAATTAATGCAGTTCAGTATCTTGTGTCACAACGTCTGAATAGCATGGAATTTTTTGTTTGACCCTGCTCCCCCCCTGGGGTAAAGATGAAAGCGACCGGTGAAAACTTGGTCGCTTTTTTTGTTCCACGAAGAGGGTCGTAGATGATGAAGAGACAGAAACGGGACCGTCTGGAGAGAGCTCGCGCTCGTGGTTATCAGGCTGGCGTAGTCGGCAAACAGAAAGAAGCGTGTCCGTATCAATGCCTGGATGCCAGAGGGCACTGGCTTGGTGGTTGGCGCGACGCCATGGAGGGGCGAGGCTCAGGCCTCTTCATGAAGTAACCGAGACTTCATCACTCATTACAAAAGGAAAGGGGCCATGGCGGCCCCTTTACGTTGTCACTCTCTGACAGGGTCAGAGCAGATCAGAATGCGGTGGTGTCTTTGAACAGACCCACTTTCAGGTCGGTCGCGCTGTAGATGGGACGACCATCCACCTCGACCACGCCGTCGGCAATACCCATCACCAGCTTGCGGTTGATGACGCGCTTGAAGGTGATCTTGTAGGTCACTTTCTTGGCGGTCGGCAGGATCTGGCCGGTGAATTTCACCTCGCCAACGCCCAGAGCGCGTCCCTTGCCCGGACCGCCTTTCCAGCCAAGGAAGAAACCGACCAGCTGCCACATGGCATCGAGCCCCAGACAGCCAGGCATGACGGGGTCGCCAGGGAAATGGCAGTCGAAGAACCAGAGGTCCGGGGTGATATCGAGTTCGGCCAGGATTTCGCCTTTGCCGTGTTCACCACCGTTGTCATTGATCTTGACGATGCGATCCATCATCAGCATGTTGGGGGCGGGCAGTTGGCTGTTACCCTCACCAAATAATTCGCCACGGCTGCAGGCAAGCAGCTCTTCACGGGTAAACGACTCTTTACCTTGTTCACACAGGGAGAGGTGGGTATTAGTGGTGTCGTTATCTAGGGTCACGCTGTTTATCCTTCATATGGGTCAAAGCCGGGCCAATTTAGCTTACAGTTGTTCGCTAAACAACTCCGATCACTTTATTTAGAGGCCGAATAGACGGCCCAGCAGGTTGCGCAGCACGCCACTCTTGGGGGCAGTGCCATTGAGTTCATCCAGTCTGTCCTGGATCCGGCCAAACAGGGTATCCGGCATGTCAGGCTCGCCGGCCACACAACCGGTCAGCAATTCGATGGCCTCTTCCACATGATCCACCGGGTGGATATGGAACTGACCCGCTTCGACGGCGGCAATCACCTCATCGGAGAGGTTGAGCTGCTGAGCGTTGGTACCTGGCAGTATGATGCCTTGCTTGCCGGTGATGCCGTGGATCTTGCACACCCGGAAGAAGCCTTCGATCTTCTCGTTGACGCCACCCACAGCCTGCACGTTGCCGAACTGATCGACCGCGCCGGTCACCGCGAAACGCTGGGAGATCGGCTGGCGGGCGAGGGCAGAGAGCAGGGCGCACAGACCGGTCAGGGAGGCGCTGTCGCCGTCAATCTCGTGATAGGACTGCTCGAACACCAGGTTTGCCGAGAGCGGCGAGGGGTTCTCTGCGCCGAACTTGTTGGAGAGATAGCCGTGGATGATCATCATCGCCTTGGCGTGAATGTGGCCGGCGAGCTCAGCCTTGCGCTCGATGTCGGCCACGTCGCCATCCCCCAGATGCACAGTGGCGGTCAGTCGCACCGGTTCACCGAAGTCATAGGGATGACCGGCCACTTGGATGACGGAGAGGCCGTTGATCTGGCCCACCTCTTCACCGTCGGTCTGCAGCAGGATCTGGCCATCGATGACCCCCTGATCGGATTGCTCCACCAGGTAGTTGAGACGGTAATCCTGCTCCTCCAGGGCGAGCAGTATGTGCTCATCGGTCACCTTCTCCGCCTCCAGCTCCCGGGCCAGGCTGTCAGCCATGCGCATGATGGCGCTGAGCTGCACCTCCGAGAGGGAGAGCCACTCCTGATGGTCACAGAGACGACTGGCATGGCGACACAGGGCGAGGAGGGCACCCGGAGTGAAGTCCAGCAGGTTCCAGCGCAGCCGCAGCCAGGCCAGGTATTGCAGAAACTCGGGCAAGTCCTCTTCGATGTTCACCTCGGATACCAGATCGGCGCGCAGGAAGATGCGCTCGGACATGTCCCTGTCCAGCATCTGGAACTCGGCCACATCCAGCCGGTCGCCCACCAGGATCAGTTTGAACCGGATAGGCGTGGCCTCTGGGGTGAAGAAGGGGGTCAGGGTCTTGCCTTCCTGATAGGCATTCCAGTCCAGCTCGCCTTTTTGCATGGCGTTCTTGAGCTTGAACCAGAGATGGGGCTGATCGAGCAGCTCGTCGAGTTGCAAGATGAGGTAGCCGCCGTTGGCTTCCCGCAGCAGACCCGGCTCCAGCAAGTGCTGGTTGGCATAGACGGAGCCTTGCTCGGTCTGGTAGTTGATGGAGCCAAACAGAGTGTCCCAGTTCAAGTCCCGGCCATAGATGACGGGCGCTTGCTGCTCTTCGTGATGGATCAGCAGGTTGATGAGCACCGGGTGCTGGAATTCGAGCCCCTGGGCCACGTGCGCCGCCAGATCGGAGAGAAAGTCCACGATCTTGGGGTCATTTTCCTGCTTGCGGATGATGCGGGTGACCAGGCGCTCGGCATCCAGATGATGGCTCATCAGCTTGAGCAGCTCGCCAACCATCTCGCAGAATTCAAACCCGGTACCGGGTTGCAGGCGTAGCCAGATAGGCTTGAACGGGTTGTTGAGGTTCTCGGTGTAGCAGAGATCGAACAGGTCGCCATCCTTGCCATTGGAAGAGGCGATCAAGGTCTGGCAGACGCTCTCATAATCCGCACCCGGGAAGCCGTTGAGCAGCATGACCGGGCAGTCACCATCAAAACTGGCCAGTCGCTTGATGCCGGAAATGGCTCTGGGTTGCAGGGCGGCAAAAGGGATGGGTTCGAGCTCGCTGAGTGTGGGGAACTGCTCAATCGTGAAAGCGGGTTTTAATTGTTCTGATGTTAATTCAGCCACTTAAGACATCCGGTCGGGGATAGGATCAATTGTTTCCATTATACACAGTTCAATTGGCGGTAACAGGAAACAAGCACATGTCATTTAACATAATAT